>VXNK01000044.1 GCA_009840595.1 Rhodospirillaceae bacterium | reverse complement strand
CGCTACACCCCCGTGGGCGTGTGGCTTGTTTGTTTGATTTTCGACTGTGGGGGGGGGGGGGGGGGCTCAGTCGCCCGCCTCCGCCAGCGCCCACTCCCGGATGCGCGCCAGATGCTCGTAGTCGTTGTAGGCCAGGGCGTACGCGCTGGCGGGCCGGGCGGCATAGGCCCTGCCGGGATCGTCGTAGGCCGCGACCAGGCGGGCCAGCCCCGTTTCCGCACCGTCGATCAGGTCCGCGGCCGGCACCTCCCTGCCGGCGGCCGGCCTGATATCCAGCGGTGTCCGGCCGCCGCTGACCTGCCAGTAGGTCAGGTCCGCGGCATCGGCCGCCGCCGGCAGATCGGCGAACCCGCCGCGCCGCAGCATCAGCCCTTCCAGCGCCAACTGCGGATTGAAGCCGGAGGCGACGTCCCTGACCTTCGGCAGGCTGCCGGTCTTGTAGTCGAGGATTTCGGCGCCGCCGTCGCGTTTCAGGTCGATGCGGTCGGCCTTGCCGGTCAGGGTGAACGGCCCGCCCGGCGCCGCAATTTCGATCCGGCCGTCGACCTCGACATGGGAGCTTCGGATCGCCGCGCGCCGGACCGCCTCCCTGGCGACGAAGGCTTCGGCCGCCCGCTCGAAGCGCGGCCACCAGAGCGCCGCGACGCCGGGCGCGTGGGCGAGGTCTATGAACCGCGCGCGGCCCAGCGCCAGCAGCTTGGGCAGCGCATCCGGCGGCAGCGGCCCGGCCGGGTGGTCGCGCACGAACGCCTCGAACACGTCGTGCAGGATGATGCCGCGCTCCAGCGCGCCGGGGTCGGCGTCGATGTCGTCGAGCGGCTTGAGGCGCAGAATGTGGCGGGCGTAGATCGTGTAGGGATCGCGCAGCCAGCGCTCGATCTGGGTGACCGACAGCTTGCGCGGCCGGTCGGCGACCGGCGGGCGCGGCTGCGGCCGGGCGCAGCTTTCGACCCGCGCCGGCCGGTCGAGTTGCCGCGCCAGCGCAACCAGCGCGCCGTCCCGGCTCCGGATGCCTTCGAGGGTCCGGGCGTCGAGCGCGCCTTCGAGCACCGTGTCGAGCCGCTGCAGCCAGCGCGAGGCGACGGCCGGACTGCCGCCGACCTTTTCGCTGCGCGTGACGAGGACCTCCGGCGCGCAGAACGCCTGGGCGAAATCGTGCGCCGACAGGCCGGTCCGGCGCTCCGGCGAGGGCAGGCCGAACCGCTGGCGCATCGGCCGGCTCATCCACGGATCGACCGGCGCCTCGGGCGGCCAGGCGCCTTCGTTCAGCCCGCCCAGGATGGTCAGGTCGGCATGGTGCAGCCGGGCTTCGAGCGGACCCTGGATGGCCAGTCGCGGATGGGCGCCGTAGCGCGGCCGCACGACCCGGCCGAGCATGAGCGTGGCAAGCAGCGCAGCGCGATCGTGCAGCGCGTCCGGGGCCACCACGGCGCCCGCATCGGCCAGCTCGTCGATGAAGCCGGCCAGCGCCTCGCCCGCGTCGCCGGCCCACAGGCGCCGGCCGGCCGGGTCGTCCGGTGTCGCCGCCAGCGTCGCCGCGGCGCTGCACAGCGCGCGCAGGTAGTCCGGCATGGCGGGCGGCTCACCGGCCAGTAGCGGCGCCAGCAGTCCGTCGAGCCGGTCGACCAGGGCAGCGGCGACGTCGCAGACCGCCGGGCCCGGTCCGAACCGGTCGTCCCGCGCGGCGGCGAGCCGGCGGCGCAGCCCGGCGATCCCGGCCTCCGGCCGCGGCCCCCTGAGCGCCGCCCGTTCGAGGGCGCGGGCCTGCCGCCGCGTGTCCGCCAACGGCTGCCCGGCCGCGCACAGCGGATGCTTGAGCAGGGCGAGCAGGCCGGTCGGCGCGAGCCCGTCTTCGACCGCGCGGGCGAGAAGCAGCAGGAAGGAGGCCGGCGGCGTGGCGGCAAGCGGCACGCCGGCGGAATCGTCGACGGTCACGCCCCAGCGCTGCATTTCGGCGGCGACCCGCCGGCCGAGGTCGCGGTCCGGCGTGACCAGGGTGGCGGTCTTGCCCGGCGTATCGAGGGTCCGGCGGAAGGCGAGCGCGATGACCCGCGCCTCCTCGCCCGGATCGCGGCAGACGACGCGGCCGAGATCCGGGCCGAGCGCGGCGGCCAGCGTATCGCCGTCGAGCGGCCGGCGCGCCCAGGCCTCCGTCGTCCCGGCCGGCCGCAGGGCCTCGGCGACCAGGCGGACGCGCGCGGGCGTCGCCTCGCAACGGACGCTGTCCGCCGCGGCCGGCTCCGGCCAGTCCTGCACATCCTCCCGCCCGATTTCGAGCCGCTGCAACAGCCGGGCGAGGCCGAATTGCGGATGGCCCTCGTCGGCCTCGACCGCCGCCCAGCTTTCCTCGTCGAGATGGCGGTCCAGGCCCGGCAGGACGACCTGGCCGTCCGGCAGCGCCGCGACACGCGCCAGCAGGTCGGCCGTCGCCGGTATGCTGCCGGTCGAGCCGGCCGCGATCACCGGATGGTCCGGCGCGGCCTCGGCCCAGCGCCGCTCCAGCCGCTCCAGCAGCAGGTTGCGCCGCGCCGCCGGGTCCATCGCCGCGTTGTCTTCCAGAACCGCGGGCCAGGCCTCGGTGACGATCTTCAGAAAATCGAGCGACTCCTGCCAGTGGACCGACAGTTCTTCGGGCGCCAGTTCGGCCAGGCGGTCGAAGGACAGCCGCTCGGTCTGGGCCTGGTCGAGCAGCCGCGCCAGCGCCTGGGCGAGCAGCACGGCCTGCTCCGCCGAGGCGTCGCGCTCCCGCTCGAGGATCAGCCGGGCGAGCAGCAGCAGCCGTTTCAGCTCGGGAATCGCCGGTGGCGTCTCGAACAGCGCGCCGTCCTCGGGCGGCAGGTCCTCGCCGGCGGAGAGCGCAAGATCGTCCTCGTCGACATCGCCGATCGGGCGCATCCTTGGCAGCAGCAGGGGCGCGCCGCCGCTCAGCCGCAGGAAGGCCTCGCGGAGGGTGCGGCAGGCGCGGCGCGTCGGCAGCAGGACCAGGACCGGCGCCAGGCCCTCCGGCGCGCTGCCAAACCGGTCGAGGAGGCCGCGCGCCAGCGCCGTGACGAAATCCCGCTGGGGCGGGATGGTGTAGACGCTTCGGGCGGGCCCGCCGTCCGCCGCCCTTTTGCCGGTCCCGGTCATGGCGCGGTCAGCCGGCGTCGAACAGGTCGGCCTGGGCCGGCGGCGCGGCGGCCTCGCCCTGTGCGATATGGGGCGCGATATGGGCGTAGAGCCGGCTGACCCGCTCGAAGCCGTCCGGCGTGCCGACATGGTGCCAGGCGCCGTCGTGCCGGATGCCGTACAGGCGCCCGCGTTCGAGCGCGCGGTCGTAGACCCGGTTGAGGGAGAAGACGCCCGGCGCCATGCCGTCAAACAGGGCCGGACTGAGGATCTGGCTGCCGGTGAAGACGAAGGGCGCGATTTCCGCCTCGCCGCGCCGGACCAGCCGGCCCTCGATATCCATGAAGAAATCGCCGTCGCCGGCATAGCCCGTGGCGGCGACCGTCGGGTGGACCAGCAGCAGCGCATCCATGCCCGCCGGGTCCCAGGCCCCGGCGAGGCGGCGCAGCGCCGGGGTCGGCCCGTCCTCCCACACCGTGTCGCTGTTGAGCACGAAGAAGGGCGCGTCGCCCAGCAGGCCAAGGGCGTTAAGCACGCCGCCGCCGGTATCGAGGATTTCGGGCTCGTGGCTGACGACGATCTCCGGCGCGGTGCGCGCCGCCAGCCGCCGTTCGATCTGCGTCGCCAGATGGTGGGTGTTGACGACGGCGCGGGTGACGCCGGCCTCGACCGCCTTGTCGAGCGTCCGGTCCAGCATGGTCCGGCCGCCGACCTCGAGCAGCGGCTTGGGCACGGCCCCGGAAAGCGGCCGCATCCGCGTGCCGAGGCCGGCGGCGAGCAGCATTGCGGTATCGGGGGCCGTATCGGGGGCGGTCTCAAGGGCCGCATCGGGAGCCGTGTCGGGCGGCGTGCGCGGCGCGGTCACGGCCGGTCTCCGAAGTGCGGCGCGATGCGCAGGGCGGGCGGGATCGCATCGTCGAGCCACGCCCTGACCGGCGCCAGCGCCGGGTGGGCGAGATCGGCCTCGAGCAGGCGCCAGACCCGCGGGATGTGCTGCAGGTAGACCGGCTTGCCGTCGCGCGCCATGAGCCGGGTGAAGATGCCGATGATCTTGCAGTTGCGCTGGGCCGAGAGCATGGCCGCCGCCGCCAGGAAGTCCGCCCGGTCGAGGGCCGGGAAGGCCGCCAGATAGCGCTCTACCGTTGCGTCGCGCAGCGCCGGGCGGATGTCGCGTCGCGCGTCGGCGACCAGGGAGACCAGGTCGTAGGCCGGCGAGCCGATCACGGCGTCCTGGAAATCGAGCAGGCCGCAGGCGGCGACGCCGGCCCGGCCCGGCAGCTCCATCAGGTTGTCGACGTGATAGTCGCGCAGGACCAGGGTGGGCGGCGCGGTCTCGGCGAGCGGATAGAGGCTGCGCCAGACCGCGCGGTATTCGGCGGCGACCGCCGGGGGCGTCGGCGCGCCTGTGACCGCCGGCAGGAACCAGTCGATCAGCAGGTCGGCCTCGCGCTGCAACGCCGCCGTATCGTAGGGCGGAACGTCGACCGAAGCCGCGTCGGGATGGCGGTGCAGCGCGATCAGCGTGTCGGCCGCAAGCCGGTACAGCGCGTCCTCGTCCGCGCCTTCGGCGAGCCGGCGGGTGAAGGTCGCGTCGCCGAAATCCTCGATGACGAGAAAGCCCTGTGCCGGATCTTCGGCATGGATTTCCGGGGCGCTGAAGCCGAGGTCGCACAAATGCCGGGCAACCCGCACGAAGGCCGCGGCATCCTCGTGTGCTGGCGGCGCGTCCATCAGCAGGGCCGGGGACGGCCCGCCGGCGAGGCGGAAATAGCGCCGGAAGGAGGCATCGCCGGAGAGCGCCGTCATCGGCGCGTCCCGCCAGTCCGTGCCGGCGAGGAAGGCGCGGCGGGCCCGGTCGCGCGGTTCGGCTTCCGCAGCGGCGGCACGGACCTCGGCCAGCCGGTCGAACAGCGGCTTCAGCCGGCCCGGCGCCTCATCGCCACCGTCCTCACCCGTGCGGTCGTCCACGGATATGCGCCGCCGCGCCGGATCGCCGGTATGCTCCAGGGCGATATCGATGCGCCGGTCGGGCAGCAGGGGTCCGGCGCGCTCCGGCCATTCGATCAGGCAGATGCCGCCGGCCAGCGCCTCCTCGAAGCCGATTTCCCACAGCTCCTCCGGCGCACCGATGCGGTACAGGTCGATATGCCAGACCGCGTCGTCGCCGAAACCGTAGAACTGGACGAGGGTGAAGGTCGGGCTCGGCACCTCTTCGGCCGCGCCGCCCCGGCGCTGCGCGTAGCTGCGGATGAAATGCCGGGCGAAGGTCGTCTTGCCGGCGCCGAGCGGCCCGCTGAGCGCGATCGTGTCGCCGCGCGCCGCGCAGGCGGCGAGCGCGTGGGCCAGCGCCGCCAGATCCCCTTCCGAAACGTCGGCGGAAACGCCGGAGGCAGGACCGGCCGGCCCGCCGCCCTCCGGGACGGGAACGCAAGGGAGCCGGGAAGAAAGCCGGTCGGTGCTCACGAAGCCGACGCTTACTGGAGGCGCGCTCCCCTGTCCACCCGCGCCCGGTTGCCTTATCCGGATTCGGCGCGATGCGGCCCCCTTTCCTGAGAAATCCTCTGCGAAAGGCCGCGAGTATCCGACAACGAACGCTCTCCCATCCCTCCCCCTCTTCAGAGGGGGAGGCCAGGAGGGGGTGCGCCCGCGCCCGCACGCCCTACAGGCGCAGGGACACCCCCATCGACCTCGCTGCGCTCGGCCACTTCCCCCTCTGAAGAGGGGGAAGGACAAGGTTGCGGCGGCCTGGCCCTTTTTGCAGAGGGTTCCCCCGAGGGGAATTCGAGCGGTGCAAACCGGTTACAGGGTTAACGGTCCGGACCGGTTACACAGGTGACAGGTCCGGCGGATCAGCCCGAGCAGCTGCCACCGCCGAGGACGCAGAAGCGCGCGCAGTGGGGGTGGTTGAGCGGCACCGGGCCGGCCGCTTCGGCGAGCGACCGGCCGAGGATGAAGTCCTCCTCGTAGGGCAGCAGCGTGCAGGGCATGACGACCGGCCGGTCGTGGCCCCGGCGCTTCACCACCATGCGCGAGGCGGCGCACATCATGGCGCCGGGATCGACGCCGAGAATGTCCCAGCACGCTTCGGTGATTTCCGGCACGTCGAGCGCGGCGTCCATCTCCGGGAACAGGACCAGGGCCGCGGGATCGGCTGCGTCGATGCCGATGCCTTCGCGTTCGAACAGCCGGGCATAGCCGGCGCGCAAGTCGGCCTCGCTCTCGCGCCACACGGTCCGGCCGGCCGCGCTGACGGCGAAGCCGTTGTCGGACAGGAATTTCAGGCCCTCGAGCATCGGCGCCCAGGCACGCGGCCCGCGCTCCAGCGCATGCAGGGCCTCGGCGTAATGGTCGACGGAGACGCGCAGCATCAGCCGGCCGCCGAAGCGTTCGCGAAGTTCGGACAGCGCGTCGGCATGGCGCATCATCGGCCGCATGGCGTTGGTCAGGACCAGCGCCTCGCGCCCGGCGCCGAGGATGCGCTCCAGGATGTCCGCGATCTCCGGGTTCATGAAGGGCTCGCCGCCGGTCAGGCCGACGGTGCGCACCGGCAGGCCGTCGCGCGCGATCTCGTCGAGATAACCGCCGACCTCTTCGGCCGTCAGGTAGCTCAGCCGGTCGTTGGTCGGGCTCGATTCGATATAGCAGTTGCCGCAGGCCAGGTTGCACAGGGTGCCGGTGTTGAACCACAGGGTCTCCAGCGCCCGCAGGCCGACATGCGCGCGCGCCTGGCCGTCCGCCGTACGGAGCGGATCGCGGAATTTGGCCGTGTCGAGGGCGGGGCGGTCCTCGCGGAGCGCCGGGGCGGCGGGGGTCATGCTGCACCATATAGGCGGCGGAGCGGCCAGTCATAGCCCTGTCCGGACCGCCCGGCCGATCAAAAGGCCGTCATATCCTGCCGCCGGGCCCTGTCGCCGGGGGCGCCGCGCCTTGCCCGCGGGCGGTGCGGCGGGTAAACAGGAAAGGCTGCGCCCGCGCGCTAAGCGGGCGCCGGCGGGTCGGTATTTTGTGCGGGTGTAGCTCAGTCGGTAGAGCACGAGCTTCCCAAGCTCGGGGTCGCGGGTTCGAACCCCGTCGCCCGCTCCAGACGAAGAGGACGGGAGGCCCGCCTTTGTGACGGCGGGCAAAATGGGGATGGCATTGAAACGTGCGATGAAGGTCCGCGCCCCGGCCGTGGCGGCGATGTTCGTCGCGGCGGCCCTTCTGACCGGCGGGACGGCGGGCGCGGCGGAGAAGCTGTCGCCGCTCGGCGTCTGGCTCGGGATCAGCGATTCCGGCGAGAAGGGCCACGTCAAAATCTACGAATGCGGCGACAAGCTGTGCGGCAGGCTGGTCTGGAGCAGCCAGCCGGAGGCGCGCGACATCAACAACCCGGACGAATCCAAGCGCGACCGCCTCCTGCTCGGCCAGGACATCTTCACCGGGCTTCAGCCGGACGGCGAGAATTTCTGGGACTACGGGCGGCTTTACGACCCGACCACCGGCAAGACCTGGAACTGCAACATCACGGTCCTGCCCGGCAACGACAAGCTGAAGCTCCGCGGCTACTGGGGCATCTCGCTGTTCGGCCAGACCCGGGTCTGGACCCGGGTCAAACAGGAATAGCCGCGGCATGAACCGGCGCGCGGCCGCAACGGTCCCGGCGAGGGCCCCATAGACGACCGCCCGACCGTCGCCGTGCTCAGCGCCGGCGATATGGGCCATGCGGTCGGCCGGGTGGCGCGCGACCGGGGCTGCCGCGTTCTCACCTGCCTCGCGGGGCGGAGCGCACAGACCCGCGCGCTGGCCGTCGAGGCCGGCATCGAGGACGGCGGCGATCTCGCTTCGGTCGTCGGGGCCGCCGATATCCTCCTCTCCATCCTGCCGCCGGCCGCGGCGCCGGAATTGGCCCGCGCGGTCGCCGCCTGCCCGGTTGCCGCGACGGACAGGCTCTTCGTCGATTGCAACGCCGTGGCCCCGGCGACGGCGCTGGCCATCGGCGACATCGTGCGCGACGCGGGATTTTCTTTCGTGGACGGCGGGATCGTCGGCCGGCCGCCGCTCGCACCGCCCGCCACGCGGCTCTATGTCAGCGGGCCCGACGCCGGCCGCCTCGCCTTCCTGGAGGACGACCGGCTGACGGTGCGCGACCTGGGGCCGGAACCGGGCCGGGCCTCCGCCCTCAAGATGTGTTACGCCGCGCTCACCAAGGGCAGTTGGACCCTGTTCGCCGCGCTTTCGACGGCGGCGCACCGGCTCGGCGTCGCCGAAGCGCTCGACCGGGAGTTTGCCGGAAGCCAGGCCGCGGTGCGCGAGCGCCAGCGCGCCATGCTGCCGCGCCTGCCGCTGGACGCCGGGCGCTGGATCGGCGAAATGGAGGAGATCGCCGCCGCCCTCGACGCCGCCGGCCTGCCCGACGGTTTCCACCGCGCCGCCGCCGACATGTTCCGCCTGCTCGACGGCACGCCCTTCGCCGCCGAATCGCGCCAGGACTGGGACCGGGACCGGACCCCGGAACAGACCGTCGCCGCGGTTTCGGACGTCATCGACGACCTCAAATCGGACCCATGACCGAATCCTCCCCTGCCGATCCGCTACACGTCGATATCTGCGTCATCGGCGCCGGCGCCGCCGGCCTGTCGGTCGCCGCCGGCTGCGCCCAGCTCGGCGCGCGCACGGTGCTGATCGAGCGCGGCGCGATGGGCGGCGACTGCCTCAATACCGGCTGCGTGCCGTCCAAGGCGATGCTGGCGGCCGGCCACGCCGCGGAGGTCGTGCGCACCGCCGGGCGCTTCGGCGTCGCGGCCCCGGCGCCGGAGATCGATTTCGCCGCCGTCCACCGCCACGTCCACGGTGTCATCGCCGCCATCGCGCCGATCGATTCGGTCGAGCGCTTCCGGGCGCTGGGCGTCAACGTCATCCAGGGCTCGGCGCGCTTCACCGGGCCGGACGCGCTCGAGGTCGACGGGCGGCGCATCGCGGCCAAGCGCTTCGTCGTCGCCACCGGCTCGAAGGCCGTCGCGCCGCCGGTGCCGGGCCTCGCCGAGGCGCCCTATCTCACCAACGAGACGGTCTTCGACCTTACCGAATGCCCCGACCATCTGCTCGTGATGGGCGGTGGGCCGATCGGCTGCGAACTGGCCCAGGCCCACCGCCGCCTCGGCGCGAAGGTCACGATCGTCGAAATGTTCAGCATCCTGGGCCGGGACGATCCCGAAGCGGCCGACGTCGTGCGCCGCCAGTTGAAGGCGGAAGGCGTCGAAATCCTCGAAGGCGCGCGGGCCGAACGGGTCGAGGCGCGGGACGGCGGCATCGCGCTCACCGTCAGCCGCGACGGCGAAGAGACCGTGCTGACCGGCTCGCACCTGCTGGTCGCCGCCGGGCGGGCGCCGGTGGTCGACGACCTGGACCTCGACAAGGCCGGCGTGAAGGTCGGCCGGGCCGGGGTCGAGGTCGATGCCGGCCTGCGCACCTCCAACAGGCGCATCTTCGCGGCCGGGGGCGGCGCCGGCGGGCCGCAGTTCACCCATATCGCCGGCTATCACGCCGGCGTCCTGGTGCGCCGCCTGTTGTTCCGCATGGGCTGGGCGAAAGTCGATTACCGCGCACTGCCCTGGGTGACCTATACCGAGCCGGAGCTGGCCCAGGCCGGCCTGACCGAGGCCCAGGCCGCCGAAAAGCACGGAAGGCTCTCGGTCCTGCGCTGGAGCTTCGCCGAGAACGACCGCGCCCAGGCCGAGCGCCGGACCGACGGGCACATGAAGATCGTCGCGACGCCGAAGGGGAAAATCCTCGGCGCCACCATCGTCGGCGCCCATGCCGGCGAGCTGATCCATCCCTGGGTGCTGGCGATCCAGAACGGCATCGGCCTGGCGAAAATGTCCGGCTACATCGCGCCCTACCCGACCCTGGGCGAGATCGGCAAGCGCACCGCGTCGAGCTACTACACGCCGAAGCTGTTCAGCGAACGCACCCGCAGGATCGTGCGGATGCTGCTGCGGCTGCCGTGAGCTTGTCGCAAGGGGCGACTCCTATCCGGAGAACGTCCCGACCGGCGCGCTGCTGACGCCGGGGGAGAAGGCGAACAGGCCGCCGGCGAGGGGCTCGGCGGCGCGCGCGGCCTCGTCCATGCCGGCGGTGCCCGAGGTGACGACGAGGATGTCGAGGCCCGGGCCGGCGAAGGCGCAGCTGGTCGGGCGGCTCACCGGCATCCCGACGATCCGGTCGACCGAGCCCTGCGGCGTGAAACGGACGACGCAGCCGCCGTCCCAGCGCGCGCTCCACAGGCAGCCTTCGGCGTCGACCGCCATGCCGTCGGGCCAGCCGGGCGCGAGGCCGGGCTCGACCGCAACCTGCCGCGGGCCTAGCACGCCGCCGTCGGACGCGCCGCCCGCCAGGTCGAATCCGTAGCGGAAGATCGCGCCGGCGGGGCTGTCGGCGATGTAGAAGACCGTCCCGTCCGGGCTCCAGCCCGGCCCGTTGGGCACGGTGAAGCCGTCGGCCATCCGCGCCACCGCGCCGCCCGGCCCGAGCCGGTAGAGCCGGCCGCCCGCGCCCGTGTAGTTGCGCGGCATCGAGCCGGCCCAGAAGCGCCCGTCCGGCCCGCACTTGCCGTCGTTGAAATGATAATCCGGCCGCGCTTCCTCCGGCCGGCTGAGCGGGTCGAACGCACCGGTCTCCGGATCCAGCCGGCCGAAGCCGGAGGCCATCGCGGCGACGAGGCCGCCATCGTTGCAGACGCCGATGCTGTGGATCGCCTCGCCGGCATCGACGCTCGCGGCCGCCCCGGTCGCAAGATTCGTGCGATGCAGCCGCTTGCCGATACAGTCGATCCACCGGACGCAGCCGGCTTCGGCATCCCAGACCGGCGATTCCCCCAGCCGCGCCTTCGCGTCGTGAAGCAGGTCGACCGCGATTTTTTCCGTCATGCGGCGGCGCCGGGAGCGCCTTCTAGATTTGCCGGATTTCGAGATTCAGACGCATGCCGACCGCGGCGGCGGCGCGCTTCAGGGTGTGCAGCGTTACGCCTTCATTCTCGGGATCGAGCAGACGGTCGAGTTGCGAGCGGCTGGTTTCCATGCGCTCGGCCATGCGCGCCTTGGAGATGTTTTGCGCTTCCATGGCTTCCTTCAGTTTGTAGGCCAGCGTGGCCTTGATCGCGTCGTTGCGGATGTCCTCATAAGCGTCGTCGCGCCGGAGCAGGCTGTCCAGCGTCGAGCCGACGCGCGGATTCTCACGGTTCATTTCGGTTGTGCTCCTTCATGCGGCGCTGCGCCAGCTTCAACTCCTTCGCCGGTGTCGCCCGGCTCTTTTTGATGAACCCATGGAGAAGGACCATGGACTTCCCCGACACGAGGAAGAAAACTCTGGCGATCCGCCCGCCGGCCAGATCGCTCCGTACTTCGTACAGACCGGGATACCCTGCGATCGGCCGGCAGAGCGGCATGCCGCACGGCCAGCCGAATTCGACCTTCATCAGATCCCGTCCGATCGATCTCCGGTCCTGCCGCGAGAGTTCCGCCAGCCAGTCCCGAACCGGTTCCCGGCCGCCAGCCAGCCGATAGAACCGGGCTACGATCGATTTCCCAAGTTCCGCCATGAATCGTAATGCACCATAATTGGTACATCAAATGCAATCCGGACGTCCAGACCGGAAAGGGTCGGCGCTGTCCGGCCCGGAGACCTTACCGCCTGTCACCGCCGGCGCATCGGCCTGTGTCATTCTTCGCGCTACCGGGCGGGCGGCGGGCGCGTTAGGGAGGGCGGCCGCATCCGCCATCCCGATCCGCGACCCCCGGAGCCTGCCATGGGCGACGCCGAGCTTCTTGCCGCCATCAATCCGCGCATTGCGGCGATTCCGGAAAGCGGCATCGTCGAGCTGGCCAACCACGGCCGCGAGATACCGGACCTGATCCCGCTGTGGATCGGCGAGGGCGACCTGCCGACGCCGGATTTCATCGGCGAGGCCGCCATGAAGGCGTTGCGCAAGGGGCAGACCTTCTACACATACCAGCGCGGCATCCCGCCCCTGCGCCGGGCGCTCGGCGCCTATCTGAGCGGGCTCTACGGCGTCGAGGTCTCGCCGGAGCGCACCATCGTCACCATCGGCGGCATGCAGGCGGTCATGCAGACCATGCAGATGCTGCTCGGCCCGGACGACGAGGTAGTGGCGCCGTCGCCGGTCTGGCCGAATATCGGCGCGGCGGTCGATATCGTCGGCGGCCGGGTCGTGGACGTGCCGCTCAGCCTCGGCAACGCCGGCTGGACGCTCGATCTCGACCGGCTGTTCGACGCGGTCGGGCCGCGGACCAAGGCTTTCTTCATCAACTCGCCGGGCAACCCGACCGGCTGGACGATGCGCCGCGAGGACCAGATCGCGGTGCGCGACTTCGCCCGGCAGCGCGGCCTGTGGATCGTCGCCGACGAGGTTTACGGCCGGCTGGTCTACGGCATGGACGTCGCGCCCTCCTTCCTCCAGGTCTGCGAACCCGACGAACGGCTGGTCGTCGTGAACACCTTCTCGAAGAACTGGTCGATGACCGGCTGGCGCATCGGCTGGCTGGTCGGGCCGGAGGCGCTCGGCCAGGTGTTCGAGAACCTGGTGCAGTACAACACGTCCGGCGTGCCGACCTTCCTGCAACACGGCGCCGTCGCCGCGCTGAAGGAAGGCGGGCCGTATCTCGAGGAGATGATTGCGCGCTGCCATAAGGGCCGGGACATCGTGTGCGATGCGCTGGCACCGCTGCCCAACGTCCGCTTCGCCCGGCCGGACGGCTCCTTCTACCTCTACCTGGCCGTCGACGGCGAAACCGACAGCCGCGCGCTCGCCTACCGGCTGGTCGACGAGGCCCGGGTCGGCCTCGCGCCGGGCGCGGCCTTCGGGCCGGACAGCGAAGGCTTCATGCGGCTGTGCTTCGGCATCTCGCACGACAAGCTGGAAGCCGCCATGGCGCGGCTGGTCCCGGCGCTGGCGGGATAAGGGCCGGGGCGCCCTTCGAGACGGCCATTTCGAGACGGCGCTGGCGCGCCTCCTCAATGGCCTCCTCAGGATGAAGTTGAACATGTCGAACTTATTACATCTTCATCCTGAGGAGAGGTTGAGGAGCGGTCCGCAGGACCGCGTCACGAAACCTCGTCTCGAAGGGCGACGCGCACCGGCCGTGGCATGACGCTTTCAGAGACACCGGCCCCGCGCCAGGCGCGGCCCGGCGGGCTGCTGTTCGCCACCCTCGTGCTCGCCACGGCGATGGGGCCGATGGCGCTCCAGATGTTCTTCCCGGCGGTTCCGGGCGTGCGCGCCGGCTTCGGCGTCGGCGAGGACGTGGCGCAGCTGACGGTCAGCCTGCCGCTGTTCGTCATGGCCTTCCTGACGCTGGCCTACGGCTCGCTGTCCGACCGGCTCGGCCGCCGCCCGGTGCTGATCGGCGGCATCCTGCTGTTCGCCGCAGGCAGCGCGCTCGCCGCGATGGCGGACACGATCTGGCTGCTGCTCGCCGGGCGCTTCGTGCAGGCGGCGGGCGGCGCCTGCGGCGTGGCGCTCGCCCGCGCCATCGTCCGCGATGTCTACGGCGCCGACCGGCTGGTCCGGATGATCGCCTGGCTGACCATGGCCTTCGCCCTCGGCCCGATGCTCTCGGTGCCGCTCGGCGGCTGGCTGGTCGCCGGTTACGGCTGGCGCAGCGTGCTCGTCTTCGCCGCGCTGGCCGGCCTGGTCATCGCGCTCTGCGTCTTTCTCGCCGTAGCCGAATCCCATCCGCCGGCGGCGCGCAAGCCCGGCGGCGGCGCGGCCGGCCTGCTCGGCGACTATGGCGCCCTGCTCGGCAATCTGCGCCTCCAGGCCTTCGTCTGGCAGTCGGGCGCGACCTCGGGCGCCTTCTTCGTCGCCGCACCGGCCTCCGCCGTCGTCGTCATCGACTATCTGGGCCATTCCCCGGAAATCTACGGCTATTTGTTCCCGCTGTTCCCGGCCGGCTTCCTGCTCGGCAATTTCGCCGCCGGGCGGCTGAGCGGGCGCGTCCCGGTCGAGACGATGGTGCTCGCCGGCAGCCTGCTCCAGGCGGCGACCGTCGGCGCGTTCGCCCTGTTCGCCGCGGCCGGCGGGCTGACGCTCTGGACGATCTTCCTGCCCGCCTTCTTCATCACCTTCGCCAACGGGATCGGCCTGTCGAACGCCCAGGCCGGCGCGATCCGCCTGGCCGGCGACCGCGCCGGGACCGCCGCCGGCATCGGCTCGTTCATGCAGCTGTTCTGCGGCGCCCTGTTCGCCCAGCTGTTCGGCCTGCTCGCCGACGGCACGGCCGCGCCGCTCGTGTTCGTGCTCGGCCTGACGGCCGCGCTGGCGCTGGTCGCCGGGGGAACCGCCTTCGCCCTGCGGGACCGCCCCGCGACCCGGCGCGGATAGCGGCCGGCGGCGCGGCGGGCGCCTTATTCCCTCCCACATTGCGGATTACGCGTCGGGGAAGAGGCTCGGCGTCGCGGCCGGCGCCGGGCCGGACAGGCGGAGCGGATCGATGGTCCGGTATCTGGGTTTGGTTGCAGTCCTGTTACTGGTCTCGGGATGCGATAACCAGCGCGAAGCAGATCTGGACGCGAACAGGACGACCTGGAAAATCCATGGATTCAAGCACTATTGGATGAACCTCGCTGCGGAATGCCGTTGCGGTATGGCCGTCAACGGATCGTTCATCGTCGAGGTTCGCGAGGGAAAGATCGTGAAGGCGGTTTTCGCCAGCGATAAGTCGCCCGTCCCGGCATATACCCGATCGAAACTTCCGACGGTCGAAGGCCTGTTCGGCATGATCGAGGCGGCGTTACGCGATGAGTGGGGGTTTCTCTCGGAGACCGGCGTTCGGCCCGCATATCATCCTCTTTACGGATATCCGGTTCATACCGGCATCAGGCCGCTCAAGGTGCGCGGTGGAGATTTGAACTGGATTATAAAATACCTCGTGATGAACGAGTGAAGCCGGCATCGCAGGATGCGGCTGAAGCTGTGTCTCTCCACGCCCGTTCGAAAAAATTACCGGTCTGAGCCGCCGCTACCGCCCTTGCTGCCCCCGGTGGCGCAGCCAGTGGTCGGCAAGGACGCAGGCCATCATGGCCTCGCCGACCGGCACGGCGCGGATGCCGACGCAGGGATCGTGCCGGCCCTTCGTGGTCGCCGTGGCGTCCTCGCCGCCGACCGTCACCGTGGGCTGCGGCCGGGGCAGCGACGAGGTCGGCTTGACGGCGAAGCGCACGACCAGCGGCTCGCCATTGGTGATGCCGCCCAGCGTGCCGCCGGCCCGGTTGCTGGCGAACGCCATGGCGCCGTCTTCCATATGCATGGTGTCGTGGGCGTCCTCGCCGGGCAGCGCCGCGCCGGCGAAGCCGTCGCCGATCTCGACCGCCTTGACCGCGTTGATCGACATCATCGCCTTGGCGAGGTCGGCGTCCATCTTGTCGTAGACCGGCTCGCCCAGGCCCGGCGGCACGCCCTCGCCGTGGATTTCCAGCACCGCCCCGGCCGAGGAGCCGGCCTTGCGCACGTCGGTCAGGAAGCGCTCCCATTCCGGCACGCTCGCCGCGTCCGGGCACCAGAAGGGGTTGTCGGCGACGATGTCCCAGTCCCAGCGCGCGCGGTCGATCTCCAGCGGCCCCATCTTCACCATCGCGCCGTGGATGCGGAACCCGTCGCCCCACGCCGCGTTCAAGACCTGCCGGGCGACCGCGCCGGCGGCGACCCGCATAGCGGTCTCGCGCGCCGAGGCCCGGCCGCTGCCGCGATAGTCGCGGATGCCGTATTTCTTCCAGTAGGTGAAATCTGCGTGGCCCGGCCGGAACAGGTCCTTGATTTCGGAATAGTCCCGCGGGCGCTGGTCGACATTCTCGATCATCAGGCCGATCGGCGTGCCGGTGGTCAGCCCCTCGAAAGTGCCGGAGAGGATGCGCACCCGGTCCGGCTCCTTGCGCTGGGTGACGAATGTCGACCCGCCCGGCCGGCGCCTGTCGAGCCAGGGCTGGATATCGTCCTCGGTCAGCGGCAGGCGCGGCGGCACGCCGTCGACCACGCCGCCGATGGCGGGCCCGTGGCTCTCGCCCCAGGTGGTGAACCGGAACGCCGTGCCGAAGGCGTTGCCGGGCACGGTCAGTCCGTCCCGCGCGCTTCGGCGATCAGGTCGGGCGCGTCGATCGCCTTCATGCCGACGACATGATAGCCGCTGTCGACGTGGTGGACCTCGCCGGTCACGCCGGTCGACAGGCCGGACAGCAGATACAGGCCGGCGCCGCCGACCTGGGCGGTGGTCACGTTGCGGCGCAGCGGCGCGTTATCGGCGTTCCATTTCAGGATATAGCGGAAGTCGCCGATGCCCGAGGCCGCCAGCGTCTTGATCGGCCCGGCCGAGATGGCGTTGACCCGGATGCCCCGGTCGCCGAGGTCGACAGCGAGATATTTCACGCTCGCTTCCAGCGCCGCCTTGGCGACGCCCATGACGTTGTAGTGCGGCATGACCCGCTCGGCGCCGTAGTAGGTCAGCGTGAGCAGGCTGCCGCCGTCGCTCATCATGGCCGCGGCGCGGCGGCAGACGTCGGTGAAGGAATAGCAGGAGACCAGCATCGAGCGGACGAAATTGTCCTTCGAGGTGTGGAGATACTTGCCCTTCAGCTCGTCCTTGTCGGCATAGGCGATAGCGTGGACGACGAAATCGATGCGGCCCCAGGCCTTTTCGACCGCCGCGAAGGTCGAATCGAGGGACTCATCCTCGGTGACGTCGCAAGGCAGGACCAGCGTCGCGCCGACGCTTTCCGCGAGCGGGCGCACGCGGCGTTCGAGCGCTTCGCCCTGGAAGGTGAAGGCCAGTTCCGCGCCCTGGTCCGCCACGGCCCGGGCGATGCCCCAGGCGATCGACCGGTCGTTGGCGACGCCCATGACGAGGCCGCGCCTGCCGGCCATAAGTCCCGCTTGTGCGGCCATGTAGCGAATTCGTCCATGCTGCCGAAAAGCGGGTGCATCCTACACCGCGCGCACCGCCGGTCAATCGGAGGGCGGCCGATCGGAGGGCGTTCTATCGGCAGGCGCTCGATTGCGCGACACGGCGGGCGAAGCGGAGTATGGTCGCCTGCCGGTCCAATCGGGGAGAACCAGCGCGCCGGGCATGACGGAAGCCGGAACCAGCAGCGAAAGCCGCAACGAAAACCGGGGCGCCGCCGCAGGGCGGACACTCCGGGCCGCGGGCGATTTCTGCGCCTATCTCTGCCTGCGCTTCTGGAAGGATCACAATTTCAGCGCGGCGGCCTCGCTCAGCTACACCACGCTGCTCGCGGTCGTGCCGCTGGCCGCCATCGGCTTCTCGATCCTGGCCGCCTTCCCGGTGTTCGACCGGATCCGGGCCGACCTGCTGGCCTTCATCCTCGAGATTTTCCTGCCGCAGAATGTCGAGGCCGTGCGCGGCCAGTTCGACCTGTTCCTGCGCAATACGCGCGAGCTGACCGCCGTGGGCACCGTCGCGCTGGCGGTCACGGCGGTCATCCTGCTCGATACGGTCGACACCTGGTTCAACCGGATCTGGCGCCAGCCGGAGGTCCGGCCGCTGGTCCAGCGCATGACGATGTACTGGGCGGTGCTCACGGTCACGCCGCTGCTCGCCGGCGGCAGTATCGCGATCTCCACCTACCTCTTCGCGCAGGCCAATCTGGGCATCGCAGAGGGCAGTTGGATCCAGAGCACCGCCGTGCGCTGGCTGCCGCCGGTGCTGCTGTTCGGTTCCTTCGCCGTCGCCTACATGGTCATTCCCTACCGCAAGGTCCGGCTCGGCTACGCCGCGCTCGGCGCGCTCGTCGCGCTGCTGCTCTACGACGGACTGAAATGGGGCTTCTCGCTCTATTTCCGCGCCTTCCCGTCCTACGAAACCCTGTATGGCGCGCTGTCCTACATTCCGCTGCTGCTGATTTGGATGTATCTGGTGTGGTGCGCCGTCCTGTTCGGGGCGCAAACCGCCGCCGCGCTGCCCGAATGGCTGACCCTGCAGCGCCACGGGCCGCCCGGCGAGAGCCGGACGACCCGGCGCCTCGCCCAGGCCATGGTGATTCTGCACGGGCTGTACCGGGCCGGCGCGACCGGCCGGCCGGTCGATACCGAGACGCTGCTGGAGCCGCTGCCGGATTCCGCCGAACTGCTGGAGCCGCTGCTCGAACAGCTGGAGGCGCTGCACTATATCGCCCGCTCCAACGAGGACGCCTGGATCCTGTCGCGCGACCCGGCGGCGCTGACCGTCTACGACATCGCCCGCGACCTCGGGATCACCATCCGGCCCGGACTCGGCGAACTGGAAGAAGAGGCAGTCTGGACGGACCGGCTGGACGGCCTGATCGCGCGGTCGGAAACGGCGCAGCAGACCGCGCTGGACGTATCGCTGCGCGATCTGTTCGGCGCCGGCGGGACCGACAGGTCAAGCGAAGCCGCGAAGCCTGAAGGGCCCGGATGACCGGCTCCCGGTGATCCGGCCGGCTATCGCGGTGATCCCTCCCGGTCAGGTGGCGGCAACCGACCAGGGACGGCCTTTCGTCTTGCACCGGCGGCCTTCCACGGTTTCCGTCCTGCCGTCGGAAAGTTCCACCGTTTCGGTGAAATCGCGGCAGCGCCAGACCCTGCCCCGGCGATCCTTCAGCCGGTACGGCGGCGAGGTCGGGGTGACGAACCCGCGGTTGCCCGAATACTTGTTGCGCCAGCCGTGCCGCCGGCCGGTCCTGCCCCGCTCCATCGCTTCCTGGGCATTCGAATCCGCCATCGCGCGGTCCTGATTGTCGAGCGACGCCCCGATCCGGCTGCCGATGAAGCCGCCGACCAGGCCGCCGATCGCCGCGCCGGCCAGGCGGCCGCTCGTGTCGCCCTTGCGCGCCAGCGCCGCGCCGGCGAGCGCGCCGATCACCCCGCCGCCGGCCGCCCCGGCCATTTCCTTGTTCGCCGTGCAGGCCGATAGGACAAGGGCCGCGCTCATTCCGATGGCCAACAACGCTTTATGCACCGCTCGATCTCCCGTTCCTGCGCCTCAACCGGCCAATGCCGCGAACCGGCGCCAAGCCGGCGCGCGCAATCCGAACCGATCCCGTTACCGTGTTATACGCCCGGACCGCCGGAAACCGTCGCACGAATTTGCCGGCCGCCGCCGATATCCGGGGCGTGTATCCGGGGCGGGCGCAGGGGCCTATAGTAGCCGCCATGAGCATCGAACCGACCGCCGAACCGATCGACCTGTTTCACGCCTGGTTTGCCGAAGCCGGCGACGCCGAGCCCAACGACGCCAACGCGATGGCGCTGGCCACGGTCGGCGCGGACGGCATGCCGTCGGTCAGGATGGTGCTTCTGAAGGATGCGGACGCCGACGGCTTCGTCTTTTTCACCAACTTCGAAAGCCGCAAGGGCGTGGAACTGCTGGCCCATCCCCCGGCGGCGCTGTGTTTCCACTGGAAATCGCTGCGCCGGCAGGTGCGCGTCGAAGGGGAGGTCGAGCCGGTGAGCGACGCCGAGGCCGACGCCTATTTCGCGACCCGCGCCCGGGGCAGCCAGATCGGCGCCTGGGCCTCGGAGCAATCGCGGCCGATGGCGGGCAAGGCCGAGCTGTTGAAACGGGTCGGCGTCTTTACGGCGAAATTCGCCGTCGGCAAGGTCGCCCGGCCGCCGCACTGGAGCGGTTTCCGGCTCGTTCCGCGCTGTTACGAATTCTGGAAGGACGGGCAGTTCCGCCTGCACGACCGCCTGGTCTACCGCCGCGACGGCGAAGGCTGGCGCACCGAAGTGCTTTACCCCTGACACCCCCGGCCGGACCGGGTCGGACCGGACCGGACCGGATCAGGCCTCCTTCTCCGGCTTCTCGACATGCTCCATCACTTCGTCGAGATCGGAATCGTCCTCGCCCAGATCCGACGCATCCTCCAGGACGTCGTCGTCCTCGTCGCCGTCGCTGTCGACATCGACGTCTTCCAGGCCTTCCGGCAATGTCACCTCTTCCTCCGGCGTTTCGCCGTCGCCGGCGGGCTTCTCGGCAGCCTTGCTCTTGGCTTCCTCGGGCGCTGCGGGCTTGCGGTTGCGGCCGCGGATCAGGTCGTCCGGATTGAAGGTTGCGCCGCAATAGGGGCACTCCGCCGGCACCTTCGCCAGGTCGTAGAATTTTCGGCTGCACGAAGGGCAGGCGCGTTTTTGTCCGAGTTCGGCGTCAGCCAAGGCAGGTCTCCGGATCGTAGCGGGAAAGCTGGGTGCAATCCGTTGGCGGGGCGCCGGACGGCGGCAACCTGCGCCATGCGAAATTCTGGTGAGGCGGCTATGTGGTAGGGAGGCGCTTGCCGTCAAGACACGAATTGCCCGTCCAAAGCAATCCGGCCGCGCACTTCGACCGACCGACCGTCCCACCGAACGCCCGCTCCATCGCCGTCCGATGTCCGCTTCCACGCCCGAAAGTTCCGACAGCGCGGCCCGCCC
>VXNK01000148.1 GCA_009840595.1 Rhodospirillaceae bacterium | reverse complement strand
GCGCGGGGGGGCCCGCCGGGGCGGGGCGGCGCGGGGCGCGGGGGCGGGGCGGGTTCTGTCGGGGTGGGGGGGGGTGGGGGGCGGGCCGGCCCGGGCGGCAGGCTCCGGCGCCGCGCCGCTTACCGTCAGCCGGCGCTTGGCCTCGGCGGGGATGCCGCGCGCCCGGCCGCGCCGGGCCAGCCGGTCGTCGAGCGCCAGTTCGACCACCGCCGCGCCGCTGCCCCAGACCGGCCCGTAGGCATGGACGTAGGCGCCGCGCCATTGCGGCCCGGCCCCGCCGAGCAGCCATTCCAGATGCTTCATGCCCATGTCGCCCCGGGCGTTGGCGGCATAGTCGGGCAGCAGGGCGCGGAGCTGCGAGACGTCGCCGGCGATCAGCGCGTCGAGCAGGCGGCGGTTCCAGTGGTCGTCGGCGTCGCCGGCGAAGCTGTCCTCGGCCGGGTCGATCTCGCGCCGGTGCACCGCGCCGGACAGGCCGCCGACGCCGATCAGCGCCACCCGCTTGCCCTGCTCGGCCGCGCACTGCACCGCAAGCGCCGCCAGCCGCCCGGTCAGTGCGCCGTCGTGGTAGAGGTTGTTCGACGCCAGGACGAGGGGCCGCCGCGACTCCGGGTTGAGCAGGTTCGCCGCGACAATCGTGCCGGTATCGATGGGGAAGCGGTCGTAGTTGACCGGCTTGGAGCGCACGCCGATATCGTCGGACTGGTCGATGCAGGCCTGGGCGAGTTCGGCGTCGATGTCGAAGTCGTAGGCCAGGTCGCCGAAGGCGTGCCAGTTCTCGTCGACATGGATGCCGCGCACCCGCGGCCGGGTCTGCCAGAGCTGGTCGAGCACCGCGATCCACTGGGTCGAGTAGACGAGAAGAACGTCGGGCCGCGCCTTTTCGAGCGACCGGGCGGCGTCCCCGTATCCGTCGAGCAGGGCCTTCCAGCCGGGCGCGTCGGGCCGCAGCAGCGGCAGCGGCGTGCCCGGCACCAGGAAGGCGGCGACGACCGCGTTGCCGTCGCGGCTGCGGCGATGGCGGCCGAGCCGGCCGATCAGGTCGGCCAGCGCCGTCGCCTCGAACAGTTCGCGCCAGGCCGAGCGGGCGTCGCGCGCGCCGCGCAGCACGTCGAGCGCGCCGACGACGCCGCGCGGCAGCACCAGGATCACGATGACCGAGGCCAGCCCGAGCACGAGCAACGGCTGGTCGAGCCAGCCGGAGAGCAGCCGGTCGATGACGACGAAGATCAGCGCGCCGACGACCGGGCCGGACAGGCTGCCCATGCCGCCGGCGACGACGACGAACACGAAATAGGCCGACCAGAAGACCGTGAAGGCCGACGGCGGCGTCAGCGACACCGCCTCGACGAAATAGAGGCTGGCGGCAAGGCCGGTGAGCGCCCCGGACAGGACGAAGGCGAGCAGCTTGACCTTGGCGACGTCGACGCCGACGGTGCCCGCCGCCTCGGCGTCGTCGCGCACGGCGGTGAGCGCCAGGCCGATCCGGCTGTTGAGCAGGGCCCGGATGATCCAGGTCGCGAAAACCAGCAGGATCAGGCCGACGTAATACATCTCCTCCAGCGTCACCGAGGACGGGATGCGCATGCCGCCGCCGGCGCCGACCAGCTTCCATTCGTTGAAGACGGTGCCGACCGCCGCCGCGATCAGCCAGGTCGCCACGGCGAAATAGGCGCCTTGCAGGGTGAGCAGCGGCATCGCGCCGAGGAAGATCAGCAGCAGGATCATCACCCGGCGGACGTAGGGATCGCCGAACACGTCCCACCACGGATCGTAGTAGACGAGGATTTCGTAGCCGATCCAGAGGGCGACCGCGACGGCGACCGGCTTGAGCACCGACGGGCCGATCAGGCTGGCGCGCACCGGGATCGCGAGCAGGAAGGCGAAGGCGGCGGAGACCAGGCCGGCGATCGGCATGGCGACCCAGACATGGACGCCGCCGTAATAGACCAGGATCGCCATGGTGAAGCCGGCGATGCCGACATAGACCTGGTTGCCGAAGGAGAGCAGCCCGCAATAGCCGGCCAGCAGGTTCCAGGCATGGCCGAACACGGCGAACACGAAGAGCGTCAGCAGCAGCTGCGTGAGGTAGCTGTTCGGCCCGAGCGCCGGCGGCAGCAGGACCAGCACGACGAGCCCGGCGGCGACCAGCGCCCGGGCGCGCCAGCCGGTGAGCCATCGGTCGAGGAAGCCGCCGAGCATCGGCCCGCGCCTATCGCCGCCGCGCGAACAGGCCCTGGGGCCGGACCGCCAGGACGAACAGGATCAGGATATAGCCGGCGACGAGCTGCGCCGACGGGCCGAAATAGGTGCCCGCCAGCACCTGGGTAATGCCGAGCAGGACGCCGCCGACCAGGCTGCCGACGATGGATCCGAGGCCGCCGACGATCACGACGCCGAAGGCGACCAGCAGGAAAACCGGCCCGTCGAACGGCTGGAAGGTGCGCGACATGCCGACCATGACCCCGGCGACGCCGGCAATCGCGATGGCGATGCCGCTGGCCAGCGCGTTGATCTTCGGCGTGGCGATGCCCATGAGCGGCGCGATCTCGGCATCGTCCGCCGAGGCGCGGATCGCCCGGCCGGCATGGGTCCGCCTGAGGAACAGGTGCAGGGCGACCAGGATGGCCACGGCGATGACGAAGAAGATCAGCCGCAGGGTCGAGAGGTTCAGATCCTCGGTCAGGCGCACCGCCGAATAGGAGAGCGCGTTGCGGATGATCCGCGCGTCCGAGGCGAACCCGCCGAGCAGCGCGTGGGCGATGACGATGGACAGGCCGAAGGTGACCAGGATCGGCGACATCAGGCCGAACCCGGCGGACATGCCCTTGCGCTCCATCGACTGGACCGAGATCGCGTTCAGGAGGAAGCGCTGCAGCGCATAGCCGACCCCGAACATCACCGGGATCACGAGCGCCAGCGTGATGAAGGGCGAGATCGGCACGAACTGGAGCACGAGCACGGCGAGGTAGGCGGCGAGCACCAGCATGTCGCCATGGGCCAGGTTGACCATGCGCATGACGCCGAAGGTCAGCGCCAGGCCGATGGCGATGATCGCGTAATAGCCGCCGAGCATAACGCCGGACAGCAGCCCGTTGGCGATGTCGACGAGCGTCCAGTACAGGTCTTCGTTCATCCGCCCTGCCCTTCGGAGTCGATGCCGAAATAGGCGGCCGAGACCCGGTCGCGGCCCAGCTCGTCGGGATCGCCCTCGAGCACCACGCGCCCTTCCAGCAGCACGGAAACCGCGCCGGCGACGCGCATCGCCCGCTCGGTGTCCTGCTCGATGACGATGCAGGTGACGCCGCGCGCGTTGATCGCCGCGATGCGCTCGTAGATCTGGTCGACCACGATGGGCGCCAGCCCGAGCGAGAGCTCGTCGAGCAGGATCAGCTCGGGCGAGGACATGAGCGCCCGGCCGATCGCGACCATCTGCTGTTCGCCGCCGGACATCTGGGACACCGGCTGCTGGCGCCGGTCGGCAAGCCGCGGGAACAGGCTGTAGACATCCTCCAGGGTTTCGCCCAGCGTTCCGCGGCAGCGCGGCAGGAAGGCGCCGCAGACGAGGTTCTCCTCGACCGACATGCTGGCGAACAGGCGGCGGCCCTCCGGCACCATGGTGACGCCGAGGCCGACGATTTCCTCGGTCGGCAGGGCGTCGATCCTGCGCCCCTTGAATTCGATGCTGCCGGCGGTGTGGGCGGCCCGCCCGCGGTTCATCATGCCGACGATCGCGCGCAGCAGGGTCGACTTGCCCGCCCCGTTGGCGCCGACGATGGAGTGGATCGTGCCCTTCCCGACGGCGAAGCCGACGCCGTAGAGCGCGCGGCTCTCGCCGTAATAGGCCGAGAGGCCCTTGACGGTCAGCAGGGCCGGCTGCTCAGGCGCCGAGATAGACACGGCGGACGTCCGGCGAGTTGATGACCTCTTCCGGCTTCCCCTGGGCGATGATCCGGCCGGAATCCAGCGCCAGCAGCCGGTCCGTCGCGGTCAGCATCGTCTTCATGACATGCTCGATCCACAGGACGGTCACGCCGCCGGCGCGGATTCCCGCGACCATGTCGATGAATTCGCCGACCTCGTGGTCGGTCAGGCCGGCGGCGACTTCGTCGACCAGCAGCAGCTTCGGGCGCATGGCGAGCGCCCGGGCCAGCTCGTGGCGCTTGCGCATGAGCAGCGGCAGCCGGCCGGCCAGCGTGTTGCGCGCCGGCGCGAGATGGGTCTGCGCGAGGACCCCGTCGATCCATTCCTCGACCTCGTCCTCGGCCACGCCGCCGCCGAAGATCGCCGCAACCTTGAGGTTGCCGGCGACGGTCATGTGGGTGAAGGGTTTCGGAATCTGGTAGGTCCGGGCGATGCCGGCGCGGGCGCGATCCTGCGGCGCCCAGCGGGTGATGTCTTTCCCGCCGAATTCTACATAACCGGAATCCGGCCGGATGTTGCCGGAGATCAGGCCGAACAGCGAGGTCTTGCCCGCGCCGTTCGGCCCGATGACGCCGAGAATCTCGCCTTCGTCTATCGAAAAGCTGACGCGATCCGCAACGTGGATCGCGCCGAACGCCTTGGACAGCCGCGTTGCCGAAAGAACCGTCGTCATCGCATCCCGGTCGTGCGCTCCGGCCGGTCCAACTGGGTTGCGGCGCCACCCGGCGCGCCGCCCCGTCCCGTTCGGGGCGCGCGCCGGGCGGCCGTTGGCCGGCCGGTTATTTGGCCTGGTACAGGCGCATATCCGCCGTCTTCTTAACCGACGGATAGACCGCGTTATACACGTTGTCCTTGACCCAGCGCTTGGTTTTCGAATCGACGCGCCATTGTGCGCCGCCCAGGGGCTGCACGGAAAACTGCTGGGCGTTGAACTTGACCTGGCCGACGACGGTTTCGAGATCCGTCTTGGCCAGCGCCGCCAGCAGTTTCGCCCGGTCGGTCGAGCCGGCCCGCTGCATGGCGTCGAACAGCACGTCGTAGGACGCATCGGTATAGGCCAGCGGCGGCGAATAATACTTGCCGGCGTTCTGCGTCTCGTACAGGTCGACGAGGCCCTGGCCGGTATAGCCGCCGTATTTCGACTTGCCCGGATAGGCCGGCGACCAGAAGTTCACGCTCAGGATATCGATGCCGAACTCGCCGAGCGCCTTCATCGCTTCCGGATAGCCGGTCGCCTTGTCGATGATGTACATGCGCGGCTTGAAGCCGGCCTGCGCCGCCTGCTGCAGATAGTTCTGCAGGTCCGGCGGCGCGAGCACGCCGGTCACCACCTGGACGCGGCCGCGCTTGAACCTGTTGATGATCGCCGAGAAGTCCGGCAGGCCCTGCTTGAAGCGGCCGGGATCGACCGGCTTCCAGCCTTCCTTCTTGAAGGTCGGGTCGAACAGCGAGGCGAAGACGACGCCGTCGGGATCGTTCGGATAGAGATAGCCGATGCTGCCGTTGAAGCCGCCGGGCAGCGCCTTGATCATGCCGACATGGTTGGCCACCAGGTCCGGTACGCCGAAGAAGAAGTGGAAGGTGTATTTGTAGGTCTTCGGCTTGCCGTCCGGCCCGTAGAGCCAGGCCTCGACCGGCGTGTTCGACGTGATGCACGGCACCTTGTAGCGCTCGCACAGGTCGGACGGCGCGTTGGTCGTGTCCGGCGTGCCCTGGGCGAAGACCACGTCCACCTTGTCCTTCAGGATGGCGCGGGTCGCCGCTTCGCCGGAGCCCGCCATGGTGCCGCGCGAATCGTAGATCTTGTAGTTGATCTTGCACTTCTTGCCGCCGACCGCGAGGCCGCCGGCCTTGTTGATCGGGCCGACCTTGTTCTCGTCGAGCCAAGGCGTTTCGCGGCCCATGTCGAGCAGCGGTCCGGTCAGCGGCACGACGCGGCCCACCGTGATGCTGCAATCCTGCGCCGCGGCGGGCGCCCCGAACAGGACGGGAGCCGTTGCGGCTACGCTGCCGGCAAACGCCGCCAGCGCCAGTACTGAAACGAATTCCTTACGCATTTTACTGATCCTCCCTAGAGTCTGAACTCGATAACCGCGGCGCCGGCGCCGTGTGCCGGGCCGTAACCGTGAACCCTTGCGCCGAAGAACCGGCCGCCGATCGCGCCCCGGATCCAGGCAAAATGCTTGAAGCCCATATCGACCCGCGCCTCGCGGGCATACTCCTCGATCCGGCCGTCAAGCTGACCCGTCTCGCCCTTTTCCAGCAACCGCAATACGCGCCGGTTCCAGTTGTCGTCGGACTCCGCGGCGATGCGGTCCTGTTCGATGGCGATCGGTTCGCGAAAGACGGTGCCGGACAGGCCGCCGACGCCGACCACCGCCACCTTCTTGTTCTGGGCGCGCGCCGTTGCGGCGGCGACTCCCGCCATCTTCATGGTCGTGGCGGCGTCGTGGTAGAGGTTGTTGGCCGCCATCACGAGCGGGAAGCGGCCGTCGGGGTCGAGCAGCCGGGTCGCGACGATGGTGCCGCTGTCGATCGGGAACTGGTCGTAGTCGACGCTCTTGGACGATATTCCGGCGGCCTTGACCGCCTTCACACAGGCATGGGCCAGATCGGTATCGACGCGGATATCGAAGGGCATATCGCCCAGGTCGTGCCAGTTCTCGTCGACATGGGCGCCGGTCAGCCGCGGCCGGGCCTGCCACAGCGCATCGAGCACCGCGATCCACTGGGTCGAATACAGGAGAATGGCATCGGGACGCGACACCGCCAGCGCCCGGGCGGCGCGTTCGAAACCGGCGATAATCGGCCGCCAGGGCGGATTGTCGGGCCGCAACAGATGCAGGGGCGAGCCCGGCACCAGGAAGGCGGAGACCGCGGTCACCGCATCGCGCCGGCATAGGCTTCGCGCGCGCCGGCGACCGACGGACCGGCGGGCGGCGGAGCGGCGGCGCCGGCCAGCCCGGCCTTCACCAGGTTCCATTCCATGACCGCGTTACCGGTGCCGATCACCGTACCGTAGCCGTGCAGTTCGCCGGGCAGCTCCGGATAGCCCATGGCGGCGAACATCCAGGTGAACGCCCCGGACTTCACTTCGGCGAACGCCTCGTCGATGAATTGCGGCAGAATCCGGAAGACCTCGGCCGTCTTGCCCTGGCGCAGCAGTTCGATGATGCGCATGTCCCACTTGTAGCCGTCGTAGCTCTGGGGATGCTCGCGCGACATGTCCTCGGGCGTGTCGGGCTCTTCGTGGAAATGCCAGTGGCACAGGGTGTTGGACGCCAGCAGCACGGCGCGCCGCCCGGTCGCCTCGATGGCCTCCCGGGTCGCCTTGCCGAGCGTGTCCATCTCGTCCAGGCCTTCCTCGGTCGTCAGGTAGTAGGGCGAGTTGTTCGCCGAAATGCCGACGATCGGAATGTCCCATTGCGGGCGGATCATGTGCAGCGTGGTGATGGTGCCGTAGTCGACCCGGAATTTCGGGTTGCGCATCATCGTCGCCGTCAGGCCGCGCTGGGCGGCCTTTTCGCAGCAGGCTTCGGCCAGTTCGACATCGACCTCGAGCTCGAAGCTGTAGCGGAACAGGTTCGGGAAGATCGGATCGACCGACTTGCCGGAGAGATGCCGGACGCCGAGGAAATGGTGCCCGACCTGGGTGATCCAGTGCGGCGAGTGAACGAGCAGGACATCCGGCTGCAGCTCGTCCAGGCTCTTGCGCGCCCGTTCGTAGGCCCAGCGCAACTGCTCCCAGCCGCCTTCGGATTTCGGCTCGTTCTGCGGCGGGTTCTCGCCATAGACCAGATGGGGCGGATGCGGCGCCAGGAAGCCCGCGATGATTTCGCCGTTTGCCATGGCCGTCTGCCTCACACCTGCTTCCCGCGCCGCGCGCGGGCTCTGCGGAGCGGTCGGCCGATGACGGCCTGGCGCACCGCAAACGGTCGAAAACCGCCGTTCCCGGCACCCGGGATCGTCGCTGCGATCCCCGACCTCGCCAGCGCATTGTTGCCATGACCGCTGGCCAGCACAATAACCGATTCGGTATCATCTTTTGATTGAATCGGTATTATTCGGGAACCGCGCCCGCCGCAGGGCGCCGCCCGGGAGCAAACCCATGAAATTCCGCCGCCTGCACTACTTCGTTGCCGTCGCCGACGAGCTCCATTTCGGCCGGGCGGCGGCCCGCCTCGGCATCGCGCAGCCGCCGCTGTCGCGCCAGATCAAGGCGCTGGAGGAGGAACTCGGCGCCAGCCTCTTCAACCGGTCGCGCAGCCAGATCCGGCTGACCGACGCCGGCGAGATCCTGCGCGAACGGGCGCGGGATATCCTGGACCGCGTCGATTCCGCCGAAGAGGCGGTCCGGCAGGCCGGCGCCGGAACCATCGGCAGCCTCACCATCGGCTTCGTCAGTTCGGCGACCTACAGCGTATTGCCCGACATCGTCCACGCCTTCCGCGCGGAAAACGCCGATGTCGAACTGACCCTGGTGCCCATGAACAATGCGGGCCAGCGGGACGCCCTGATCCAGCGGCGCATGGACATCGGCATCGCCCGGCCGCGGATCGACGACGACGAGTTGCGCCACGAAACGATCAACCGCGAACGGCTGGTCGTGGCGCTGCCGGCCACCGATCCGCTGGCCCAACGGTCGGCGCTGACCGTCGCCGACCTGGCGAACCGGGAATTCGTCCTGTATCCGGACAAGCCGCGCCCGACCTTCGCCGACCATGTCATCGCGATCTGCCGGTCCTGCGGCGTCGAACCGCGCGTCGCCCAGCTCGTCTACGACTACCAGACGGCTGCCGGCCTGGTGTCCGTCGGCGTCGGGGTATCGCTGGTGCCGGAATCGACCGCCACCGGCGAACGCAGGGGCCTGGTCTGCCGGCCGCTCAACGGCGTGAAGGCGGAGACCGAGTTGAGCGTGAACTGGCGGATCGACAACCGCGGCCCCCTGGTCCACCGCTTCGTCGAAACGGCGCGCAGCGTCAGCCGCCGGCTCCTGGCATGACCCCGCTCGACCGGCCCGAACCGCACTCGCAGCGATACCCGTCCGGTATCGTGCGATATCGGTTTGGCGATGAAAAATCCGCGATGCTGCCGGGAAACCGCCGACTCCCGCGGGTTTCCGGACGGGCGGTCGGCCCGGGCGGCGCAACGCCGGAGCCCGGTGCGGCCCGCCGGAGCGGCCCGGCGATTGCAATTCCGCCCGAATCAACATTAGTTTCCCGACTCCTCCCTCGATCCTGCACGGTCGCGGGAGGCGGCAGGCCCGAGCGAATACGGCGCGATAACCATCCTCCGGGGAGGCGGACATGACATTGGGCAACGCCGTTCTGGCGATCGTGATAGCCCTCGTCGCGATCGTCGTCCTGTGGCTGCTGTTCTGGTGGCTCTACCGCCGCGCGACCAAGGAACTGTCCTTCGTCCGCACCGGCTTCGGCGGGCAGAAGGTGGTGATGAACGGCGGCGCGCTCGTCCTGCCCGTCCTGCACGACATCATCCAGGTCAACATGAACGCGCTGCGCATCGACGTGGCGCGGGCGGCGCGCAACGCGCTGATCACGCGGGACCGGCTGCGGGTCGACGTCTCGGCCGATTTCCTGGTCCGGGTCGGCGCCGATCACGAGGCCATCGCGACGGCGGCGCAAAGCCTCGGCACCAAGACGCTGCGGGTCGAACTGCTCAAGGAGCTGATCGAGGGGCGCCTGACCGACGCCCTGCGCTCGGTCGCCGCCGAGATGAGCATGGAGGAGTTGCACGAGAAGCGGATCGAGTTCGTGCGCCGGGTGCGGGAGACCCTGGCCGACGACCTCGCCTCCATCGGGCTCGAACTCCAGTCGGTCTCGCTGACCAGCCTCGACCAGACCGACCGCGAGCATTTCAACCCGCAGAACGCGTTCGACGCCGAGGGCCTGACCCGGCTGACCCAGGAGATCGAGAACCGGCGCCGCCAGCGCAACGAGATCGAGCAGGACACGGAGGTCGAGATCCAGGCGCGCAACCTGAAGGCCGAGCAGGAAAAGCTGGAGATCGCGCGCGACGAGGAATTCGCCCGCCTCGAACAGGAACGCGCGGTTTCGACCCGGCGCGCCGAGCAGCGCAGCGAGGTCGCCGCGCGGGAGGCGGAAAAAGAGCGCGAGATGGAGGAGGCCCGGATCGCGTCCGGCAAGGCGATCGACCTCGCCAAGGTGGCGAGCGACCAGGAGATCGAGGCAAGGCGGATCGCCGCCGAGCAGGAGGTGCGCGAGCGCGACATCGAGCGCGACATCGCCGTGGAGCTGGCCCGGCACAACCGCAGCATCGAGATCGACACCAGGGCGAAGGAGCAGAGCAAGGTCCGCGCCGAGGCCGAAGAAGCGCGGGCCGACGCGGAACGCGCGGCCGAAGCCGTCGAGACGGTGCGCGAGATCGAGCGCGCCGAACGCCAGAAACGGATCGACCTGATCGAGGCGCAGCGGGAGGCCGAGAAATCGGCCATCGATACGGTGTCCTCGGCGACCGCGAAACGCGAGGCCGCCGGGGAACTGGCCGAGGCCGACCGGCTCCAGACCGACAGCGAGGCCGGCCGGATCAAGGCGATGGCCGAAGCGGAATCCGAAGGCGAAAAGCTGCGCGCCGCCGCGATGGAACTGCGCAGCAGCATCGAGGCCGCCGCCAAGCGCGCCATGAACGACGCCGATTCCGGCCTCAGTCCGGAGTTGATCGACATGAAGATCCGGCTCGCCATCGTCGAGCACCTCCAGGGCATGATCGCCGAGAGCGTGAAGCCGCTGGAGCGCATCGAGGGCATCAAGATCGTCCATGTCGACGGCCTGGCACCGCAAAGCGGTGGTGGCGCCGGCGCGGCGGACGGCGAGAAGCGCGAGACCGGCCTGTCCGACCAGATCGTCAACAGCGCCCTGCGCTACCGCGCCCACGCCCCGGTGCTCGACCAGCTCCTCAAGGACGTCGGCTTCTCCGCCGGCGACCCGGAAGAACTGCAAAGCGCGCTGACTCGCATGCTGCGGTCCGGGGATGGGGGCGAGGCGGGCGGCGAGATGGAGTAGGACACTTATCCCCTTTGCCGTATAGCGCTTAGGACGCTAATTCTTGCCTATGGTACCAGACTGGTTGCAATGGAGTGACGTTTTCCTGTCGCTCATCGCGTTTGGGCTTGCCGTCGTAACCCTTCCAACGGCATTCCAAATGTGGTGGGGAAAACCACACCTGACTATAACTTTTCGGCGAGAGGGTGTTGAGGCGGGAGCGGTGTTATTCCTTTCCGTATCGAACAAACCAGTGAAAAATAAACTTCTGAGGTCGATTGGCGTACGACGAGATGCGGCACAGAATGTCGGAGCAATTGCCGAGATTAGAGAAAGCGGTACAAACCGGTTTATAGGCCGAAAAACATTAGAGCTAAGCGTTAACAGAGGCGAGAGATCATTTCGGGTGAATATTTTTCCAAAGAGCCCAGCACTGGCATTTCTCATTAGGCATAAACACGGTGAAGAAAATGCGGAATTTTCAGATGGCAAAATCGAATTGCCGCAGGGTGAGTACATGTGTGAATTAAATATAATTTGGAGAGAAGAAAAAATTGTACAGCGGCGCACTTTTGCTGTTGGAGGCAGCATCAACAATACGAGATGGAGGGCACAATAACTCATTTAGAATAAATTTTAGCCGAGAGTATCGCGCAAGATCGATAATATTCAATTGTGTTGAAGAAAGCAACTTTCTTAATGTGACGTAATACAAATAGAGTGAGTATTTTTTGTCCATTCTTTACTTTGTGTCAATGGACACACGGATTAGATTCTTCCGCCTATTGAAACGACACTTGAACCGGTCCAGATATTTCACCGGATATTTCTATCATACCAGAACAGCCGCCCGGCGGACCGGCCGATTCATGATTAATAGGTAGGCCAAAACATGCCTCCCCTCCCACGCCTGACGCTCGACCTACTCCTGAAAGGAAGAACTTCGGCTTCTCCGCCGGCGACCCGGAGGAGTTGCAGAGCGCGCTCACGCGGATGCTGCGCTCGGGGATGGGGGCGAGACGGGCGACGGGAAGGAATAAGGGCGGACCGCCGTTCCGGTAGCCAACGCCGTAAATTCTCCCATCAGTGCCGCCCCGGACGGAGCGCAGCGGAGATCCGGGGCCCAGGAGCAACAGGCAAGGGCCTGTCGGGTCGCGACTGGGCCCCGGATCAGGTCCGGGGCGGCATTATCTGTTAATCTGGGCATCGGCGACGGGGCGGCATTTGCAGGTGCCGTTAGCGTCTTCCCGCCGCCCCCTACGGCACCGCCGCCAATAGCGCCTTCGTGTAGTCGTGCTGCGGCGCGCGGAAGACCTGCTCGGTCGGGCCCTGCTCGACGATTTGGCCGCGGTTCATGATCGCGACCCGGCTGCACAGGTAGCGCACGACCGAGAGGTCGTGGCTGATGAACAGCATGGAGATCTGCCTCTGCGCGCGCATGTCGAGCAGCAGGTTGAGAATCTGCGCCTGCACCGAGACGTCGAGGCCGGAGACGATCTCGTCGGCGACCAGGACCTTGGGCGCGGTGCACAGCGCCCGGGCGATGTTGACCCGCTGGCGCTGACCGCCCGAGACCTGCACCGGGTAGCGGCCGATCGTATCCTGGGGCAGGCCGGTCTGGCCGAGCAGGTCGCGCGCCCGCTCCAGCCGCTCCGGCCAGCGCGCCGGCGGGCGGCGCACCTCCATCGACTGGGTCACCAGCCGGCCGATGCGCTGGCGCGGGTTGAGTGCCGATTGCGGGTCCTGGAAAATCATCTGGATCAGCGCGATACGCTGCTTCGCGGTACGCTGGAACGGGCCGGTGATGTCCTGCCCGTCGACGACGATCCGGCCGCCGTCCGGGGTTTCGAGGCCGAGCAGCAGGCGCGCGACGGTGGATTTCCCGCTGCCGCTCTCGCCGACCAGCCCGACGAATTCGCCGGGCGCGATGTCGAGGCTCACGCCGTCGACCGCGACCACCGGCGCCCGGCGGCGGCCGAGCCAGTCGCGGCCGGAGCGGAAGGTCTTGCCCAGCCCGTCGACCGACAGGATCGGCGGCGCGGCGGCGTCGGCCGCAGCGCGGGGCAACTCGTCCTGCCCGGCCAGCGCCGACGCCTGCTTCCGGCACGCCCCGGCGCCGCGCACGAACCGGCCCGGCACAACCTCGGTCAGCGCCGTGCGGGCGGCGGCGCAGGCCGCGTCGCGCACCGGGCAGCGCGGGGCGAAGCGGCAGCCCGGCAGGTCGGCGAACCCGCTCAGGCCGGGCATGTGGTCGGGCAGCGCCGCCAGCCGGCGCACCGGCCCGGCGATGCCGGGATTGGCGGCGACCAGGCTGCGGGTATAGGGATGCAGCGGATCGCTTAGCAGGGCCGCCGCCGGCCCGGTCTCGACGATCTCGCCGGCATACATCACGGCGAGGCGCTGGCAATGCTGCGCCGCCAGCCGCAGGTCGTGGGTGATGAAGAGCAGGCCGGTCTCGCTGTCGCGCTGCAATTCGTCGATCAGCTCCATCACCCGCGCCTGGGTGATGACGTCGAGCGCCGTGGTCGGTTCGTCGGCGACGATGAGGTCGGGCTTGCCTGCGAAGGCCATGGCGATCAGCGCGCGCTGGCACTGGCCGCCGGAGAGCTGGTGCGGAAAGCGGCCGAGCAGGTCGGCCGGGCGCGGCAGATGGACCGAATCGAGCGCGGCGAGCGCCCGTTCGCGCCGCGCCGCCTTGCCGTCCTGGCCGAGGCGCCTGAGATGCTCGTCGAACTGGGCGCCGAGCGACAGGACCGGGTTGAGCGAGGTCATCGGGTGCTGGGGCACGAAGGCGATGGCGTCGCCGAGCAGGCCGGTGCGCTCGCGCGGCGCCATGGCCAGCAGGTCGCGGTCGAGGAAGGTCACGCTGCCGCGGCTCGTCGCGAAACCTTTCGGCAGCATGCCGGCGATCAGGCGGCCGACCATCGACTTGCCGGCGCCGGATTCGCCGACCACGCCGACCAGTTCGCCCCGGCCGACGGCGAGCGAGACATCGCGCAGCACGTCGATCCGCCGGCCGCCGGCCTCGGTCGTCACGTTGACGTCGTTGAGGGCGAGGAGCGACATGACAGGGCGCTCAGTGCTGCTGGAGCCGGGCGTCGAAGGTCCGGCGCAGGCCGTCGCCCAGCAGGTTGAAGGCGAGCACGGTCGTCACGATGGCGAGGATCGGCAGCACCAGCCCCCAGGCCGACTGGTACATATAATTGCGCGCGTCGGCGATCATCACGCCCCAAGCCGGAATGCTCGCCTCGACGCTCATGCCGACGAAGCTGAGGATCGCCTCGACGATCACGGCGATGCCCATCTCGAGGCTCATGAGCGTGATGATCGTCGGCGCGGCGGCCGGCAGCACCTCGCGCACCATGGTGCGCATGTGGGAGAAGCCGGAGAGCCGGGCGGCATCGACATAATTCTGCCGGCGGATGACCAGAACCTCGCTGCGCACGACGCGGCAGAAGCGGGTCCAGTCGACCAGGATGATCGCCAGGATGACGTTGCCGATGCCGACGCCGAAGCCGACGATCAGGATCAGCGACAGCACGACCGGCGGGAAGGACATCCACAGGTCGACCGCGCGCGAGATCAGCCAGTCGATCACGCCGCCGAAATAGCCGGCGAGCAGGGCCAGTGCGGTGCCCATCAACATGGTGCCGACCGCAGCGCAGACGGCGACGAACAGGGCGACCCGCGTGCCGTAGATCAGCCGGGACAGGGTATCGCGGCCGAGATTGTCGGTGCCGAGCCAGAAACCCGGCGCGGCATTGTCGGTCCAGAACGGCCCCTTGAGCGCGTTCAACAGGTCCTGCTCGTTGGGATCGTAGGGCGCGATCAGCGGCGCGGCGGCGGCGCAGAACAGCAGCACGACCAGGATCGACCCGCCGACGACGACGCGGCCCGAGCGTAGCGCCCGGCGCAGCGGGCTCTCGCCGCCGACGGCCGCCGCGCTCATGGCCAATTCCGCGCTCACCGGGCCCGCCGCAGCTTGGGGTTGACGACGATGTAGACCACGTCGACGGCCAGGTTGATGGTCAGCACGGCCAGCGCGAAGACCAGCGCGGCGCCCTGGATGATCGGCAGGTCGGTGTTGCGCACCGCCTCGACCATCAGGTTGCCGAGGCCGGGATAGGAGTAGATGACCTCGACCAGCAGCGTGCCGCCGAACAGGAAGCCGAACTGGACGCCCATCAGCGACAGGGTCGGCAGCAGCGCGTTGCGCAGGGCGTGGCGGTTGATCACCCGGCGCTCCGGCACGCCGCGCAGCCGCGCCATCGTGACGTAATCCTCGCCGATCACGTCGAGCAGGCTGGAGCGCAGCAGGCGCATGATGAGCGGCACGGTGCCGAGCGCGAGCGCGAGCGCCGGCAGCAGCATGTGCCGGATCGCTTCCAGGAAGGCCGTGAGGTCGCCGGTCAGCAGGCAGTCGAGCAGCAGGAAGCCGGTGACCCTGGGAATCGTCATGTCCGGCGGCAGCCGGCCGGCGAAGGGCAGCAGGTTGAACGCGACGCCGAAGACGAGGATCAGGAACAGCGCCCACAGGAATTCCGGGATCGACATCATCAGCGTGCTGCCGACATCGACCGCCTGCTCCGACGGCCGGCCGCGCAGCCGGAACAGGAGGATGCCGCCGGGGAGCCCGATCGCCGTCGCGAACAGGGCGCCCAAGACCGCCAGTTCGATGGTGGCCGGCAGGGATTGGCCGATCAGCTTGAAAACCGGTTGCCCGAAGGCGATGGACCGGCCCAGGTCGCCTTCGAGGATGTGGCCGAGCCAGATCGCATACTGGTGCATGACCGGCAGGTGCAGGCCCATTTCGCGCCGCAGTGCCTCGATATCCTCGTTCGTCGCGTTCGGCGGCATGGACATGGCCACCGGGTCGGCCGGAATCAGCCGCAGCACGATGAAGACGAGGATCGAGACGAGCAGCATCAGCGGGATCGCGACCGCGATCCGGCGCAACACGATGCCGAGGATTTCGCCGCTCATGGGGCAGACATAAGGCCCGCGCGCACGGGCGCGCAAGCGGCGGCCGGGAAGAGAAGGAAAACCGGCAACGCGGCGGCCCGGCGGGATGTTCTCCGCCGGGCCGCGCGCATTACCGGCGTTTCAGGGCCTATTTCCAGGACCAGGTTTGGGGCAGCGCCCAGCCGTTGTTGTACTGCACCACCTGGAGATCGCTCTTGTGGACCCAGGTGATCACGGATTGCAGCAGCGGCATGACGGCGCCCTGCTTCGACGCATAGACGGCAACATCCTTGTAGCCCTGGATGCGCTTGTCATAGTCGACGACGCCGAACAGCTTCATCACCCGGCCGCCGACATCCATGTCCTTCCAGGCCGAGAAGGGCAGCTTCGGATGCATCAGGTAGCCCGTGAACATCTCCGGGTCGCCGACGGCGTTGTCCCAACTGTAGAGAGTCGCCTCCGGCAGCTTGTTGCCGCGGTTGAGCTCGAAATATTTCGAATACTCGATCACCTGCAGATTGGCTTCGATGCCGACCTTCTTCCACATCGAGACGATCGCCCGGGCGATGTCGTAGTCGCCGGGGAAATTGCCGTTGAAGCTGGCCATGCCGATCTTGAGCGGCTTGTCCGTGCTGAAGCCGGATTTCGCCAGCAGCGCCTTCGATTTCGCCGGATCGTAGGGGAATTCGAAATCCTCCACGTAGCCGGGCGTGCCGGGCGGCGCGACGATCGACAGCGGCACCGCCTTGCCGGCATAGAGCGCCTGCGAGATCGCTTTCTTGTTGATCGCGTGATGCGCGGCCAGCCGGACATTCTTGTCGGCGAACGCCTTGTCGCTGCGGATCTGCAGCAGGATCACGCGCGAGATCGGGAAGATCCGGCCGCTCAGCGCCGCCATCTTGTCCAGCCGTCCGACTTCGCGAATCGGCACGTCCGGCGCGAAATCGACCCGGCCGGACTGGACCGCCGCGACACGGGCCGACGGATCCTTCATGATCAGGATCGTCACCTTGCGGATTTTCGGCTTCGGCCCCCAGTATTTGTCGAAGGCTTCGAGCACGATGCGCGAGTTGCGCTGATAGTCCACGACCTTGTAGGGCCCGCTGCCCATCGGCTTGTCGGCGAAGCCGTCGGCGCCGACCTTCTCGACATGGTGCTTCGGCACCACGAAGTTGGCCAGGAACGCCAGCCACGGGATCGCCGTCGCCATCGGCTTGCTCAGCTTGATGACCGCGCGGGTCGGCGTCGGCGTCTCGATATCCGCGACGTTGCGCCAGATCCGCACCAGGTCGATCTTGTGGCCCGCCTTGCCGCGTTCGAGGAAGGTGTATTTGACATCGGCCGACGTCACCTTGGTGCCGTCGTGCCAGTAGGCGTTGTCCCGAATGTCCAGCGTCACGGTCTTGCCGTCCGCCGACTGGGACCATTTGGTCGCGAGCGACGCCTCCAGCTTTATGTCCGGCGCCTGCGTGAGCAGCTGGTCGTAGACCATCTTGTAGAGCGATTGCCGGACGGGAACCGTCCGCTTGTTCGGATCCCAGGTCTGGGGATCGACCTGCCAGGCGATCACCACGCTGTCCTTCGCCGCCTGGGCCTGGGGCGCCAACGGCGGCGCCACGGCCAAAGCAGCCGCCGTGCCTACGGCAAGGCCGGCAATCAGAGTGCGTCTACGCATTATTCCCTCCTCGATCTGCGATGACGAATTCGTTCGGCGCCAACGTAGCAGCATAGGGCGCCGCTGTACAAATGCCGCGCTAGACCGATTTCCAGTCGACCGCCTGCTCGAAGGCGTGGGCGGCGCGATAGAGCGTCGATTCGTCGAAATGGCACCCGGTCAGCATCAGGCCGACCGGCAATCCGCCGCGCATTGCGCAGGGAATGCTGATCGACGGATGGCCGGTGCAATCGATCGGCGCCGTGTTCGGGATCGGCGTGAAGCCGGGCACCATGTCTTCCTCCCGGGTCCGGTCCTCCGGCGGCAGCTTCGAGCCCTTGATCGGCGAGGTCGGCGTCAGCAGGATATCGACCTCCTCCAGCGCCGCGTCGTAGGCCGCCCGCAGCAGGCGGCTGAGATTCTGCGCCTTGGCGTAGTAGCGGCCGTGATGGACCGTGCGCATATGTTCGGCGCACAGCATGCCCAGCTTGAAGATTTCCGAGAACATGTTCGACTTGGCCTGCCAGCCGTTGAGCTTTTCCAGCAGGCTCGGCACATAGGCGCCCTTCCAGTTGTGGCCGTTGCCCAGCCCCTTGAGGATCTGCTCGTAGGCGCCCTCGCAGGCGATCGGCACCCAGACCGGCATGCCAAGTTCGCGATGGGCCGGCACGGAAATCTCCGTCACCGCCGCACCCAATTTGGCGAACACCTGCGCCGCGGCGCGCACGGCCTCGTCGACATCCGCCTCGCTGTCCTCGAAACCGAAGCCCTCCTGCATGACGCCGATGCGCAGGCCCTCGACCGATCGGCCCAGCGCCTGCGTATAGCGCGCGGTGCGCGGCGCATACTGGCGCGGGTCCAGCCCGTCTTCCCCGGCCAGCACTTCCAGATAGAGCGCATTGTCCTCGACCGTCCGGCTCATCGGGCCGAGATGGTCGAGCGTCATCTCGATCGACGCCGCACCGGTGTAGGGCACCAGGCCCCAGGTCGGCTTCATGCCGACCAGGCCGCTGAAGGCCGCCGGTTCGCGGACCGAGCCGCCCTGGTCGCTGCCGATGGCGAGATCGACCTCGCCCGCCGCCACCAGCGCCGCGCAGCCGGAGGACGACCCGCCCGGCGTGTATTCGGGATTCAGCGGGTTGAGCGTCGTCTTCTGGGCGTTGGTGTGGCTGCTGCCGGAATAGCAGAAATACTCGCAATGGGCCTTGCCGAGGATGGTGCCGCCGGCGTCCAGCGTGCGGGTCACCACCGTGGCGTCGACCTCCGGCACATAGCCCTCCAGCACCGAGGCGCCGTTCATCATCGGCAGGCCGGCGACGCAGATATTGTCCTTGATCGCCACGGTCTTGCCGCGCAGCTTGCCGCGCTTGCTGCCCTCGATGGTCGATTTGACGTACCAGGCGCGCAGCGGGTCTTCCCCGTCGGTCGGGAAATGGCCCGGCGTGCGCGGATACTTCACCGGCGGCAGGTTGTCGGGCAGCCGGTCGAGCGGCCGGTAATAGGTTTCCACGGTGCCGCGGATCATCCCGGTGAATTCGTCCAGATCGGCGGGTTCGAGCGAAAGTCCGAGCGTGTCCGCGGCGCGCGCGATCTGTTCCCGTGTGGGCGGTTTGGCGGTCATTCGGCGGCTCCCTCCGTTTCATCCCGTTCGTTTTCGGATTTCCCGCCACAACCCTTAGCACAGACCGGCCCTTAGCACAGACGGGCGCAGCCGGAAGCCGGCCACGACAGCGTGATCGCGAATGGCGGGCAACCTGTGGCAAGCTGTTGCCGAATTCCGGTAGCCGCCGCGAGCGCCTCCCCATGCCCCTCAGCGCCCAGGAAATCGAGCGCATCCATGAGCTGCCCCTGTTCTCCGGCCTGTCTCCCGACGGCCTCAGGGACCTGCTGAGCGTTGCCGCCGTCAGGGTGCACGGCAAACGCAAGACGCTGTTCCTCCAGGGCGATCCGGCGACCCATTTCTTCGTCGTCCTGTCCGGCTGGGTGAAGCTCTACCGCCTGCGGCCCGACGGCGCCGAAGTGGTGGTGGAGATATTCGGCGCCGGCGAATCCTTCGCCGAGGGCGCCATGCATATGCCCGAGGGCTATCCGGTCAGCGGGGAAATGGTCGAAGAAGGACGGCTGCTGGAGGTGCCGACCGCGGCATTCGGCGAGCGGGTGCGGCAGAATCCGGACCTGGCGATCAGCATGCTGGCGTCGATGGCGGTACGGCTCAAGTCGTTCGTCAACCGTATCGAAAAGGCGGAAACCCAGACCGCTGCCCAGCGGGTCGCGGACTTCATGCTCAAATTCAGCCGGCAGGACAGGCCGGAGGACAAGGGCGTCGTCGTGCGGCTGCCCTACGACAAGCAGCTGATCGCCAACCGGCTGGGCATGAAACCGGAAACCCTTTCCCGGGCGCTGTCGGCGCTCAGGAAACAGGGCGTCCATGTCGATGGGGCGCGGGCGGAAATCCGGGACCTGCCCGCGCTGAAACGGTTCACGGCGCCGGGGTAGGCTGGAGACGCGGCCGGGTCAGGATCGGCAGGTAGACGCAGAAGAACAGGGCAAACGCCCCGCTCCAGCAGGCGGCCGAGAGGTAAAGCAGCAGGCTGCCGTCCGCCGTCCCCAGTGCCGCCAGCACCCGGCTGACCGCGGAGAACGTCAGGAGCAGGTAGGCGGCGACCACCGGCCGGGGCGCGGTGAGGGGCCGGCCGGTATGCCCGAGGCCGGCGCGGCTGCTTACCGCCATCACCATGGTCGCGGCCGCGCCGACCGCCAGGGCGTGGATGGCCGCGCCCTCGGGCACGCCGATGCCGAACAGGGCCAGGCCATAGAGCGCCAGGCCGGCCGGCACCCAGATCCAGGCCAGGTGCAGGACCCAGAGCAGCGGGACATGCCGGATCTTCCACCCGTGCCAGGACGAGAGCCGCAGGGCCGCGAGGCCGGCTGCCGCGAGCGCCGCCGTACCGGCCGCGGCCGGCGGCGCACCGATCGCGATCAGGGCGCCGGCAACTGCCACGGCCAGGTTGCCGGCCGCTGCAAGCCAGGCCGGCGTTGCCGTTTCCACCGGGCGGCCGGCGGCGGCCAGCGCATTGCGGGTAAAGGCCGGCACGATGCGCCCGCCGATCAGGCTCACCAGAACGATGACCGCAAGCAGGCCGAAGCGCGCGCCGGTCATCGATCCCTCCGGCCATTCGCCGAGCGCAGCGGCGTGCATCGCGGCGTTCGCAGCGGCGAGTATCAGCACCAGGAGTATGACCGGCAGGTTGCGCCACTGGCGGGCCCGGACGATGCCCGGTCCGAGCGCCAGGCAGAGCGCCGGCAGGAAGGCGAGGTCTGCCGCAGCCACCGCCCAGCCGGGCAGCGCGGCCGAGACCGCCCAGGCGGCACGCCCGGCCAGCCAGAGCAGAACGAGCAGGGCGAGCGGCAGCCCGGCGATCGGTTTGGCGCCGGTCCACTGGGGAACCGCCGTCGTCAGGAAGCCGGCCATCGCCGCCGCGACGAAGCCGAACAGCGTCTCGTGGATATGCCAGGCCAGCATCCCGCCGCGCAGCGGCAGATCGATGCTGCCGCTCGCCAGCAGCACCCAGAGCGGAATCGATACCGCCGCAAACGCCGAACCGAGAAGGAAGAACGGCCGGAGGCCTTCCGACCAGAATGGGTGCTGCACGGCCGCCTCGAACGGGGTCGCCTCGAACGGGTTGCCCCTCCGGGCGCCCTGTTCCCCGATCCTATCGACAGCGGATCGCAAGCTAATTGACAGCCGTCAAGCCTGCCGGCGACAGACGATTGCGACGACCAGTACGACGAGGACGTCCTTCTGGATTTCGTACAGCACGCGATGATCGCCGGCTCGCTACAGCCGAGACCGACACGCGCTTGTCGTCGATATCTGATCCCTGCGC
>VXNK01000146.1:11880-21684 GCA_009840595.1 Rhodospirillaceae bacterium | reverse complement strand
GTAGGCCCCGACGCGGAGGGGCGGGGGGGGGGGCGCGGCCCCGGGGGGGGACGGCGCCGTCGTGCGGGGCTCCACCATCTTGGTGGTCCGGCCCACCCGGGGGGGCGCGGCCGCCGCCGGCCTGCTCAGCACCGATATTCGCTACGACTATATGACGAGCCACTGGGCGGACCTTGCGGAAGCCGACCTGACGGCCGTTGCGGAAAAATACCGCACCATGGCCGCCCAGGCGCGCCGGGAGCTGGCCGCGGACGGCTTCGCCGACGAGGCGGTGACCGTCGCCTTCCACGCCGATTGCCGCTACCGGGGCCAGGGCTACGAACTCGGCGTCGAGGCGCCGGCCGACTTCGGGAGCGGCTGGAAGGGCGCGGTTGCCGAAGCCTTTCACCATGCGCATGAGCGCCATTATCTGCGCCGTTTCGCCGACGCACCGGTACAGCTGGTCAACCTGCGGGCGACCGGGATCGGCCGGGTTCCGGCATCCGGAAACGGCAACTCCGGTAGCTGCGCGCCCTCAAACACCGGGGCAAACGCCGGAGCAAACGCCGGGGCCGGCGCCGAAGCCGCCCGGATCGCGACCCGGGCGGCGGTCTTCCCCGCCGGCGACGGCTGGGTCCGGGCAGAGGCCGCCGTCTACCGGCGCGAAGGGCTGGCGCCCGGCGCCGTGCTGGAGGGCCCGGCCATCGTCGAGCAGGAAGACACTACCATCGTCGTGCCGCCGGAATTTCGGGCAATTCCGGATGCGCACGGCCACCTGACGATCGAAGAAGGGCGCTGATCGTGGACGCCAAAGCTCCTGCCGAATTGCCCGGCCTCGAAATACTGCGCCGTGAGGCGGCGAGCACGGCCGCCCCGCCGCCGGCCGGGCGCTACTGGCAAACCGTTAAGGTCGATCCCGTGCTGCTCCAGGTGATCGGCGGCGCGATGACCACAGCGGCGTCGGAAATGGCGCAGCTGCTGTTCCGCATGGCCTATTCGTCGATCATGCGCGAATCGCAGGATATCGGCGCCGGCATCCTCGACCGTTTCGGCCGCCAGCTTTGCGAAAGCGATTCGACGCCGATGCACTGCGGCTCGCTGCCGGCCTATGTCAGGGGCATCGAGAAGAAGCACGCCGGCAGCTACCGGCCCGGCGACATCATTCTGCACAACCATCCCTATTTCGGCGCGTCCCATGCGCCGGACTACGGCGTCCTGATCCCGATCTTTTTTCAGGATATCCATGTCGGCTTCGCCGGCTGCACGGGCCACATGGTCGATATCGGCGGCGCCCATCCGGGATTTTCGGTCGACGTGCCGGACGTCTACGCCGAAGGCAAGCTGATCAACGCCGCCAAAATCTACCGCGAGGGCGAACGCAACGACGCGCTCTGGGACCACATCATCGAGAATGTCCGCACGCCGGAGGCCAATGCCGGCGATATCGAGGCAATGATCGCCTGCTGCCGCCTCGGCGTCCGGCGCTTCACGGAACTGCTCGAACGCTACGGCCTCGATACCGTGATGAGCGCCTGCGAGTCCTGGCTCGACTATGCCGAGACGCGGATGCGGCGGCGGATCCGCGACATTCCCGACCGCGTCTACGACGCGCCGGGCGGCTGGCTGGAAGACGACGGCAAGAATTTCGGCGTGCCGCTGCCGATCGCGACCCGGGTCGTCGTCGACGGCGAGGACATCTACGTCGATCTTTCCGGTTCGTCGCCGGAAGTCGAGACGGGCTTCAACTGCCCCTTCGAAGGCAGCGTGCTCCCGACCGTCAATTTCGCCATCCGGACGCTGCTGCTCGACGAGGCCGGCGACGGGGCGGACGTGCCGCAGAACGACGGCATCTTCCGGCCGGTGAAGGTGTTTGCGCCCGAGGGCAGCATCTTCAATCCACGCTTCCCGCGCGGCTGCGAGGCCCGCTTCGCCCAGATCAACCGCATCCCCGACCAGATCCTCCAGGCCTTCGCCGCCGCCATGCCGACCCGGGTGACGGCCGGCAACTCGGCGAGCGTCAGCGCCATCGCCTACGCGGGAAGCCGGCCCGACGACTCGTCGCAGTACTGGGTGCTGATCGAGGTCAACGAGGGGTCCTACGGCGCGCGCTGGGGCAAGGACGGCATCGACGCCATCGACAACCTGATGGCCAACACGCGCAACAACCCGATCGAGGAGATGGAGCTGAGCGCGCCGGTCGTCTGCGAGCGCTACGAGCTGCGGGACGAAGCGCCCGCAGCCGGCAAATGGCGTGGCGGCCTAGGCTCGGTGAAACGCTGGCGCTTCCTGGCGGAGACCTCGATCGGCTCGACCGGCGACCACCGGTCCGGCGATCCGCCCTGCGGCCTGTTCGGCGGCGCCGACGGTCGGCCCGGCGCCATGATCCACAACCCGGGCCGTGCCGACGAAGCCGACCTGCCGGCCAAGGTTAGCGGATACCGTCTCGCCGCCGGCGACACGCTGGAAATCGTCGGCATCTGCGGCGCTGGGATGGGCGACCCGCGGGAGCGCGATCCGGCCGCCGTGGCGGACGATGTCGCCAACGGACTGATCGAACGCGCGGAAGCGGAAGCGGACTACGGCGTCGCTGTCGGCGCGGACGGAACCCTGGACCGACCGGCCACCGAGCGCCTTCGCCGGCAGAGGTGTGGCGCTGCCGACGCCGCCGCGGAAACCTGATGCCCGCAGCGCGCCGGTAACGCCACGGTGCCGGATACGGTCCAACCTGAAACGGATACGCTCTAGAGCAATCGTCCCGGCCATCTTCCGGTCCGCACCATGTCTTCCATCACTTCGAGCATGAGAGCGGACACGGCCCTGGTCGCGCGGGACTGGACGCCGCGTACGACCGAAGCGATGGAAAGCTGCCAGGAGATCTGCGGATCGATGAGCGGCACCGCGATCATCTGGCCGGCCGCCACCTCCTTCGAGACGGCGAACAGGGGAAGGATCGTGCAGTAACCCTCCAGGACCAGTTCGATCATGCTGGGCAGGGAATCCAGATCGATCCTGACCGAGAGCGCATAACCGGTCCGCGCCGCGGTTTCTTCGAGCATGGACCGGATGGTGTGCGGCAGCGCCGCCAGCACGAGCGGCTGTTTCGCCGCTTCGGCAAACCGGATGGCCTTCGTTCGGCGGAATTCGCGGGTCGGCGGACATACGAGGCAGAGATCCTCTACCATGAGGGGCTGGACGTGGATGCCTTCATGGGCCTTGGCGTTGTAGAGCAGCGCCATGTCGAGGCGGCCGACATGCAGCCACTCGGTCAGGTGCCCGCTCATGCCCTCGACAACGTGGAGCGAGACGTCGGGGTAGCGGTCCTCGACGGCGTTGACCAGGGGAATTGTCAGGCCCCGCGCAGCCGATGTCGGCAGGCCGAGCCGGACTTCGCCGGATGGGTTCGACGCGTGATACTGGACCAGCTCTTCCGTCCGCTGAAGCTGAAGCAGGAGCGAGCGCGCATGGTCGAGGAGCAGGCGGCCGACCTCGTTGGGCGTCACGCCTCGGGAATGGCGCGTCACCAGTTCCACGCCCAGCTGCTCTTCCAGCTTGCGCAGCTGCTGGCTGAGCGACGGCTGGACGACGTTGAGCTGTTCGGCGGCGCGCGACAGGCTGCCGGCCTCGGCGATCTGCACGAAATACTTCAACTGCTTGAAATCGACCATATCGCCTCGCCTCCCGATAGCGTTTTCGAAACGCGGCGCAGTGGAGCCCGCCGGATACGCACCCTGCGGTTTACGAACGAGCCGGAAACGGGAACGACGCCTGTTCGCACTCTGCCGATCGCAGGAACTATGATATCGATACAATTATATATCATTTCAAATGATATGAGAAATCGGAAAAACTGCTGAATTATAATGTTATATTATAACATAATAATATCAACTAAAATGATATTAGATATTGTCTTCATATAATTGTTCGATGGCGTTCCCGGCGAATACACTTTGCCGTCCGGCGCGGTCCGGGGCGGCCGAGGCGTCGGACATGCGGATTTCCTGTCGGGAACAGCCGGTTCGCCTGGTCAACTTCGGCGATAAACGGCGCCTCCCGTGCAGTTGCCGCGTTGCGCCCCGCAACGCCGGGCACGGAAGTCCCGCCCGGTGCGGAGATTTTGAGGGAGGAAACGATATGTCGAAAATTGCACTGCGTACCGCGATCGGCGGAGCGGCGGTCTTCGCCACCGCGATTGCTCTGGGAACCGGCCCGGCGAACGCTGCCGAGGCGAACCCCTGTATCGGAAATTCAGGCCCGGTGACGGGCCCGGCGGCCTTCGGCGGCAAATCCATCAGGATGGGCGCCGAGATGGCGGTCGACGAGATCAATGCCGCCGGCGGCGTCCTCGGCAAGAAGCTCAAGTTCATCCAGTACGACGACCGCGGCGCGCCGCCGCGCGGCGTCGACAATGTCCGGCGCATCGGTCTGCGGGACAACTGCGTCGCGATGCTGGGCGGCTACCATTCGACGGTCGCGCTGGCCATGCGCGACCCGATCCACGAGATCAAGATGGTGTATGTCGGCGTAATCGCGGCCAACACCAATGTGATCGAGAACGGCCGAAATCCCAACTACATGTTCCGCGTATCGGCCAAGGACCGCTGGGTGTCCAAGTTCCTGGTCGCGGAAGCGCTCAAGCGCTCGCCGAACAACAAGGTCGGCATCATGTACGAGAATACGGGATGGGGCAAAGGCGCCTATCCCAACATCCAGGCCGCGTTGCGCGAGCAGGGGACGAAAGAGGTCGGCGCCGAGACCTTCAACTGGCGCGATACCGACATGACCCCGCAGTTGATCCGCCTGCGCGAAGCAGGCGCCGAATCGCTGGTCATGTGGGGCCTCGATCGCGAAGGCAACCAGATCATGCGCAGCCTGCAGAAGATCGGCTGGAACCCGGTCAAGATCGGCGCCTGGGGCTTCGCCGGCAACCTCGGCGAACTGGCCGGCAAGCTGGCTAACTGCTCGCTCATCATGCAGACCTATTCCTGGATGGGCAAACTGGAGCCGCGGGCCCAGAAGCTCTACGCCACCATGCAGAAGCGCTATGGCATCAAGAGCCAGAAAGAGATCCGCATGGGCAGCGGCGTCGCCAACGCCTATGACGCGATCCACATCATCGCCAAGGCCATCAAGGCCGCCGGCAGCTTCGACCGGCAGAAGGTCTACGAGGCCATGTTCAAGGTGAAGCACAACGGGCTGGTGATGAACTACAACCCGGCTTTCGAGCAGACGGAGGAACGCCACGATGCGATCCTGCCGGACGCCTACAAGCTGACGGCCTGGTACGACGGCGAACTGCTGCCGCTCGAGCAGACGCCCTGCAAGTAGACGGACTGCCTCCGGGGCGCGTCGCGGACGCGCCCCGGGGCTTCCTTAATGTTATTTCCTTTGAAACCTCGCCCTTGACAGGCCGGATTCCATGAGCGCCGCCCTCCAGTATTTTCTGGCCGGGCTCGGGATCGGCGGCATCTATGCGCTGGTTGCCATCGGCTTCCACATCATGTGGTCGTCGGCCAAGGCCGTGAACTTCGCCCACGGCGACACGCTGATGCTGGGCGCTGTGCTCACCATCGTCTTTCTCGACCACGGATTCGCCATGCCGGTGGCGATCCTGCTGTCGATCGGCGTCGCCATCGTCTTCGGGGTCGTGCTGGAACGGGTCGCCATCCGGCCCTTCGCCGATCAAGCCGCCTCGATCGGCTGGATGCTGACGACGATCGCCATCGGCATCATGCTCGAAAGCTACGCGACCATCGAATTCGGCGCGTTCGCCCGGCCGCTGCCGTCGCCCGGCGTCGACAAGCCGATCATCATCTTCGGGGCCGGCGTCTTCATTCAGGAACTGCTGATCCCGTTCGTCGCGGTTGTGATCGTCGTGCTGCTCGGGGTCTTCCAGCGCCGGACGCAACTCGGGCGCGCCATGCGGGCTGTCGCCTTCAACCGGGTGGCGGCGGGCATCGTCGGCGTCAACGTGCTGCACGTCGCCATGTTCTCCTTCGCGCTCGCCAGCGCCCTCGGCGGCCTCGCGGGGATTCTGGTCGCGCCGGTCATCCAGGCGTCGGCGACCATGGGCCTGCTGCTCGGGATCAAGGGATTCGCGGTCGCCATCATCGGCGGAATCACCAGTGCCCCGGGCGTCGTGATCGCCGGGCTGCTCTACGGCATCATCGAGAAATTCGTCGACGGCTACATCAGCACCGCGGCGCGCGAGGCCGTCGGGTTCAGCCTCGTCATCATTGTACTCATGCTGTTCCCGCAGGGCCTGTTCGGACGCAGGGAACTGATCAAGGTATGAGCCGGATCGCGCGCCACTTCAATCCGGCCTTCGTCGTCGCGGCGGCAATCCTCATCCTCGCGCTGCCGCACCTCGCCGCCAACGAATACGAACTTCGGCTGATCACGCTTCTGCTGATCTACGCGATTATCGCGCTTGGCCTGAACGTGCTGGTCGGCCTGACCGGGCTGGTTTCCCTGGGGCAGGCCGGGCTCTACGCCATCGGCGCCTACACCGCCGCGATCCTCGCGACCCGGTTGGGCGTCGGGCTGGTGCCCGGCCTGATTCTCGGCATGGCGTTGGCGGGCGCCTTCGGCGTCCTGCTCGCCTACCCGACGGTGCGGGTGCGCGGCGTCTACCTGGCCGTCGTCACCATCGCCTTCGGCATCATCGTCGAGAATGTCGCGATCGAATGGGACAGCCTGACGGGCAGCTGGGTCGGCATATCGAACGTGCCGGCCCCGACGCTGCTCGGCCTGCCGCTCGACACCAACGCCTATTTCATCGTCGTCGGCGCGAGCGCGCTGATCGCCTTTCTCGTCAACCTGAACCTGATGAACTCGCGGTTCGGCCGGGCCATGCGGGCCACCGCCCAGAGCGAAATCGCGGCCCGGTCCCTCGGCATCAACGTCGTGATGATCCGCACCCTGGCCTTCGTCGTCTCGGCCATGGCGGCGGGCGCGGCCGGCGTCTTCTATGTCTATCTCAACAAGTATATCAGCCCGGACATTTTCTCCTTCACCGATTCGATCCGCTTCCTGCTCATGGTCATCCTCGGCGGGTCGGGGACGGCGCTCGGCCCCGTAGTCGGCGCCTCGATCATGACCTACTTGCCGGAATATCTGCAGGCGTTCGGCCCCTGGCAGGCTTTCGCCTACGGCCTGCTGCTGGCCGCTGTGATGTTCGTCCTGCCGCGCGGGATTGTCGGCTCGGTGGAACATTTCCTGTCGGGCCGCATGGCCGAAGCGAGACCGGACGCCGTGCCCGCGGAGCGCCCCCGCCTCGGCGATATCATCGCGGTCGAGCAGACCGACGGATCGGCCTGCCTCGACGCCCGGGGCGTCTCGGTCGCTTTCGGCGGCCTCGTCGCGGTCGACAAGGTCGACGAAACCGTCGACTCGGGCAAGATCCACGCACTGATCGGGCCGAACGGCGCGGGCAAATCGACCTTCCTCAACGCGATTTCCGGGGTTTACCGGGCCGATTCCGGGAGCATCACCTTCCTCGGCCGGGACACGACGCAGATGAACAGCCACCAGCTCGCCCGCCTCGGGCTGGCGCGCACGTTCCAGAACACCGAGTTGTTCTCGAACATGACCGTGCTGGAGAACGTGCTGGTCGCCTTCCACAAGGAGTACCGGTCGAACATCTTCTCGACGATCTGCCGGCTGCCGTCCTTCGGGCGGGACGAGCGGCATTTCCGTCAGGCGGCGATGGACCTGCTCGGCTATGTCGGCCTTTCCGCCTACGCCCACGAGAAAGCCGAGAACCTGGCGTTCGGCCATCAGCGGCAGCTCGAAATCGCCCGCGCGCTCGCACTTTCGCCACGGCTCCTGCTGCTCGACGAACCGGCGGCGGGCCTGACCCATACGGAAATCGAACAGCTCATCGAGGTCGTCCGCGATCTCGCCGCCAACGGCATCACGATCCTGATCGTCGAGCACCATGTCGAGCTCATCATGGAAATTTCCGATCATGTGACGGTGCTCGACTATGGCGAACTGATCGCCTCCGGCACTGCCGAGGAGGTGCAGACCGATCCCAAGGTGATCGAGGCCTATTTCGGCAGCCAGAGCTTCGGCGAGGGGTTGGCACCCGAAACTGCAGGCCCCGAAACCGCAGACGGGGAGGCGTAGCCGTGGCCGCCCTGCTCGAAGTGAAGAACCTGTCCGTGACCTACGGGCATGTCGAGGCGGTGCGCGAGGTCTCGCTGCTGGTCGAGGAAGGCGAATATGTCTCGATCATCGGCAACAACGGCGCGGGCAAGAGCTCGACCCTGAAGGCCATCGCCGGCGTCGTCAAACCGGCGGGCGGCGAGATCGTCCTCGACGGCAAGCCGATCGCCGGCATGGCGTCCTACGACGTCGTGCGCCGGGGCCTGTCGATGGTTCCCGAAGGCCGCCTGATTTTCGCCGACCAGACCGTCGAGGACAATCTGTACCTCGGCGCCTACGCACGGCGCGGCGGCGCCCGGTCGAAGGAGGTGTCCGAAGATCTCGAGCGCATGTTCGCGCTGTTCCCGATCCTGAGGGACCGGCGCCAGCAGCTTGCCGGCAGCCTTTCGGGCGGCGAGCAGCAGATGCTGGCCCTGTCGCGCGGCCTGCTTTCGCGGCCCCGCCTGCTCATGATCGACGAGATGTCGCTGGGGCTCGCACCCCGGGTCCTGGAAACGCTGTTCCCGGTCATCGAAAGGCTGAACCGGGAAGGCCTGGCGATCCTGCTGGTCGAGCAGTTGGCCACGGTCGCCCTTCGCTATGCCCACAGAAGTTACGTCATGGAGGATTCGAGAATTCTTCTCAGCGGCACGTCGGCGGAACTGGCCAGCGATGAGCGTGTCATCGAGGCCTATCTGGGACGCCGGAAGGCAGGCTGAAAAGGGATGTCGACCGGGCTGCACCGGCCGCGCGCCAGCGGACGGAAGCCAGGTCTCGAACCGTCGCGGCGGCGCAGGTCAAGGGCGGCGCCGAGACGAGTCAAGCAAGGAGGAAGAACCATGTCTCAAATTGTCGATCTGACCCTGACGCTGGAAGACAACATGCCGGCGCACAAGCTGTTTCAGCGCCCGGTGGTCGTTCCGCATCTGACCCACGAGCAGACCAAGGCGTTCAATCTGGGTGTGCCCGAAGACCGGCTGACCTTCGCCACCACCTATATCGGCACCATCGACCATATCGCCACCCACGTCGACGCCTTCTACCACGTCAATCCGAACGGCGCGTCGGTCGACAAGATGCCGCTCGAAATCTTCATGGGGAAAGCGGTGTGTTTCGACATGACCCACATTCCCGATCTCGGCGAAATCGACGTGGCGGAGATGGAAGAGGCGGAGGCGAAGGCCGGTGTGAAGGTCGACGGCCATATCGTCCTGCTCAACACGGGCCTGCACAACCGGCATTATCCGGACGTCAAGGTGGTCTGGAGCAATCCCGGGTTGACGGCAGAAGCGACCCACTGGCTCGCCGACCGGAACTCGACCTTCCACGGTGTCGAAGGACCGTCGACCGACAAGCCCTCGTGGGACGAGTTCCCGAACCATCGCGTGTGCCGGGACCGGGGCATCTCCCACTACGAGTGGCTGATCAATCTCGAGGAGCTGGTCGGCAAGGGAGAGTTCATGTTCTACGGCCCGCCGCTCAAGATCAACAACGGCAGCGGCTCGCCGGTGCGGGCCTGGGCCGTGCTCGATTGAGGGCTCGATTGAGGGAGGGAGCGCGCCCGCCCTGGCGCCGGCGCGGGGCGGGGGGGGGGGGGGGGGGGGAAAGGGGGAAAAATATGTGGAGTGGGGTTTTAAACAAATGAGCGGGCGGCCCAGGTTAGGGGGGTGAGAGAGG
>VXNK01000146.1:0-11870 GCA_009840595.1 Rhodospirillaceae bacterium | reverse complement strand
GCGGGGGGGGGGCGCGGGGCGGCCGGCGTCGCGGTGCTTGTGGCGGGCGCGCCCCCCCCCGCCCGGCGCCGGGGCGGCCGCGGCGGCGGGGGTGGGGCGTGAAAGGCTGAAACGATATGTCAGTCCGCCCATCCGCAGTGGGTGACGATCCGCGGGTGCCGATCACCTTCGTGACCGGCTTCCTCGGCGCGGGCAAGACGACGCTGGTCAACCACGTCCTGGCCGACCCCGGCAGCGGCAAGTGCCTGGTGATCGTCAACGAGTTCGGCGAGATCGGCATCGATTCGGACCTGATCGCCCGCGCCTCGGACGATATGCTCGAGCTGACCAACGGCTGCATCTGCTGCGCCAGCAAGGACGACCTAATCGAAACCCTGTACACGGCGTTCATGCGCCGGGTCGGCGCGCTCGAACCGCAGATTGAGTTCGACCGGGTGCTGGTCGAGACGACGGGCATCGCCGACCCGTCGCCGCTGGCGCAACTGCTGTATACCGACATGCAGCTCAACCTGTCCTACCGGCTGGACGCCATCGTCACGCTCGTCGATCTGAAACATGTCGACGGCCAGCTGGCGGCCAGTGCCGAGGCGCGAAAGCAGGTGGCGATCGCCGACAAGCTGATCCTCAACAAGCGGGACCTTGTTGGCGACGAGGAGTTTCGCGGCGCCGTCGACGCCGTGAACGGGCTCAATCCGTATTCTGTGAAGGAAGTCACGACCAACTCGGCGATCGGTCTGGACAAGCTCCTCGATCTCGACCTGTTCGAGCCCAAGATCAGGGAGAGTTCGCTCGGGGAGTGGATCGGCATGGTCGAATCCGCCGGCGGATCGGACCACGGGTCCGGCGACGACGGGTGCGAGACGCACGACCACCACGACGGACACGACCACCATCACGGACACGATCACCACGACCATGGCGACGTATCGGCGGTGTGCATCGAGGAAGAGCATCCGCTCGACTATCACCGGCTGATGGAGCTGATGGTCGAGCTGACCCGGGAGTATGGCGACGAACTGTACCGGGTGAAGGGGCTGTGCCGCTTCGTCGGCAACGACCGGCCGGTGATCCTCCAGGGCGTTCAGCAGGTCTTCAGCCCGCCGACCTATGCAGAGACCTGGCCCGGCGGCAGGGCGCAGACTCGCCTCGTGCTGATCGGCCGGGGTTTGAAGGGCGACGATATCGAACGACGCCTCGCGGCGTGCCGGTCGGCGTCGGACACGCCGGTGTTCGAACGGGGCAGGGGCTCGATCTGAGAGGCGAACCGCGTACGGGGACAGAAACGATGAGCGATTTCGCTTTTATGACGGCAATCGAGTTGAAGGGTCTGATTGCGCGCGGGGAAATCTCGCCGGTCGAACTCGTCGAAGCGTCCCTAGAGCGGATGGAAGTGCTGGAGCCCACGCTCAACTGTTTCGTCCAGACCTCGCCGGACCTGGCGCTCGAGGCGGCACGGAAGGCCGAGAAGGCAGTAATGGCGGGCGAAGACCTCGGCCTGCTGCACGGTCTGCCGATCTCGATCAAGGACCTGATCGCCGTGGACGGCCTGAAGCTGACCTTCGGCTCCCGGGCGATGGCGGACAATGTAGCGGCGGTCGACGCGCCGTCGGTGGACCGGACGCGCCGGCAGGGCGGCTGCATTATCGGCAAGTCCACGACCAGCGAATTCGGCTGCAAGGCGGTCGGCGACAGTCCGCTGACCGGGGTGACGCCCAACGCCTGGAATCTCGCCAAGACCCCGGGCGGGTCGAGCTGCGGTGCCGCCACCAGCGTCGCCGCCGGCATCACGCCGTTTGCGCTCGGCACCGACGGCGGCGGGTCCGTGCGCATCCCGAGTTCGCTCAGCGGCCTGTTCGGCATCAAGGCGCAGTTCGCGCGTGTCGCGGTCTACCCGGCGAGCGCGACGCCGACGCTCGCCCATGTCGGCCCGCTCGCGCGAACCGTGCGCGACGGCGCGCTCCTGCTCAACGCGATCGCCGGACACGACCGCCGCGACCCCTTCGGCGTTGCGCAGCCCGTGCCGGATTTCCTCGCCGCCTGCGACCGGCCGGTCGAAGGCATGCGCCTGGCCTGGAGCCCGACGCTCGGCTATGCGCAGCCGACCGACGAAGTCGTCGCCATCGTCGAGGACGCCGTCCGGACGTTCGAGGATCTGGGCTGCACGGTGGATCTCGTCGAACAGGTCATGGACGAGGATCCGCTGCCGCTGTGGATGGCGGAGTTCTACGCCGGCGTCGGCACCCGGCTCAAGGACGTGCTCGCAAATTCGCCCGAACTGCTCGATCCGGCGGTCGCCGATGTGCTTGCCGGCGCGCTCGATCAGGAGATCGGCGACTACTACGCCAAGGTCTTCCGGCGCTACGACTTCCGCGAGAAGATGCGCGTCTTCTTCGAGGACTACGATCTGCTCCTGACGCCGACGCTTCCCGTCCCGGCATTCGACGTGGGGTGCGACGCGCCGCCGGAACTGCCCGACCGCAACATCGTATCCTGGGTTTATTACACCTATCCGTTCAACCTGACGGGCCAACCCGCCGCCTCTGTGCCGGCCGGATGGACCCGGAACGGCCTGCCCGTGGGCTTGCAGATGGTTTCGAAGATTTTGCACGAGGAAGACATTTTCCGCGCCGCTGCCGCGCTTGAGACCGCCAGATCCTGGGCCGACCGAAGGCCCGATCCGGCGACCCCGGCGCAGCATGCGCAGTGACCGTGAGGAGTGAGACCGAAGAAGGGAGGAGTAAAATGCGATACTTCAAGACAAGAGCCGCGATCATTCTCGCGGCAGTGGCGGTACCCCTTGCGGCCGCGCCGGGAGCCGGCATGGCCGATACGGTTCGGATCGGGATATCCGCCGCATTGACCGGTCCTGCCGCCTTCGTCGGCGTTTCGATCCGGCGGGGGGCGGAAATGGCCACCGACGCAATCAACGCCAAGGGCGGAATCGGCGGCAAAAAGATCGAACTGGTCATCCGCGACGACGAGCACAATCCCGTCAAGACGGTGGCCAACCACCGCGAACTGGTCGAGCGGGAAAAGGTGGTGGCAATGCTGGGCACGACCAACAGCGCCGCCATGCTGGCCACCGCCCCGATCATCAATGACGAGCTCAAGGTGCCGGTCGTCTGCCCGGCGACCGATGCGACCAAGATCACGGAAAACAAGGCCTGGGAGCAGAAAAAGGATAACTATGTGTTCCGCCTCGGCATGTTCGGGCGCGGCCAGGCGAACTTCCTGATCAACACCCTGGTCAAGAAATTCGGCTACAAGAAAGTCGGACTCCTGACCTGGACGGCCGGCTGGGGCGTAACCGGCCGTGGCGAACTCAACCGCCGCCTCAAGGAGTTGGGCATGAAGGCGGTCGCCGACGAGACCTACGACACCGCCGATACGGACATGACTCCGCAGCTGCTTAAGCTGAAGCGTGCCGGCGCCGAGGTTATCGTCAATTACGGCCTGGCCAGGGAGAACGGCTTCGTTGCCCGCACCAGGCAGAAGCTCCGGGACAAGACGCCCTACGCTTCGGCCTGGGGCATCGCCGCGCCGGCATTCTGGAAGGCCGCCGGCAAGGCCGGCGAAGGGATAATGACCAGCACGACCATCGCGATGGACGGTCCGCAGTCGCCGGAGCGCAAGGCGGTGATCGACGAATACACCCGCCGCTACAAGGAAAAGATCGAAGGACCGCCCTTCTTTTTCGCGGCCTACGATATCGTTCACCTGCTGGCCCAGGTGATCGGCAAGGTCGGCACCGATCCCAACGCCATCCGCGCCGGTCTGGAGAATGTCCCGGAGTTCAAGGGGCTCATTCACCATTTCAAGCGACCGGTGTTCACGCGGCAGCGGCACGACGCCCTGACCGAGGAGGATATGATCCTCGGCCGCTGGACCAACGGCGAACTGCTGCAGGTCATGTATGACGGAAGCGGCCCCCATGTCGTCACGGGCGACGGCAAGAAAAGGTACATCGATACCAAGACGCTGGCCCTGAAATAGGGCATGCTTCGGGGGAGCGCCGGAACGGCGCTCCCCGCATTTTTGCAATTTACCGCTCAAGGCGATGCGAAAGGCGCGGCACGACCCGTGGAGTTCTTTCTTCACATCCTGATCAGCGGCATCGCGACCGGCGCGATCTACAGCCTGATCGCGGTCGGCTACAGCATCACCTTTTCGACCATGCAGATCCTGAACTTCGCCCTCGGCATGTGGGTGATGATCGGCGGCATGCTGACTCTGACGTTCAATGTGATGTTCGGGCTCGACCTGGCGGTCACGCTGCTGGCGCTCATCGTCGTCATGATCCTGCTCGGCATCGTCGGGGAGCGCGTCTCCGTTCATCCGTTTTTCCGCGCCGGAAGCGATGTATGGGTTATGAGCACGCTCGCCGTCGGTTTCCTGTTCATCAACGTGGCTGAACTGATCTGGGGCCGGAATCCGGAGCCGGTTCCGCCCTTCTTCGGCGACGGCATTATCGCTGTCGGCGCCTTCGCGATCTTTCCCCAGCAGCTGTTGGTCATTGTCAGCGCGCTGGTGATCTTCCTGGCCCTGCACCTGTTCTACTACCGCACGCTGCTCGGCAAGGCCTTCCGGGCCACCGCCCACAGCAGCGAGGTCACGAGCCTCATGGGCATCAACACGCGGCTGATCTGCGTGTTGTCCTACGTCATCACCAGCGTTCTCGCCGGCGTCGCCGGCTTCATCATCGTGCCCATCACCTTTGCCGAAGCCCAGATGGGCACGGTGCTCGGCCTCAAGGCCTTCGCCATCGCCATCATCGCCGGGCTGGGCGCGCCCCGCGGGATTCTCGTTTGCGGCATCGCCTACGGTGCGCTCGAAGGCCTGGCATCCGGATATTTCTATACCGGCATACGGGACATCCTCGGCTTCTCGCTGATGATCCTGGTTCTGTTTCTGCGTCCCGAGGGCCTGTTCGGCACGCCGTCCAGCGAGCGGGCATGATCCCCCCGGCGGCAGTGCGCGCCGCATGGCCCCTGTTGCTGCTGCTCCTGGCGGCGATGCCGCTGGTCACGCCGGGCAGCTATTTCCAGTTCATGCTGATCCTGGTGTTCATCCACGCCGTTGTGGCGATCGGCCTGAATATCCTTACCGGCTATAGCGGGTTGTTCTCGCTCGGGCATGCAGCGTTGATGGCGATGGGCGCCTACACCTCGGCCCTGGTCAGCAAGGGACTGGCGGCGGTCCCCGTGCTTGCGGCGACGGGTTTCCATGTCTGGATCGGGATGATCGCCGGCACCGTCGCTGCGGCGGCGTTCGGCGCCGTCCTGGCTGCGCCGTCCCTGCGCCTCAAGGGGCCGTATCTCGCCATGGTCACGGTCGCATTCGGCTGGGTGGTCTGGAAAATCCTGCTCGAATGGGTCGAGGTAACGGGGGGCGAACTGGGGATCACCGCGATTCCCAAGGCCAATATCGGGCCGCTCGTGCTGACGACCTCCTATTTCTACTATTTCGCCCTCGCGGCGGTCGTGCTCGCCATGGTGTTCCAGCGCAATCTGATCCGGTCGGCCTACGGGCGGCGCCTGCTCGCCGTCAGGCACAGCGAGATCGCCGCGGCGTCCGTCGGCATCAATGTCTATGGCGTCAAGGTCAAGGTTTTCGTGATCAGCGCGGCCCTGGCCGGGGTCGGCGGCGCGCTGTTCGCCCATCAGCAGAATTTCGTCAATCCGGATAACTTCCAGTTCTTCAGTTCGGTCTTCTTCCTGCTCGCGGTCCTGTTCGGCGGCGCCGGCACGCTGATCGGCCCGGTGATCGGCGCGGCGGTGCTGACGTTGCTGCCCGAGCTCCTGCACGGCTTCGACCGCATCCGCCTCATCGTCTACGGCGTATTCATCCTGGCCACCCTGTATTTTCAGCCGAACGGCGTCGCGGGCTTCCTGCGGCTCAAGGTTACGACGCTGCCGGGCCTGCGGCGCGAGGAAACCCCGGCCCCGGCAGCCGCCATCGAGGGCCTGCGCCTCGACCGTTCCGCAGCGCCGGAAACGGACGCGCTGCTCGAAGTCCGGTCCCTGACCAAGACTTTCGGGGGACTGACCGCGCTGAAGGACGTCTCGCTCAAACTGGCGCCCGGACGGGTGCATGCCGTGATCGGGCCGAACGGCGCCGGCAAAACGACCCTGATCAACCTGCTTTCCGGCTTCTACAGGCCAGATGCCGGCGAAATCCGGATCGAGGGCCGCCCGGCCGACATTCGCTCGATGCACGGCGCTGCCGGCCTCGGCATTGCGCGCACGTTTCAGACGATCAAGCTGTTCGGCGACCTGACCGTCATCGAGAATGTGATGGTCGCCTTCGAACGCCACGCCGCGCCGCGGTTGTGGGACTCGGTGGGGAGAACGGCGCGCGGACAGCGCGAGGAGGGCCGGCGGATGCGGGAAGCCGAAGCGTTGATCGCGTTCGTCGGGCTGGGCGACTACGGAATGACCCCGGCCAGCGCCCTGTCCTACGGGCACAGGAGGTTGCTGGAGATCGCTCGCGCGCTGGCCGTCCGGCCGCGCATCCTGCTGCTCGACGAACCTGCGGCCGGCCTCGTGGCCGAGGAGATCGACGCCCTGAGGCGGCTGATCCGGTCGCTGTGCGAGGCCGGCATTGCCATAATCCTGGTCGAGCATCGCATGGAACTCGTCACCGCAATCTCCGACGAGGTAACGGTGATCGATTACGGCGAGATCATCGCGCACGGAGAACCGGGCGCCATCCAGCGCGACCGCCGGGTCATCGAAGCCTATCTCGGATCGGCAAACGGCAATGCTCAGGATTGAAGAGCTGTGCGTCGGCTATGGCTCCCTCGACGTGATCCGGGGGCTGTCTTTCGAGGTCGGACAGGGCGAGATCATTGCGCTCCTGGGCAGCAACGGCGCCGGCAAGACCACCGCGCTGCGCACGATCGCCGGCCTGCACCGGGCCGCCTCAGGCCGCATCGTCTTCGACGAGGCGGACATTACCGAATGGGGCGCAGCGAGGATCGCCGGGTGCGGCCTCCGGCTCGTACCGGAAGGTCGCCAGCTCTTTCCCGACCATACGGTCATGGAGAATCTCGAGCTCGGCGCCTACCGGCGGCTGCGCGCCGGCGGGAAGCAGGCGGTCAGGAAGGATATCGGTGAATTCCTGGACCTGTTTCCTGCAATCGGAACGCTGATGGGCCAAAAGGCCGGCCTGCTGAGCGGCGGCGAACAGCAGATGGTGGCGATCGGCCGGGCGTTTATCGGACGGCCGAAGCTGCTCATGCTGGACGAACCGTCTCTCGGCCTGGCGCCGATCCTCGTCAAGTCACTCTTCGAAGCGCTCCGCAAGCTGCGCGATGGCGGCATGACCCTGCTCCTCGTCGAGCAGATGGCCCAGATGGCGCTCGATATCTGCGACCGCGCCTATGTCCTTGAAGCCGGCAGCATCCGGCTGTCCGGAAACCGCAACGAACTCCTGGACCACCCCCACGTCCTGGAAGCCTATCTCGGCAAGGCGGCGGGGTGACGGCGTGCCGGAGACGCATCGAATGGCGGTACCTGCAGCCGAAAGGAAAATGCCGCCGCGGCTCTCGGACCCTTCTCAGCTTGCGTTCCGGCCACAAGGCCGGGGCGGTTGTCGTCCGCGGTGTCGCGACGGATCGCAACGGCCTGACGGAAAGCCCGATCCTTCGGACGTCTCGATGGATTGTAGATTGTCCCGGTTCCGCAGACGCCCGACCGATGAACGCCGCCTTGCCATCAAGTCGAATGCAGAATTTTTCAACACCGAGACCCGGGCGGGCAGTAATTGGCACAATAACACCATTCCCGTGCACCCGGGCAATGTCCAGGCCACCATGTGCAGCAGCTCGGTGAAGCGATATCCCGCCGGCACGGGATGTCGCCCCAAACCCATTGACCCGCAACCAGCCCGCCGCCGTCCTCTGCGGTAGCGCGCCTGGTGCTTCTCGGCATGACACCTGCTGTCCTGGCTGAACAATGCGGTGCTTGATAGGTACCTGAAATACGCAATTAAGAGCGCGGTGACGGCAACAGATGTCGAGCCGTAAACCTGTTATCTCACTGAAAAACAGAGAAAAAAGCATAAACGTCGAGATGAGGCCCCGTTCTCGCTTAGATATCTACGCTCCGCCGCCCATTCGGGCGGCTCCGGTCGATATGACGGACGGATCTTCTGGAATCCCCGGTGTCGAGTGACGGCACAAGCGCACAGTCAGCCGTCGCCGTCCGCCTCCGCGTCGATGATTGTGGCAGGTTCGGCACGCATCTTGCCGCCGGCCGCGGTGGCGCCGGGGCGGATCGGCACGCTCTTTACCGCCTCCTCGACTGCCGGGCGCGCCAGGTCGATGCCGAGCAGGCCGTTCTCCAGCGCCGCGCCCTCGACCTCGATGCCCTCGGCCAGCATAAAGGTGCGCTGGAACTGGCGCGCGGCGATGCCGCGATGCAGGTAGACCCGGTCCTCGCCCCCGGTCTGCCGGCCGCGGACGACCAGCTGCCGGCCCTCGACCGTGACCGTGAGATCGTCCATCGCGAAGCCGGCGACCGCCAGCACGATGCGCAGCGCGTTCTCGCCGGTCCGCTCGATGTTGTAGGGCGGATAGCCGTCGGCTGAGGCCTTGGAGATCCGGTCGACGGTCTGTTCGAACTCGTCGAAGCCGAGGAGGAACGGGCTGTTGAACAGGGACAGGCGGGCCATGCGCGCGCTCCCGTTTGCGGACCGGCCGGCGGACCGGTTGCCGGCGCCGGAGTGTAGTGTGCGGAATGTGTTGACCTCAAGGCGGCCGGCGGCAAATAACCGGGGCCGGAGCGCAGACCGGATCGGGCCGGCGCGGCCGCTCCGGAAGGCAGATCGCACGGCGAACCGGAGCGGGAAGAAAATCGCGATGACATGGTCGCTCGGCCGCGAAGGAACGCACGAAACGGTTTCGCAGAGCGACCGGCGCGGCCGGCCCCTGCGCACCGTCATCTGCATGGAAACCGGGCTGGTCCGCAACGATCCGGTGCCCAGCGATGCGGAGTTGGAACGGTTCTACGGCGAGGAGTACCGGATCGCCTACAAGGGCAGCGCCCGCCCCCGGCGCCGGCAGATTCTGCGCAACTTCCGCCGGGCGGTGACCCATGTCCGGGCCAACCGCGACATGCTGGAGGCGGCGGGGCGCGTGCTGGAGATCGGCGCCGGTTCGGGCGAAATCGCTTTCCTGATGGCGCAGCTCGGCAAGCGCGTCACCGGCATCGAGCCGAATGTCGGCTACGCCGCCTATTGCCGGGACGAACTGGGTCTGGACGTGCGCACCGCACATCTGGCGCCGGACCTGTTTCCGCCCGGCGAATTCGACCTGATCCGGCTGAGCCATGTGCTCGAGCATCTGAACGACCCGGTCAAATATCTCGGCCAGATTGCGGTCTGGCTTGCGCCCGGCGGCGTCCTCTATGTCGAAGTGCCGAATATCGAGACCTATTGCCGGACAAAATCGCGCGGCCGCATGTTTCACTACGCCCACATCTACAATTTCAACCCGTGGACGCTGCGCGCCTGCGCCGGGCTGGCGGGCCTCGCGGAAGCGCCGGAGACCGCGCAGCGCTCGGCGGGCACGACCGGCGTGTTTTTCCGCCGCGATGCCGGTGCGGCGGCGCGCACCGGGACCGAGAACCCGGAAAATGCGCGCCATGTGCGCGACCTGATCCGCCGGCACTATGCCGGCGCCTTCGCAAAGGGAAAGGCGGCGCGGCCGCTGAAGAAGCTCGGCATGCGGATCGAGGAAACCCTGGCCGGGCTGGCCGCCGGCGGCCCCCGCGACATCGGGGAGCGAGCGATGCGCAGCCTCCGGCAAGGCGCTTGAGACGGGTGCCGCCCTCCGGCAGGGCCGATCCGCCGGCCGAAGCGCTGCCGGACGAACCGTTCGGCCGGCCGTTCGACAGGCCGTTCGGCCGGCTGCGGGCATGGCTGGAATTGCTGGTCCTCGACCACGGCTTCCTGCGCCTCGCCTACCGGCACTGGCACGAAATCGCGCCCGGCCTGTACCGCTCCAACCAGCCGGCTCCGTTCCAGGTCCGCCGCGCCGCCCGGTCCGGCATCCGCACGATCGTCAACCTGCGCCGCGCCAACGAGAGCGGACACTATCTGCTGGAGCGCGAAGCCGCGGCGAAAGCCGGGCTTTCCCAGGTCGATTTCTTCCTCTCCTCGCGCAACGCGCCGCAGCGGCGCCAACTGCTGGACGCCGGAGAACTGTTCGACCGGATCGACTATCCGGCCCTGATCCACTGCAAGTCCGGCGTCGACCGGACCGGCCTGATGGGGGCGCTGTATATCCTGATGAAGGGCGGCACGGCCGCCGAGGCGCTCGAGCAGTTCGGCTGGCGCTACGGCTACATCGGCGCCGGGCCCACCGGCATCGGCAAGGCCCTCGTGCTGGAATACGGCCGGGCGCAGGCCGAAACCGGCGTCGATTTCCTCACCTGGGTCGCCGAGAGCTACGATCCGGCGGCGCTCGAATCCGGCTTCCGGCCCCGGCCGCTCGCCACCGCCCTAGTCGATTTCGTCCTGCGCCGGGAATAGCGCCCGGAATAGCGTGGGGCCCTTCGCGCGTCCGGCGAGCGCGCAACCGCGCTTTGGGACATAGGGACGCGCGCTCGCCGCCGTTTCTGCGCCGCACGGCGCCGCCATGATAAGAAGCCGCCTCACAGAAACCGTCAGGAGCCACCGTTTGGCCGCCCGACCGAAACCCGCAAGGGACCTGCCGCTCGAAGCACGGACGCTGCCGATGGTGAAGCGGCTGGTCCGCGACTATCTGGTGCGCTACTGGCTGCGGATCGCCCTGGCCTTTGCCCTGCTCGGGCTGGTCTCGGCCTGTACGGCAACCATTCCCTTCATCCTGAAGGAACTCCTGGACGCCGCATTCAGCGGCGGCACAGCGGCGGAGAATGCGTGGCTGATCCGGACGATCGCCGGGCTGTTCTCGCCCGATCCGCGCTACAACCAGCTCTATTTCATCGCGCTGATGACGGCCGCAATCTTCATCGTCAAGGGCAGCGCGGCCTACGGGGCGGTGACCATGATGGCCTATGTCGGGCACCGCTCGGTCGCCGACATCCAGGATGCCATGTTCGCCCGGCTGATGCGCGCCGATCTGGGTTATTTCCAGAATACGCCGACGGGCCAGCTGATCTCCGCCTTCACCAACGACGCCAGCGCGATGCGCAGCCTGTTCTCGGACACGGTGGTCAGCATCGGCCGGGACATCGTCACCGTCGTCGCCCTGGTGGCGGCCATGTTCTGGATCGACTGGATCCTGTCCTGCGTCACGTTCTTCGTCTTTCCGCTGATCGTGCTCCCGGTCTACCGGATCGGCCGGCGGATGCGGAAGGTTTCCGCCAATACGCAGGCCGAGATGGCCCAGTTCACCACCCTGCAGGACGAGAGCTTCCAGGGCATTCGCCATGTCAAGGCCTATGGCATGGAGGACTACGAGACCGGGCGGGCGACCTCCGTCGTCCGGCGCATCTTCCGCCTCAACTACAAGGCGGAGAAGATCCGTGCGATTACCGAACCCCTGCTCGAAGCGATCGCCGGCCTGGCGATCGCCGCCGTCCTGCTCTACGGCGGCTACCAGGTGATCGCCGAAGCGCGCACGCCGGGCGATTTCGCCGGCTTCATCGCCGCCCTGCTGCTGGCCTACGACCCGGTGCGCCGGCTGGCGCGGCTCAACGCCAATCTCCAGAGGGGCCTGGCGGCGGCGGAACGCGTGTTTGCCAAGCTGGACATCGAGCCGGAGATCGTCGACCGGCCGGGCGCCCCGCCCCGGGCGCGGCCGGCCCGGGGGGGGCGGGGGGGGCCCGGGGTGGGGGGTGGTGGCGGGGGCGCCCCCCGCCCCCCCCCCGCCGGGGCGCGGGGGG
>VXNK01000068.1 GCA_009840595.1 Rhodospirillaceae bacterium | reverse complement strand
GCTCTCGTCTGTCTACCGCGACTTGGGCTGCCATGCCTTCTTTATCTTGTTGCCCGCCGGGCCGCGGGTGCGCCCGGGCGACGACGCGACCTGGGATCGGGCCGAGGCGGCGCTGCGCGAGGCGGTCGAGGCCGCCGGCATTCCCTATGAGATGAACCCGGGCGAAGGCGCTTTTTACGGCCCGAAGCTGGAATTCGTGCTGCGCGACGCGATCGGACGGGACTGGCAGTGCGGCACGCTGCAGGTCGATTTCGTCCTGCCCGAGCGGCTGGACGCCGCCTATGTCGGCGAGGACGGCGAAAAGCACCGGCCGGTCATGCTGCACCGGGCCATCCTGGGCTCGTTCGAGCGCTTCCTCGGCATCCTGATCGAGAACACGGCCGGCCACCTGCCGCTGTGGCTGGCGCCGGTCCAGATCGTCGTGGCGACGGTGGTGAGCGACGCCGACGGCCATGCCGAACGGGTGGCGGAACGCTTCGCGGCGGCCGGCCTGCGGGTCGAGACCGACCTGCGCAACGAGAAGATCGGCTACAAGATCCGGGAGCATTCCGACGCAAAAATCCCGGTCATCGCCGTGGTCGGCCGCACCGAAGCGGAGGAAAACACGGTTTCCCTGCGCCGGCTGGGCGGAAAAAAGCAGGAAGTGCTTGCCTTGGAAGCCGCTGTCGATACACTGTCGGCTGACGCTGCGTCGCCGATCCAACAATAGCCGAGGTTTTCAGTATCGACAGTGCTCCGGATCGTGCGGGGCGCTGATATCGGTGTTTGCCCGTTCCGCGGAGGAAATCCGCGAAGGAACCCCGCGATGGACCGGGCAGGAACGTAGACGAAAGGAAGCCAGCCCATACGACGCCCAATCGGTCCCATTGCGCCGGTCCACGAAGGCCCGCGCATCAACGACATGATCCGTGTTCCCGAGGTCCGCCTGATCGACGAACAGGGCACTCAGGTCGGTATCGTGCCAACGGAGGATGCGCGCCTGCGCGCTTCGGACGCCGGCCTCGATCTGGTCGAGGTTTCGCCCAACGCCGAGCCGCCGGTCTGCAAGATCATCGACTACGGCAAGCTCAAATACGAGAAGCAGAAAAAGAAGAACGAGGCCCGCAAGAAGCAGAAGACCATCGACGTCAAGGAAATCAAGATGCGGCCCAACATCGACACGCACGACTACGACGTGAAGATGCGCGCCATCAACAAGTTCCTCGACGAAGGCGACAAGGTCAAGGTCACCCTGCGCTTCCGCGGCCGCGAGCTGGCCCATCAGGAGCTCGGCCTGAAACTGCTCGAAAAGGTCCGCGACGCGCTGGAGGAACAAGCCAAGGTCGAGCAGTTCCCGAAGCTGGAAGGCCGCCAGATCACCATGGTCATGGCGCCGCGCTGAGGCGAAGCCGCCTCCTTCATTCGTCATATCGACCGCAGCGATCCGAAGGATCGCGAAGCGGGGATGTCTCTGGGGCTTATGCATTATGACTATGCAGCGCCGGATATTCCTCCGACGGCGGGAGAACGCCGGCGAAAACTGCAAACGCCGCTCGTTCGCCGATGCCCAAAATTAACCAAAAAATGCCGCCCCGGATCTCCGCTGCGCTCCGTCCGGGGCGGCAAAGATGGGATATTTTGCGGCGTCGGCTGTCGGAACGGGACGAAAACCGGGTCGTTGCCTCTGTCTCCCACGGCCCGGTTCCGGATAACGGACTTGCCACAATCGGCCCCTCCCGCCAGTCTCGGCCCTAACCGCTTCTGCTAAAGGCTGTCCGACCGTGCGTGTCGTCTCGCTGATCTGCAGCGCCACCGAAATCGTCTGCGCCCTGGGCCGCGGCGGCGATCTGGTCGGCCGGTCCCACGAATGCGATTATCCGCCGGGCGTCGAGTCGTTGCCGATCCTGACCGCGCCGCAATTCGAACTCGGCGGCAGCAGCGGCGAGATCGATACCCGGGTCAAGAACCTGGTGCGCGACGGGCTGGCGATCTACCGGATCGACGCCGACCTGCTGCGCGACCTGCGGCCGGATGCGATCGTCACCCAGGACCAGTGCGAAGTCTGCGGCGCGAGCCTGGCCGACGTCGAGGCCGCGGTGTGCGACTGGACCGGCGCGCCGGTGAAGATCGTTTCCTGCAAGCCGCTCGGCCTGGCCGATGTGTGGACCGATATCCGCCATGTCGGCGCGGCGCTCGGCGCCGACGATGCGGCGGAGCGGGTCGTCACGGAATTGCAGGCGCGAATGAACGCCATCGCCGCGACCGCCGCGAGCCTGCCGGAGAAGCCGACGGTCGCGACGGTCGAATGGATCGACCCGCTGATGGCAGCCGGCCACTGGATGCCGGAGCTGGTCGACATGGCCGGCGGGCGCAACCTGTTCGGCGCGGCCGGCGGGCCCGCCCCCTGGATCGACTGGGAAGACCTGCGCGCCGCCGACCCGGATATCGTGCTCGTGCTGCCCTGCGGCTTCGGCATCGAGCGCAGCATGGCGGAGATGCCGGCGCTGACGGCGCAGCCGGGCTGGCCGGACCTGCGCGCCGTGCGCAACGGCAGGGTCTTCGTGACCGACGGCAACCGGTATTTCAACCGGCCCGGCCCGCGCCTCGCCGAATCGCTGGAAATCCTCGCCGAAATCCTGCATCCGGCGCATTTCGGCTTCGGCCGGGAGGGGGAAGGCTGGCGCCGCTTCGCCGGATAGGCGCCCTCCCGGCGCGCGTCAAAGCGCCCGTCAAAGCGCCCGTCGGGCCTTCATCGCGGCGCTGAGCGTGCCGTCGTCGAGATAATCCAGTTCGCCGCCGACCGGGACGCCGTGGGCCAGCGCGGTCACCGTCACGCCGGCGTCGGCAAGCCGGTCGGCGATATAGTGGCCGGTCGTCTGGCCCTCGACCGTAGCGTTGGTCGCCAGGACGACCTCGGTCACCGCAGGCTCGGACGCACGCCGGACCAGGGCGGGAATGCGCAACTCGTCCGGGCCGACGCCGTCGAGCGCGGAAAGCGCGCCGCCGAGCACATGATAGCGGCCGCGGAAAATGGCGGCGCGCTCCATCGCCCACAGATCGCCGACCTCCTCGACGACGCACAGCACCGCCGGATCGCGCCGCGGATCGGTGCAGATGCCGCAGGGATCGGCGGTATCGACATTGCCGCAGGCGCTGCAGGCGGCGACCTTTTCGACCGCCTCGCTCAACGCGCGGGCGAGCGGCGCCATGGTGCGGTCCTTCTGCTTGACCATGTGCAGGGCGGCCCGGCGGGCGCTGCGCGGCCCGAGGCCCGGCAGCTTCGCCAGGAGCTGGATGAGCCGTTCGATCTCGGCGCCGGCCATGCAGCGCCCGTCAGAACGGCAGCTTGAGGCCGCCGGGCAGGTTCAGCCCGCCGGTCAGCTTCGACATCTGTTCCTGCTGATGCGCTTCGACCCTGGTCCGGGCGTCGGCGAAGGCGGCAACGATCAGGTCTTCCAGCACCTCGACTTCGGAGGCGACGACGGCGGACGGATCGATCCTGACCGAGACCGCCTCGTTCCGGCCGTTCATCGTGACCGTCACGAGGCCGGCGCCGGCGCGGCCCTCGTGCTGCGTTTCGGCCAGCTCCTGTTGCATGGCCTCCAGTTTGGCCTGCATCTGCCCGGCCTGCTTCATCAGGTCGCCGAAATTCTTCATGCCGCATCTCCTCCGGGGCCGGCGCGGCCGCCAGAATCCGGGGCGGAATCCGGGGCGGGCGCCGGGCCGGTAACCTTGGTCAGTTCGCTGCCCTCGAACCGGTCGAGCACGGCGCGGACGAGCGGATCCTGCGCCGCCTGCTGCATCGACCGCTGCTGCGCCGCCTCGTCCTGCTCTTTCAGGGTCGGCGCGCCCGCCTCGTCCGAAACGGCGACGATCCAGCGCTCGCCGGTCCACGCCTGCAGCAGCGCGGCGACCCTGCCGGGCAGATCGCGCCCGGCCCCCGGTGCCGGGCGGATTTCCACCCGGCCGGCGGCGAACGATACCGGATGGACCGAACCGTAAAGCTGAGCGTACAGGACCATCTCCTTGCGGTCCCGGAACAAATCGACCAGCGCCCTGAAGTCCGCCGGCGATACGGCGGCTGGCGGCCCGGCGGCCGGCGCCGGTTCGGGCCCGGAAACGGGTTCCGGGACGGCCGGCTCATCCGCCGGCGCCGTCTCCGCGGCACTCTGCGCCGCCGCTCCCAGCGCCGGACCGTCTCCGGCCGCACGGGCGGCAGGAGCGCCCGACGGCGCCCGGGATGCGGGCGGCGGCGGATGCGACGGCATCGGCGGTTCTTGAGGCTCCGGCGGCGGTCCCGGCGTCCTTTCCGCTACGGCGCCCGCGGCCGGAGCCGGCCTCGGGCCGTTGCCCGTCGGCGCAGCGGCGTCCGGCCGGCGGGCGGCGCCGTCGAGCCGTTCGATCAGGTCGGCGGGCGTCGGCAGCTCGGCGGCGTAGCACAGCCGGACGATCAGCATTTCCAGCGCCGTCATCGGCTGGGGCGCCGACTGGACCTCGCCCGCGCCCTTCAGCAGCATCTGCCAGGCCCGGCTGAGCGCGCCCATCTGCAACCGCCCCGCGAGGCCGGCGGCGCGCTGCGCATCGGTCGCCGACGCCCCGGCGCCGGACGCCCGGGCATCCGGCGTCAGCTTCAGCCGGGTCAGCCAGTGGGCGATATCCAGGAGGTCCTGGACGACGAGCAGCGGCGCGGCGCCGTCGCGATACATGCCGCCGGCGCGGTCGATCGCGCCAGGGGCGTCGCCCGCGGCGATCCTTTCGAACAGGTCCAGGGACTGCGACCGGTCCGCCATGCCGAGCAGGGCGCGCACCCGGTCCGCCGGGACCGGCCCTGCGTCCGCGCCGGCCTGGGCAATCACCCGGTCGAGCAGCGAAAGCCCGTCGCGCACCGAGCCGTCGGCGGCGCGGGCGAGAACCGCGATCGCGTCTTCGGAGACCTCGGCACCCTCCCGCCCGGCGATGTCGGCCAGATGCGCCGCCAGTTCGGCCTCGTCGAGCCGGCGCAGGTCGAAGCGCTGGCAGCGCGACAGGATGGTCACCGGAACCTTGCGGGTTTCCGTCGTCGCGAAGATAAACTTCACATGCTCGGGCGGCTCCTCCAGCGTCTTCAGCAGGGCGTTGAAGGCATTGCGGCTGAGCATGTGGACTTCATCGACGATGTAGATCTTGAAGCGCGCGGCGTTCGGCCGGTAGCGCGCGCTGTCGATGATCTCCCGGACATCGTCCACGCCGGTGTTCGAGGCGGCGTCCATCTCCAGCACGTCGACGTCGCGGTCCTCGGCGATCGCCACGCAGTGGACGCAGGCGCCGCACGGCTCGATCGTCGGCCCGCCCGCGCCGTCGGGCCCGACGCAGTTGAGCGCGCGGGCGATCAGCCGGGCGGTCGTCGTCTTGCCGATGCCGCGCACGCCGGTGAGGATGAAGGCGTGGTGGACCCGGTTCAGCCGGATGGCGTTGGTGAGCGTGCGGACCAAGACGTCCTGGCCGATCAGTTCGTCGAACGTGGCAGGCCGGTATTTGCGCGCGAGGACGCGATATTCCGCGCTGTCCTGCGGCGGCGCCGTCTCTGCGGATTCGGAACTGTCGGCCATTAAAATCCGGGGCGGGCGTCGCCGCGCTGCCGCGCCGCGCCGGCCAAGTTGCTCGTCAAGCGGACGCGAAGGGAAACGGTGGAAGACCGGACAGCGACCCGGGCAAAACTCGTTACGGCTGCTTCCTTCCGGACCTGACCGGGTTGGCGAGGCGCCCGTCCGCGCCAGTCTTCCGACGTCGAGTATATCAGGATACCCGACCGGGGACGCAAGCGCAGACTGCGCCGCCGGACCGTTGCGGCCAGAAGGGTGCGGACGGCAGCGTGCGCGCCCGGCCCTGTCTTGCCTGCCGGGTCTTGCCTGCCGGGTCTTGCCTGCGGGGTCTTGCCTGCAGGGTCTTGCCTGCGGGGTCTTGCCTGCAGGGCCCTGCCTGTTCAAATCGGGCCGGCGCGCGCCATATATAAGGACGGCAGCAACTTCCGACGGGTGCGGCGCCTCCGGGAACGGAAGCGCGGCGGGGGTTATCGAACGCTGTCGGACAGACCGGCCGGAAAGCGCCGGCGATCCTGAAGGGCATTCATGACGGTTTCCGTACAGACACCGGCCGGGCCGCGTTCCCGGCCCGGCCCCCGGCCGGGCGGCCCGGCCCGTCCTGCAGCGGCATGATCTGGCTCGTCGCCGAGGCGGCCGCCGGACTCGCCCTGCTCTGCCTCGGCGGCGAATGGCTGGTCCGGGGCGCGGTTTCGCTGGCCGGCCGGCTGGGCGTTTCGCCGCTGATTATCGGTCTGTCGGTCGTGGCGGCCGGCACCAGCGCGCCGGAACTGTTCGTCAGCCTCGTCTCCGTTCTGGAAAACAGGCCGGCGATCGCCGTCGGCAACGTCATCGGCAGCAATATCGCTAACATCCTGCTGGTGCTGGGCGCCGCAGCGCTGATCTGGCCGGTCGCCGTCCGGCCGACCGTCTTCCGCTGGGACGGCCCCGTTCTGATCGCCGCCACCGCCGTCTTCTGCGCCCTGGCGAGCACAGGCGAGATCGGCCGGATTTTCGGCGTGCTCATGGTACTGGGGCTGTTAGCCTATCTTGTCCAGTCCTACCGCCTCGACCGCAAGGACACGCAGGTCCGCCGGGAAATCGAAGACGAAGTCGCCGAACTCGGCGGCGACCGCCCGCCGGGCAGGATCGCCCTGCTCCTGATTTTAGGCCTGGTCGGCGTCGTCGGCGGCGCCGAACTGCTGGTTCACGGCGCCGCCGGCATCGCCGCCGATGCCGGCGTCTCCGAGACCGTGATCGGCGTCACCCTCGTCGCGATCGGCACCTCGCTGCCGGAACTGGCGACCGCCGTCGCAGCGGCGCGCCACCGCCACACCGAACTGGCGCTCGGCAACGTGATCGGCAGCTGCATCTTCAACGTTCTGGCGATCGTCGGCATCGTTTCCTTCGTCCGGCCGCTCGCCGTGCCGGACGAAGTGCTGGCCTTCGACCTCTGGGTCATGGGCGGCGTGACCCTGGGCTTCCTCGCGCTGGTTCGCGCGACGCCCCGGCCGGGCCGGACAATCGGCACGATTATGCTGCTGTGCTATGCCGCCTATATCGTCTCCCAGTTTACCGGACTGTCGGCCATGCCGGCGATGTACCGGCCCGCCTGATACCCCGCCCAGCCGCCCGATCCGCCGCCCGATCCGCCGCCATGAATCAGGATTATCCGAAGACCGCACTCGTCACCGGCGCCGGCGCCCGGATCGGCCGGGCGATCGCGATAAGCCTTGCCGGCGACGGCTGGACCGTCGCCGTCCATTACCGCCGGTCCGAACGGGAAGCGCGCGACGTCGTCGACCTGATCCGCGGGGCCGGAGGCGCGGCGGCGCCGGTCCGGGCCGACCTGGCGATCGAGGCCGAAGCGGCGGCGCTGCTGCCGCGGGTGTGCCGGGAATTCGGGCCGGTCGGCTGCCTGGTCAACAACGCCAGCGAATTCGAACGCGACGAAATCGGCGACATGACCCGGGCGAGCTGGGACCTGCATCTCGAGGCAAACCTGCGCGCGCCGGCGCTGCTGATGCAGGACATGGCCCGGCTGCTCCCGGACGGCCGGTCCGGCGCCATCGTCAACCTGCTCGACCAGCGCGTGTTGAACCCGACGCCCAATTTCGTCAGCTATACCGTGAGCAAGGCGGCGCTGTGGACCCTGACGCGGACGATGGCGATGGCGATGGCGCCGCGCATCCGGGTCAACGCGATCGGTCCGGGGCCGGCCCTGCCGAGCAAGCGCCAGAGTCAGGCCGATTTCGACCGCCAGATCGGCAAACTGCCGCTGCGCCGCGCCGGCACGCCGCAGGAAATTGCCGACGCGCTGCGGTTCATCCTCGCCATGCCGTCGATGACCGGCCAGATGATCGCCTTGGACGGCGGCCAGCATATGGGCTGGGCGCAGCCGCGCGAGGCCGGCGGCGACCTGGAATGATCCGCGCCGCCGGCATCGTGTGGATTTTTTCATAGAGACGGACCGAATCCGATGACGCGAACGCTGGAAGTGATCGTTCCCCATCTGGCCGCCGGTTCCGATTCGCCGCGGCTGGCCGACGCGCTGGACGGCCATCGGCATATTTTCGTGCGCGACCTGGTCCTGACCTGCAGCATCGGCGTCTACCGTCACGAGCGCGACGCGCCGCAACGGGTCCGGCTGAACATCGATCTGGCGATCGCCGACGACACGGCGGGCGACACCGACCGGCTGGGCGACACTGTGAGCTACGAAGGCATCGTCGACCGGGCGCGCGCGATCGTCGACGCCCGGCACTACAATCTCGTCGAGACGCTGGCCGAAGCGCTGGCGGCGATGTGCCTGGACGATCCGCGCGTACGCGTCTCGCGCATCCGGGTCGAGAAGCTCGATGTCTTCGCCGACACCGGCGCGGTCGGCGTGGAGATCGAAAGGCCGCGCAAATTCCGGCCGGAAAAGTGATATGGCGTCGTGGGTTACGGCGTTTGTTCACATGCGGTTCGAGAGCGCCGCTCAATCGGGTTTTGTACCTGCCTTGCGCACGCGTTACGGAACTATGACATCTCGCTCGAATAAAATTTTCTTATTTTCAATACCTTAGTCGAACTTGCCCAAAAAAGCGGCAATCTATTCCGCGACGCAGATTTCTGCGGAATATTACGCCCGACAACGGTTATCCCACAGATTTATCCACAGATTTCGTGGACAAGCGCAGGCGCGGGCGCCGGGCGAAAAATCGAAGCCTATTCAACCGGCTAGCCCATTGCGTGCCCGTGCCTCCGATCGACCGCGCCTCCGATTGACCGTGCCGGGCGACCGGCGCAACATGCGTACCATGGCGGCCAGCACCAGACCGAAAGCGGCGCGGGAGGAACGCGCGCCCGCGATCCCCGCGGCAACGCCGGACGGGGCCGGCGCAGGCGCCCTGCCGGCCTCCCTGGCGAACGGCACCGCGTATCTCAAGGCCGAACTGTCCGGGCTCTCCACCGGGCCCGGCGTCTACCGCATGATCGACCGCCGCGGCCAGCCGCTCTATGTCGGCAAGGCGCGCAGCCTGCGGCGGCGCGTCGCCAGCTATACGGCGCCGGCAAAGCTGCCGGAACGCCTGCGCCGTATGGTCGCGGAAACGGCTCTGCTCGAGATCGTCGAGACCCATACCGAAGTCGAGGCGTTGCTGCTCGAATCGAACCTGATCAAACGCCTCCGTCCCCGGTATAATATCCTATTGAGGGATGACAAATCCTTCCCCTACATTCGGATCGGCAAAAAAGACCTGCGCGCCGCGCCGGAAAAGGCCGGTCGCTGGCCGCGGATCGCCAAATACCGCGGCAGCCGGCGCGAGCCCGGGTCCTATTACGGCCCCTTCGCATCGGCCGGTGCCGTCAACCGCACGCTGAACGCGCTGGAACGGGCCTTCCTGCTGCGCTCGTGCAGCGACTCGATGTTCTCGTCGCGCACGCGGCCCTGCCTGCTGTTCCAGATCAAGCGGTGCTGCGCACCCTGCGTCGGGCGGATCGGCGAGGCGGATTACGACGCCTTGGTCGCCCAGGCCGAAGCGTTCCTTTCCGGCCGCGACAGCGCCATCCAGCGCGATCTTGCCGGGCGGATGGAAGCCGCCGCCGAGGCGCTGGAATTCGAAACCGCCGCCTATCTGCGCGACCGCATCCAGGCGCTCGCCCACATCCAGGCGCGCCAGGACATCAACCTCCCGGTGCCGGACGATGCCGACATCGTCGCCGCGTGGCGCGAGGGCGAGCACAGCTGCATCCAGGTCTTCTTCTTCCGCGCCGGGCGCAACTACGGCAACCGCGCCTACTATCCGCGGCACGACAAGTCGGCCGACGACGCCGATATCCTCGCGGCGTTCCTCGGCCAGTTCTACGACAACAAGCCGCCGCCCCGGCTGATCCTGACCGGCGCGCCGGTCGCCGACGCGGCGCTGCTCGGCGCAGCGCTCAGCGAGAAGGCCGGCCGGAAGGTCGAACTCGCCGTGCCCCGGCGCGGCAACAAGCGCAAGCTGATCGAGCACGCGCTGGCCAACGCCAGGGCGGCGCTCACCCGCCGGCTGTCGGAAAACGCGTCCCAGCGGCAGCTGCTCGAAGGGGTGGCCGACACCTTCGGCCTAGACGCGCAACCCGAACGGATCGAGGTCTACGACAACAGCCACATCTCCGGGTCCGACGCCGTCGGCGGCATGATCGTCGCCGGCCCGGACGGGTTGGTGAAGAACGCCTATCGGAAATTCAACATCCGCTCGACGCGCCTGGCGCCGGGCGACGACTACGCCATGATGCGCGAGGTGCTCACCCGCCGCTTCGGCCGCGCCCTGCGCGAGGACCCGGCGCGCGAGACCGGCGCCTGGCCGGACCTCGGGCTGGTCGATGGCGGGCGCGGCCAGCTCGGCAGCGCGCTCGACGCGCTGGCGGAATTGGGAATCGACGATCTGCCCGTCGTCGGGGTGTCCAAGGGGCCGGACCGCAACGCCGGCCGCGAGACCTTCCACACCGCCGACGGGCGCAGCTTCGGCCTGCCGCCGAACGATCCGGTGCTGTATTTCCTGCAGCGGCTGCGCGACGAGGCGCACCGCTACGCCATCGGCGCCCACCGCACCCGGCGCGCCAATGCCCGGACCCGCTCGGCGCTGGACGACATTCCCGGCGTCGGCGCCCGGCGCAAGCGGGCGCTGCTCAACCATTTCGGCTCGGTGCGCAATATCGAGCGGGCCGGCCTGAGCGACCTTGAGAATGTTGACGGGATCAGCCGCACGGTCGCCCGGACCGTGTTCGACTGGTTCCACGCCGAGACCTGAGCGCCGTCGGCCCGCCGGGGAGCCCGCCCTTGCCCGTATCCCGATCGACCCTGTTGCAGGCCCCGAACCTCCTGACCCTCGGCCGGGTCGCAGTCGTCCCCTTTTTCGTGGCCGCATTCTGGCTGCCCGAACCGGCGCTCCACTGGGCCGCCTTCGGTCTGTTCGCGCTCGCCGGCGCCACCGACTGGCTGGACGGATGGCTCGCCCGGCGCACCGGGCAGGTCTCCGATTTCGGCCGGTTTCTCGACCCGGTCGCCGACAAGATCCTGGTAGCGGCGGCCCTCGTCATGCTGGCGGCGACGGACCGGCTGTCCGACGCCGGAGTCATCGCCGCGCTGATTATCCTGGTGCGCGAACTGGCGGTCGCCGGCCTGCGCGAGTTCCTTGCCGGCGCGGTTGCCATACCGGTGTCGCGGCTCGCCAAGTGGAAGACCGCGGCGCAGTTCGCCGCCATCGCCGTGCTGCTGGTCGCCGGGGCGGCGCCGGCGCTGCCGCTGCCGCCGATCGGCGAGGCGCTGCTCTGGCTGGCCGCCCTGCTCACCGTCATAACCGGCGCAGCCTATTTGCGCGCCGGATTGCGCCGGATGGACGGGTAAGACGGCGCCCCTTTGGCTGGCAGGGCCGACGCGGCCCCGCGTTGCAGCCGGACCCGGCCGGGAAGCGGCGCGTCGCGCGTTGACTCCGTTTTGCAACATCCAATATGGTGCAGTGCGAAAAATGGGGGCCGGTCCGGATACCGGAGCCGGCCTCCTGCCATACCGGTTTGGATCAACGGACGCCGCCGGGCGCGCCAGCCCTGTCACCCAAAGGGGCGCCGCACCGGCCGCCCCCCTTCGGAATAGCCGCCGATGAAAGTCCTCGTCGCTGTCAAGCGCGTGATCGACTACAACGTGAAGGTCCGCGTGAAATCCGACGGTTCGGGCGTCGAGCTCGCGAACGTCAAGATGTCCATGAACCCGTTCGACGAGATCGGGGTCGAGGAGGCCGTGCGGATGAAGGAGGCCGGCACGGCGAGCGAGATCGTCGCCATCAGCCTCGGCGTCCAGCAGTGCCAGGAAACCATCCGCACCGCGCTCGCCATGGGTGCCGACCGCGGCATCCATGTTGTGACCGACAATCCGCTGGAGCCGCTCGCCGTCGCCAAGCTGATCGCCGCCGCGGTCGCGAAGGAAAACCCCGACATCGTGATCCTGGGCAAGCAGGCGATCGACGACGACGCCAACCAGACCGGCCAGATGCTCGCCGCCCTGCTCGGCTGGCCGCAGGCGACCTTCGCCTCCGACGTGACGGCCGAAAACGGCGGGCTGACGGTGACCCGCGAGGTCGACGGCGGACTGGAAACCATCAAAACGAGCCTGCCGGCGGTCGTCACCACCGACCTGCGCCTCAACGAGCCGCGCTACGCCTCGCTGCCCAACATCATGAAGGCGAAGAAAAAGCCGATCGACCGGCTGACGCCGGACGAGCTCGGCGTCGATACCGCGCCGCGGCTGGAAGTGCTGAACGTCGTCGAGCCGGAGAAGCGCGCCGGCGGCGTCAAGGTCGAGAGCGTCGCCGAACTGGTCGGCAAGCTGCAGAACGAAGCGAAGGTCATCTGACCGGCAGGATTTTCGGCCGGCGGGGCGCTCCATAGCCCGGACCGGCGGACGGAAGGAGACGGCGGGACATGACGGTTCTCGTCCTTGCGGAACACGACAACGCCAGCCTCAACGTCGCGACGCTCAGCGCCGTGGCCGCCGCGCAGGATATGGGCGACGACATCCATATGCTGGTCGCCGGCGAAAACTGCGGCGCCGTTGCGGCAGAGGCCGCCCGCGTCAGCGGCGTCGGCAAGGTGCTGCACGCCGACGGGGCGCATCTGGCGCACGGCCTGGCCGAAGACCTGGCGGCCCTGCTCGTCGGTCTGGCCGGCGGTTATACCCATCTGGTTGCGACGGCGACCACCCACGGCAAGAATGTCATGCCGCGCGTCGCCGCGCTGCTCGACGTGCAGCAGGTTTCCGACATCACCGGCGTCGAGAGCGCGGACACCTTCGTCCGGCCGATCTATGCCGGCAACGCCATGGCGACCGTGCGCTCGACCGACGGCGTGAAAGTTGTGACCGTGCGCCAGACGGCGTTCGACGCCGCCGACGCCGAGGACGACGGTGCGCCGGTCGAGGCGATCGACGCCGGCGCCGACGTCGAAGGCAGCGAATTCGTCGGCCAGGAACTGTCGCGCTCGGACCGGCCGGAGCTGACCTCGGCCCGGGTCGTGATATCCGGCGGCCGGGGCATGCAATCGGGCGAGAATTTCCCGATGCTGGAGGAGGTGGCGGACAAGCTGGGCGCGGCGGTCGGCGCGTCGCGCGCGGCGGTCGACGCCGGCTTCGTGCCCAACGACTACCAGGTCGGCCAGACCGGCAAGGTGGTGGCGCCGGACCTCTACATCGCCGTCGGCATCTCGGGCGCGATCCAGCATCTCGCCGGCATGAAGGATTCGAAGGTCATCGTGGCGATCAACAAGGACGAAGAAGCGCCGATCTTCCAGGTGGCGGACTACGGCCTGGTCGCCGACCTGTTCAAGGCGGTGCCGGAATTATCGGCCGAACTGGACAATATCGAGGTGCGCAGGTAACGCTCCGGTGCGCGGCCGCCGTCCCCGACGGGCGGGCGGCCGCGGTGTTGAAAGGATTGGGACGCTGACAATCGAGAAAGTGGGCGTCATCGGCGCCGGCCAGATGGGCAACGGAATTGCGCACGTCTCGGCGCTGAACGGCTATGACGTCGTTCTGAACGATATCGACGAGGCCGCGCTGGACCGGGCGATGACGACGATCCGGGGTAATCTGGAACGCCAGTTGCGCCGCGGGGTCATCGCCGACCGGGATATCGACGAGGCGCTGTCGCGCATCACGCCGTCCCTCGGCCTCGAGGCGATGCAGGAATGCGACATCGTCATCGAGGCGGCGACCGAGGACGAGGCGACCAAGCGCGCCATCCTCAAGCAGCTGTCCGGCAACCTGAAGCAGGACGCGATCATCGCGTCCAACACCTCCTCCATCTCGATCACGCGCCTCGCCGCGGTGACCGACCGGCCCGAGCGCTTCATCGGCATGCATTTCATGAATCCAGTGCCGATGATGCAGCTGATCGAACTGATCCGCGGGCTGGGGACCAACGAGGAGACCTACAGCACGGTCGCCGGACTGGCGCGCAACCTGGGCAAGACAGTCGCCCAGTCCGAGGATTTCCCCGCCTTCATCGTCAACCGCATCCTGCTGCCGATGATCAACGAGGCGATCTACACCCTCTATGAGGGCGTCGGCACGGTGGAAGCCATCGACACGGCGATGAAGCTGGGCGCCAACCACCCGATGGGGCCGCTGGAGCTGGCCGACTTCATCGGCCTCGATACCGCGCTCGCCGTGATGCAGGTGCTCTATGACGGGCTGGCCGATTCGAAATACCGGCCCTGCCCGCTGCTCGTGAAATATGTCGAGGCCGGCTGGCTCGGCCGCAAGGTCGGGCGGGGCTTCTACGACTATTCCGGCGAAACGCCGGTGCCGACCCGGTAGACGGTCGCGCCTGCCCGCACGCTCAGAAGTCCGTGCAGCGGCCGCCGACCTCCCAGTCGCCGTAGCGGGTCGGCTCCGGGCCGGCGGGCCCGCCGATCTCCCCGGCATCGGAAGCGCCGGCGCGCTCTTCGACCCCCCTGCCGTCCGGTGCGCCGTCCGGCGTATCGTCCGGCGTGCCGGGAGGCCGGTTGTCCGCCGGTCCGGCGGGCTTCGACGCCGGTGACGGCGCGACGCCGGTCCGGTGTTTTTTCTGTGCCATTCCCGTTTCTCCCGTCGCCCCACCCCCATCCTGCATCGGGTCGTCTTGCACCGAACCGGGCCGCCATCCAAGTTGGGAGGAAGGATACCGCCATATACGGCCCTTACACGGCAGGGTGAACCGTCCCGATATGGCCTCGGTCAAAAGTACCGGCTTTCCGGCATGAGTCCCGGCATGAATCCGGGCCACGATCCGGCGCGGCTGTGCGCCCATGCGGTGCTGGTCGATATTCTCCACCGGCGGCTACCGCTGGATGTTACCCTGCCGCCGCGTCTCGACGGGCTGGCCGACGCGCGGGACCGGCGCTTCGCCCACCGGCTCGCGCTCACCGTGCTGCGCCACCGCGGCGCTCTGCGGACGGCGGCGGCCAGCCTGCTCGACCGGCCGCTGCCGGCCAGGGACCTGCGCGTCCAGGTGCTCCTCGAATGCGGATTGGCCCAGCTGCTGCTGCTCGACGTGCCGGACCATGCCGCGGTCGACAGCAGCGTCGCGCTGGCCGGCCCGCTTCGCCTGGGCAGGTACCGCGCCCTGGTCAACGCCGTGCTGCGCCGGGCGCTGCGCGAGCGCGGGCGCCTGCAGGCCATGCTCGATGCGCCGCTCTCCGCCCTGCCGGACTGGCTGGCCGGGCGCTGGACAGAGCGCTTCGGCCCGGACGTTGCGCGCGACATCGCCCGCGCCCTGCGCGCCGAACCGCCGCTCGATATCAGCGTCGCCCGCGATCCGGCCGGCTGGGCGGCGCGGCTGGACGGCGCGATCCTTGCCGGCAACACGGTGCGCCGGCCGGCCGGGTCGGGCGCCGGGCCGGTCGCTGACCTCGACGGTTACGAAGACGGCCACGAGGACGGCGGCTGGTGGGTGCAGGACGCCGCCGCCGCCCTGCCGGTGCGCCTGCTGCCGATCCCGGACGACGGCCTCGTGCTGGACCTGTGCGCGGCGCCGGGCGGCAAGACGGCGCAGCTGGCGGCGGCCGGCGCCAGGGTCGTCGCCGTCGACCGTTCCGCGCAGCGGCTGACGCGGCTGCGCGAAAATCTCCGCCGGCTCCGGCTGGAGGCGACGATCGTGGAGGCGGACGCTGCGGCCTGGCGGAACGACGCGCCGGCGGGCGCGATCCTGCTCGATGCGCCGTGCAGCGCCACCGGCACGCTAAGGCGCCGGCCCGACATCGCCTGGACAAAGACGGAGGCCGATATCGCCGCACTGGCCCGGGTGCAGGCGGCGCTGCTCGCCAACGCCGCCGCCCAGCTGAGGCCGGGCGGCTATCTGGTCTATGCCGTCTGTTCGCTGGAGGCGGAGGAGGGGCCGGCCCGGATCGCCCGCCTCCTGGCCGAAGACCCGGCGCTGGAGCGCGCGCCGGTCGACGCCCCGGCGCTCGACCGAATGGCGCTCGGCCCGATGGCACCCGCCCTGACCGCAGAAGGCGACGTGCAGACCCTGCCCTGCCATCTGGCGACACAGGGCGGGATAGACGGCTTCTTCATCGCCCGGATCCGGCGCCGCGGCTGAACGGAAATCGCCGGAAAAGGGCAACTTGGCCCGCCCGTCACCAAATCGCTTCATTTTCGCCGGCACATCATTCAAATAGAACAAATTCCCCGATCCCGTCGCCGGCCCGTCCGGGAGAACGCCCGCCATGGCAGAACCCGCGCTCATCGCCCCATCGATCCTGTCGGCCGACTTCGCCCGCCTGGGCGAGGAGGTGCGCGCCATCGACGCCGCCGGAGCGGACTATATTCATATAGACGTGATGGACGGCCACTTCGTGCCGAACCTGACCATCGGGCCGGGGGTGGTGAAGGCGCTGCGCCCCCACTCCGCCAAGACTTTCGACGTGCATCTGATGATCGCGCCGGTCGACCCCTTCGTCGACGCCTTCGCCGAGGCCGGCGCCGATATCGTCACGGTCCACGCCGAGGCCGGACCGCACCTCCACCGGACCCTGCAGCGGATCGGGGACCTGGGCTGCAAGGCGGGCGTTTCCCTCAATCCCGGCACGCCGGCAGCGGCGGTCGAACCGGTGCTGGACCTAGTCGACCTGATCCTGGTCATGTCGGTCAATCCGGGTTTCGGCGGCCAGAGCTTCATCGCTTCGCAGCTCGACAAGCTGCGCACGCTGCGCACCATGATCGCGGCGCAGGACCGGCCGATCGACCTTGAGGTGGACGGCGGAATCAACGCCGAGACGGCGCCGCTTGCGATCGCCGCGGGCGCCAATGTGCTTGTCGCCGGCACCGCCGTTTTCCAGGGCGGACCGGACCGCTATGCGGCGAACATCCGCCGTTTGCGCGGTTCCTGACCCCCGGGGCGGCGCTGCGTGGCCAGGGGCTATTCGATATCGGTGTCGCGCGGGCTCGCCAGCCTGCGCGCGCGCATAGCCGGCACCTGGTATCGCGGCGCGCTCTACCAGTGGCAGCTGGGCAGCACGCGGGCGACGCAGGTCCTGCTGGTGCCGCCCGATCCGTGGCCCGGCGATTCGGAGACCGGCAAGGCCATCCTGCGCGGCGCCTTCAATTTCCGGGAAGAAAAGATCTGGCGCACCGAGGAGCTGCCGCTGGAGCCGCACGATTTTGCCTGGCTGCGCGACCTGCGCGCCACCGGCTCCGACGCCGGCCGGCGGCTGGGCCGGGAAATGATCAGCGACTGGATCGACCGGTTCGGCCGGTATCACCATCACGGCTGGCGCTCCGACATCGCCGCCGAACGGCTCGTCAACTGGCTGAGCCAGTACGACTATTTCTGCCGCGGCGGCGAGGAGCGGTTCCGCGGCCGGGTCATCCAGAGCATCGCCCGCCAGTCGAAACATCTGGCCCATGTGACGCGGAAGTCGACCCGCGGCACCAAACGAGTCCGGGCGGCCAAGGGCCTGATCTACGTCGGCGCCTGCCTGCCCAGCGCCCAGCCCCGGCTCTACAAGGGCCTGGCGCTGCTGGAGCATGAAATCGAGCACCGGATCCACGCCGACGGCGGGGCGGCCGAGCGCTGCCCGACCCTGCAGCACGCCATTCTGCGCGATCTGATCGACGTGCGCAGCGTCCTGGCGTCGAGCCATCAGGATTCCTCGCCCGTCGTGCAGGGGGCGATCGACCGGGCGGCGCCGATGCTGCGCGGCATGCGCCTCGGCGACGGCGGGCTCGGCGTGTTCAACGGCGGATTCGAGGAGCAGGACTGGCAGATCGACCTGACGCTGAACCAGTCCGGCTCGACCGGGAACCCGCCCGAGCATCCGCCGCACACCGGCTTCCAGCGCGTCGCAGCCGGTCGTACGACGGTCGTCATGGACACCGGCGCGCCGCCGCCGGCGGGGCACGACGATCTGGCCCATGCCGGGCTGTTGAGCTTCGAGATGAGCGCCGGCCGGGTCCGGCTGATCGTCAACTGCGGCAGCCATTGGAAGCCGAACAGCGAATGGGCTTTCACCGGGCGCGTATCGGCCGCCCATTCGACGCTGATCGTCGACGACCGGAACTCGTCGCAACTGTACCGCAACGGCGGTCTCGGCCGGCGGCCGGCGAAGGTCACGGCGGAGCGAAAGAACCGGGAAGGCGCCGTGGTGATAGAGGGCGGCCACGACGGCTACGGGCCGGCCTTCGACGTCGTACACAAGCGGCGCATTTATGTGTCGTCCAACGGCGAGGATGTCCGGGGTCAGGATATCCTGTCGCGGCCGGAGAAAGCCCGGCGCAATCCGGACGCCGCCTTCGCCATCCGCTTCCACCTCCACCCGGACGTTACCATCGATTCGATGTCTATGTGGGAAACCGGCGGCCGGATCATCAATTTCAGCCGCCCGGGAGCGGGAAGCTGGCAGTTCCATACCGAAAGCGGCGTGACCATCGGGGTCGAGGACAGTTTCTACCAGGGCGGGCGCACCGGGCGGCAGCGCACCCGCCAGATCGTGCTGTCCGGCGAATATCGCGGCACGGAGCCGCGCGCGGTGCGCTGGGCGATCCGGCGGCGCTGACCCTTCATATCCGGCCGACAGCGGCGCTGCGGCGCCGGCATCGCAGCCGGATGCGTTTTAAGGCACCAGGTCCGCCGTCAGGCCGAGCAGCAGGCACCAGCCGAACGCCCGGTTGGATTTGAAGATACGCAGGCAATCGGCCGGATCGTCGATATCGACTTTGGCCGCCTGCCAGCCGAGCTGCACAACACCCAGGGCGAAACCGATCCAGAATGCCGGGCCGAGACCGTCGAGCCATCCGGCGGCGGCGATCAGGAGCGCTGCCATCCCGTAGAAGAACCACAGCCACGGCCGGGTGTTGGCGCCCAGCTTCAGCGCGCTGGATTTCACGCCGATCAGGATGTCGTCTTCCTTGTCCTGGTGGGCATAAATCGTGTCGTATCCGAGGGTCCAGAAGATGCCGGCGATATAGAGCAGGACCGGCGGCCAGCCGAGATCGCCGCGCACGGCCGCCCAGCCGAGCAGGGCACCCCAGTTGAACGCCAGCCCGAGCACGATCTGCGGCCAGTAGGTCACCCGCTTCATCAGCGGGTAGACGAACACGATGGCGAGCGACGCCACGCCGACCAGGACGGCAAAGCCGTTGAACTGGAGCAGGATGCCGAAGGCGACAGCCATCAGAAGGGCCATGAAGGCAACCGCCTGTTTGACCGAGACCTGGCCGCTCGGAATCGGCCGGGTCCGCGTGCGCTCCACCTTAGCGTCGAACTCCCGGTCTGTTATGTCGTTCCAAGTGCAGCCCGCCCCGCGCATCAGCAGGGCGCCCGCGCCGAACAGGGCCATGAGCCAGAGGAAACGCCCCGCGCTGTCCCAGCGCCATGCCAGCGTCTCGAACGCCAGGGCAACCGACCACCATCCCGGAAACAGCAGCAGCCACGTCCCGATCGGCCGGTCGAGGCGCATCAGCCGCGCATAGGGCCGCGCCGGCCGCGGCAGGGCCCGGTCGATCCAGCTTTGCGTCGGCATGTCGGTGCCGGCGATCAGTCCTGCGCGGTCCGCGGGCGGCGTCATACCGGAATGCTAGCCGCATTTCCCGCGCCAGAAAGGAATTCCCAGTCTGCGCGCGGATTTGTGGCAGGTCGGCGGGCCGTGCAGGGCTTCACAGCCGCCGGGCGCAGGAATAGCGTGCCGGCCGCCCGCCGGTCCCGCCCGTGCCGCCGGTTTCCGGAGGTCAGGCCAGCCGCGGCGGCGGCAGGTTGGCGAGCCCGGCAACCGCGTCAGCGATCCCGGAGAAATCATTGTCGGCGTAGCCGTCTGTCGCCATGCCCATGGCGCAGCCTTCGCGGGCGACCGCGCCGGCAAAGACCGGAATGCCCATCTTGCGGGCCGATTCGACCGCCAGCGAAACGTCCTTATGCGCGAGCGCCAGCCGGAAGCCGGGCGAAAGATCCCCCTTCAGCACCTTGTTCGGCCAGTTGACCGACAGCTGCCCGTTGGACGCGGTCGTGCCGCCGATCACCTTCAGGATGGTCGCCAGGTCCAGGCCGAAGCCCTGGGCGAGGGCCAGCGCCTCGGCATTCATCTGGTTGATGCCCACGACCAGGAAATTGTTGACCAGCTTGGAGCGGATTCCGGCCCCGGGGCCGCCGCAATGCAGGATCGTGTCGCCCATCGCTTCGAGCAGCGGCCGCACCCGTTCCAGATCCGTATCCGCAGCGCCGACCATGAAGAGCGAAGTGCCGGCCTCGGCATGGGTGACCAGCCGGCCGACCGGCGCATCGACAAAGGCCCGGCCCGCCTCGTGCAGCGCCGCCGCCACCCGGTCGGTCGTCTCGGGCGCGATCGTGCTCATATCCATGACGAGCTGGCCTGCGGTGCCGGAGTCGAGAATGCCGCCGGGGCCGAGGACAACCGCTTCGACCTCGGGCGAATCCGGCACCATCGTCACGACGACGCCGGCCTGCTCGGCGACCTCGGCGACGGACCCGGCGACGGTCGCGCCGAGGTCGCGAAGCGGCGGCGTGCGGTGCTGGAAAATGTCGTAGACGAACAGATCGTGGCCCTGGCGCCCGAGATTGGCCGCCATCGGCTGCCCCATCGCGCCCAGGCCGATAAAGCCGGTCTTTGCCATGTCCGTCTCCCGTTGCCTTTCCGCGCCCCTCTTCCGGCCGCCGGCGCCATAATGAGGTGCCGGCCACGCAGCGCAACACGGCCGGCCGCCGGCGCACCCTGCCGGATTGCCGCGGCCCGCTGGCCATGCCGGAGCCGGCGCGCTATGCCACCGGCATGATTACCCGCCTCCCGTCGCAGCCGGCAGTCCGCGGCGCGCGCAGCGCCGTCCGGGGGTTTCTTGCTGTGGTCGCCACCGTCGCGCTGGCTCTGGCCGTTGCCGCCCCTGCCGGCGCGCAGAACTCCCGAAAGCCGGAAAACATGCTCTATCTCGAACTGACAAGCGGCCGCGTCGCCATCGAACTCTATCCCGACTCGGCGCCCAAACATGTCGCGCGGATCAAGGAACTGGCGCGCGAGAAATTCTACGACGGCATCGTCTTCCACCGGGTCATTCCGGGCTTCATGGCCCAGACCGGCGATCCGACCGGCACGGGCCGGGGCGGCAGTGGCAAGAAACTGCCGGCGGAATTTTCCCGCGACCTCTCCTTCGAGCGCGGCACCATCGGCATGGCGCGCACCGCCGACCCGAACAGCGGCGACAGCCAGTGGTTCATCTGCTTCGCCCCGGCGCCGCACCTGAACGGCCAGTACACGATCTGGGGCAAGGTGGTCGAAGGCATGGACCTGATCGATGGCATCGCGCCGGGCGAGCCGCCGGCGCAGCCGGACAAAATTGTCAGCCTGCGCGTCGCCGCTGATGTCGAGGGCGGCAAGTAGCCGGGCGCCGGGCGATGTACGCGCTTCATCCGCAACTCGCCGACGAGACCGTGCCGGTCTGCGATCTGGATCTGTGCCGGGTACTGCTGTCGAAGGACGCCACCTATCCCTGGCTGGTGCTGTCGCCGCGGCGCGAGGGCCTGCGCGACCTGCACGACCTGAGCGAAGAGGACGGCATTACCGCCCTCGAAGAAATCCGCCGGTGCAGCCGGGCGCTCGTCGACCTGTTCCGGCCGGACAAGATGAACGTCGCGGCGCTGGGCAACCAGGTGCCGCAACTGCATGTCCACATCATCGCCCGCTTTGCGACCGATCCGGCCTGGCCCGGCCCGGTCTGGGGCAAGGTTCCCGCGGCGCCGTACGACGACGGTAAGCGTCCGGCCTGACCGGCCTTGTGGCGGGTCTGTGCGAAGCGGCAGTTT
>VXNK01000018.1 GCA_009840595.1 Rhodospirillaceae bacterium | reverse complement strand
TCCTTCATCTTTGCGTTGTCCGGGGGGGGTCGCGGCGGGGGCGGGCGGGGGGCGCGGGGGGGGGGCGGGGACGGGAGCGGGCGGTTTTTCTAGGTCGCGCCCGGCGCCGGGCGGCGGGACGTGCCCGACCCTTACTACGGCGGCCCGGAAGACTACGAGCTGGCGCTCGACCTGATCGAGGCCGGCTGCCGCGGCATCGTCGCGATGCTGCTGGAAGAGAGGCAAACGGCATGACCGGCTTCGGCGATCTCTGGAAACTGGACGCAACGGACCAGGCGGCGCTCGTCCGGCGGGGCGAGGTCAGCGCCGCCGAACTCGTCGACGCCGCCATCGCCCGGATCGAACGGCTCAATCCGGCGCTGAACGCCGTCGTCCATCCGATGTTCGACCGGGCCCGACAGGCCGCGGCCGGCGACCTGCCGGACGGGCCGTTTCGCGGCGTTCCGTTTCTTCTGAAAGATTTGGCAGCCGAATTCGCCGACGAACCGATGACCGAGGGATCGCGGTTCCTCGCGGGCTACGTTTCCGGCGGAGACAGCGAACTGGTCGCCCGCTACCGCGCCGCCGGCCTGGTGACGCTGGGCAAGACCAACACGTCCGAATTCGGCCTGCTGCCGACCGCAGAGCCGGAACTGTTCGGCCCGGCGCGCAACCCGTGGGACACCGGCCGCATGACCGGCGGCTCCAGCGGCGGTTCGGCGGCGGCGGTCGCGGCCGGCCTGGTGCCGGTCGTCCACGCCAACGACGGCGGCGGCTCGATCCGCATCCCGGCGTCCTGCTGCGGCCTGTTCGGCCTGAAGCCGACGCGCGGGCGCAATTCGCTGGCGCCGCATTACGGCGATATCGGCAACGGCATCGTCCACGAACATGTCGTCAGCCGCTCGGTGCGCGACAGCGCGGCGATCCTCGATGCGACGGCCGGCGCCACGCCCGGCGATCCCTACGCGCCAGCGCCGCCGGCCCGGCCGTTCGCGAAGGAGGTCGGCGCCGATCCGGGCGTGCTCAGGATCGCCGTGATGACCGGCTCGATGAACGGCTGCGACGTCCATCCGGATTGCGTCGCTGCGGTCGAGAACGCGGCCCGGCTGTGCGAATCCCTCGGCCACCGCGTCGATTACGCCGAACCGGATGTCGACTGGGAGGCGATCGCCGGGCTGTTCTCCGACCTGTGGACCGGCATGTTCGGCTGGACGATCGCCGACTGGTCGCGCCGCCTGGGCAGGAAGCCCGCGCCGGACTGTTTCGAGCCCTGGACCTGGCGCATGTACGAAATCTCGCAGCAGGTCGGCGCGGCCGACTATCTGCGTGCGGTCCAGGACGCCCAGGGCGTCGCGCGCATCGTCGGCCGCTTCTTCGAGGACCGGGATATCCTGCTCACGCCGACCGTCGCCGCGCCGCCCCTGCCGGTGGGCAGCTTCGTCTGGACGGAGGAAACCCGCCGCCCGGCCCGCCGGGCCGTGGCGCAGTTCAGCTCGCACACGCCGCTGTTCAACCTGACCGGGCAGCCGGCGATGACCGTGCCGCTGGCCTGGAACGACGCGGGATTGCCGGTCGGCGTGCAGTTCGCCGGGCGCTACGGCGGCGAGGCGACGCTGTTCCGTCTCGCCGGGCAACTGGAAGCGGCGCAACCGTGGCAGGATCGCTGGCCGGCAATCGCCGTCTGAAGACCTATCGCCGGCCGAACAGCCGCTCGAGATCGTCCAGCTTCAGCTCGACATAGGTCGGGCGGCCGTGATTGCACTGGCCGCTGTGGGGCGTGGCTTCCATCTGGCGCAGGAGCGCGTTCATCTCGTCGCCGTTCATCGACCGTCCGGCGCGGATCGAACTGTGGCAGGCGATCGTGCCGCACACCTCGTCCAGCTTCTCCTTGAGCGAGAAGTCGCCGCCCATTTCGACGATCTCGTCGGCCAGGTCGCGCACCAGGCCCTGGATGTCGCCGTCGCCCAGCAGCGCCGGATATTCGCGCACGACGATGGCGCCGCCGCCGAATTTCTCGATCGCCAGCCCGAATTCCGCCAGATCGCCGCGCCGCGCGATCAGGGCGTTGGCCGCTTCGTCCTCCAGCTCGACGACTTCCGGGATCAGCAGGCCCTGGCGGTGAACGCCGCCGTTGGCGAGCGCGGCCTTCATCTCCTCGTAGACCAGCCGCTCATGCGCCGCATGCTGGTCGACGATCACGATCCCGTCGGCGGTCTGGGACACGATATAGGTGCGGTGGACCTGGGCCCGGGCGGCACCGAGAGGGTTGTCGAACGCGGACTCATCGGGCTCCGGGAACTCGCCCGGGCGCGCCGACGGCGCCGTCATGCCGTCGAATGTCCCGCTCGCCGGCCGGTGCGGCGGGTTCGGGCCTTGCCACGCGGTCGCCGCCTCCGCCATGCTGCCGAACGCCGGGCCGTGACCGTCGATGGGGGTGCCGTTGGCCGGGTAGTCCGGCGCGGGGGACGGCGCGGCGCTGCCGTTCGACGGGCGGAACGCGCCGAGCGCCGCATCCGCGACGGTCGTCGATGCCCGGTGGCCGGCTTCGGCCAGCGCGTGGCGCAGGGCGCTGACGATCATCCCGCGCACCGCGCCCGAATCGCGGAACCGGACCTCCGCCTTCGCCGGATGGACATTGACGTCCACCTCGTCCGGCGAAATATCGAGGAACAGGGCGACGACGGGATGGCGGTCGCGCGCCAGGAAATCCCGATAGGCGCCGCGGACGGTGCCGGTCATCAGGCGGTCCTTGACCGGCCGGCCGTTGACGAACAGGAACTGGTGACGCGCGGTGCCCCGGTGCAGGGTCGGCACGCCGATATGGCCGGTCAGCCGCATGGTGTCGCGCACGGCGTCGACGCGCACGGCATTGTCGGCAAAGTCCTTGCCCAGAATGGCCGAGAGGCGCGCCAGCCGGATGTCGAACATGTCCCCGGTGTTGACCGGCAGGGCGACCAGCGGGCGTTCGCCGTCGCCGCGCAGGGTGAAACCGATCTCCGGATGCGCCATTGCCAGCCGGTTGACGGTATCGCACACCGCCTGCTGCTCGCTGCGCTCGCTCTTGAGGAATTTGAGCCGCGCCGGCGTGGCGTAGAACAGGTCGAACACCTCGACCTTGGTCCCGTCGGGCATGGGCGCCGGTCCGGGGATGCCGCGCAGGCCGCCCTGGATATGGATCGTCCAGCCCGTATCGGAAGCCGCGCCCCGGGTCGTGATCTTGAGCCGGCTGACCGCGCCGATCGAGGGCAGGGCCTCGCCGCGGAAGCCGAGGGTCGAAATGTTGACGAGGTCGTCGTCCGGCAGCTTGCTGGTGGCGTGCCGCTCCACCGCGAGCGACAGCGCCTTGCGCCCCATGCCGCAGCCGTCGTCGGTCACGGCGATATAGCTCCGCCCGCCGTTGCGCACGACCGCATCGATCTTGCGCGCGCCGGCGTCGATGGCGTTTTCGACCAGTTCCTTGACGACCGCCGCCGGGCGCTCGATCACTTCGCCCGCCGCAATGCGGTTAACAACATCTGGTGGAAGGAGGCGAATCATTCACCAGATAATGTAAATCATCTTTCGCCGGATTTCGAGAGAAAATCGCGCATCAGCGCCTTTCCGGCGTCAACCGCGGGCTGGCTGTAGGGATCGACTCCCAGCATGTATCCGGCGAGCGCCGTCTCCAGCATGAAATGCATCGCCAGCGCGCCGACCGCCTCGGCGTCGACGCGCGCCGCGGAGAGCCGGATCCGCCGCACCGGGCGGCCGTTTTGCTCCAGAATCCGGGCGGTTGACTGCGCCGCAGCCGCCATGAGTTCGCCGAGGGTCCGGCCGTCCAGCCAGTCCAGGCCGGACTCGTCGAAGCGCAGCGGCGGCGCCTCGGCGGGCGGCAGGTCGACGATCGTGTAGACGCCGACCGGCGGGCCGTCGAGCCAGAACTGGAGCTGGCTGTGCTGGTCGACCATGCCGAGGGCCGGATAGGGCATGCTGCCGCAGCCCGCCTTGCCCAGGCTCTCGGCCCAGAGCTGGCAGTACCACAGGGAAAATTCCGCCAGCCGGTCGGCGTAGGGCATCAGGATGCTGGCGCGCGCGCCCCGTTCGCGCATGAGCGCCACCTGCATCGCCGCACCGAGCGCCGGCGGGCAGTCCGCCGCAGCCGGCGCGCTCAGCGCCTGCTCCGCAACGCTGCGCGCCCCGGCCCGCACCGCGCGAACGTCGACGCCGTCTATCGCGGCCGGCAGCAGCCCGACATTGGCGAGAATCGCCATGCGGCCGACGACATCCGGCTCGTGGTCCAGAATTTCGATGCCGTGCCGCCGGGCGAGCCGGCGCAGCGGCGACTCCTGCGGCCCGGTGACGACGAGGAAGCGCGCCGCCGCTTCGGCCGGTCCCAGCGCATCCGCCGCCGCCGCCCAATATTGCGCGAAGACCGCGAGGGTCTCGGCGGTGGCGCCGGATTTCGAAACGGCGAGGAAGGCGCTGCCGGCAATGTCGCTTGCCGCCGTCCGGGCCACGGTGTCCGGATCGGCGTTCTCCACGAAGATCGTCCGCCGGGCCGGCGCGGTTGCGCACAGCGTCCGGGCGCCGAGCGACGAGCCGCCGGTGCCGATGGCCAAAATCCTCGAGCCCCGGCCGGACAGGTTGCGGGCCGCAGCCTCGATCGCCGGCAAATCCTCGTCGCGGAAGGCGTGGCGCATCAGCGGCGCGCCCTCCGCGTGTTCCCTGCGCAGCCGCTGCAGGGCGGCCCAGGCTTCGCCGCACACGGCGTCGAAGCCGGCCTCCGGCAGCCCGCCCGCGCCGCACGCCGCCGAAAAGATGCCGGAAATGTCCTGCGAATAGAGGGAGGTCATGGCGTTCGGCCGGGTCCGGGCCGGCGCCGGCCGGCACGATGGTGTTCGACCGTGCGTGCTTACAGGCCGGCCGGCCTGCCGACAATGAAGAAGGTCAGCCGGTCCGGTTTCAGCAGGCTTTTGGCCACGCGCCGGACATCGGCCAGCGTAACCCTTTCGATCAGGCCGTTCCGTTCGGCGAAATAATCCGGCTCCAGGCCCTCGAACTGCAACCCGACCAGCATGTCGGCAATTTGCGGGGAACTGGAAAAGCGCAGCGGATAGCTGCCGGTCAGGAATTTCTTGGCCGCGGCCAACTCTTCGGCGCTCGGCCCGGTTTCCGCCATGCGGGCCCATTCCGCCCGGACGATCGCGACCGATTCGGCGACTCGCGCATTCTGGGTCGCCACGCCCCCGAGCATCAGGGCCGTGCGCCGCATCGGCCAGAGATAGGAGTAGACCGAATAGGCCAGGCCGCGTTTCTCCCGGATCTCGAGGTAAAGCCGGGAGGTAAAGCCGCCGCCGCCCAGAATATGGTTCAGGATATAGGCCGCGTAATAGTCCGGATGCCGGCGCGGCAGGCCCGGCTGGCCGAACATGACGACGCTTTGCGGCGTATCGAACTGCCTGACCGAGATTCCGCCCGGCAGCTTCGGCGCTGCGGCCGGCACCGGGCGCGCCTTCTGTTGCGCGGGCAGGCCGCCGAACGCCTTGTCGAGCAGCACGGCCAGCCGGGCCGGCGTCACGTCGCCCACGACGCCGACGAACAGGTTGTCCCGGGTGAAATTGTCGGCGACGAAGCGTTGCAGGTCGGCCCGGGAGATCGCGCCGAGGCTCTTGTCGGTGCCGGAAACCGGGCGGCCGTAGGGGTGGTCCGGATAGGCCGACGACCAGAAGGTGCGGCGCGCAAGGTAGCGCGGCCGTCGGCTGTTGCGCAGATAGGTCGATAGCAGGCCGGCGCGCATGCGCTCCACCGCGTCGACGTCGAAGCGCGGCCGGGAGAGCGCCAGGCCGATCGTCTCGAACGCCGCGTCGCGGTTGCGGCTCAAGGTTCTGAGCGTGCCGCGGAACTGGTCGCGGCCGACCTCGAAGTTCAGCCGGATCGACAGCTTTTCGAGCTTTTTCTGGAAGGCCAGCGCATCCATCGGCCCGGCGCCTTCGTCCAGCAGGACGGACGCGAGTTCGGCCAGCCCTTCCTTGCCGGGGGGATCGTAGGACCCGCCGGCGCGGAACCCGAAACTCACGGAGACGATCGGATTGCTGCGGTCCTCGACCAGCCACGCAACGATGCCGGACGGGCTGACGACCTTGCGGACCTCGACGGCCGCCGACGCGGCGGAGACGGCGAACAGGGCGAGCGCGCCGGCCGCGAGCGCCGCAGCCGGCCCGGCGATGCGCTGGAGGACCGTCATTGCTTTTGCACCTCGGCCTTCCTCGTTTCGTCGGATCTGTCCGGCAGCAGAAGGGCGGTGACGGATTTCCGCCGCTGCAGGACATAACGCGCCGCCGCGTTGACCTGGTCGACCGTCACGGCGCCGATCCGGGCCGGCCATTGCTCGACGTCCTGGACCGTGCGGCCGGCGATAAGCGCCGTCGCGACCGCGTGGGCGCCGCTCCGCAGGCTGTCGCGGGCGAAGATCGCCATATCCTGCAACTGCTGCTTCGCCGCTTCGACATCTTCCGCGGAAACGCCGTGCTTCAGGATCTTGTCCAGCTCGGCGTCGACCGCCTTTTCGAGCGCATCGATGCCGACGCCGGGCCGCGGCGACGCATAGACGTAGAAGTCGGACGGGCCGCGCCGGTTCGCGCCGTAGTCGGCGCCCGCGGCGGTCGCCAGCTTCCGGCGCACCACGAGGCTCCGGTAAAGCAGGCTGGTCGACGACGCGCCGAGCAGCCGGGCCAGCACCTGCAGGGCGTAGGCGTGCTCCGCGCCGCTGCTGTTGTAGCCGGGCGCGAAATACATCCGTCCGAACGACGGCCGGCGCACCCGGGCATCGCGGTAGATCACCCGGCGCTCCGCGCGTTGCGGCGGCTCCAGCAGCTTGCGGCGCGGCGGCGGCTTCGCCCGCGCCACGGGGCCGTAATATTTCTCCGCCAGGCGGCGTACCTCGGCCGGGTCGACATCGCCGGCGACGACCAGGACCGCGTTATTCGGGCCGTAATACTTCTTGTAGAAATCGAGCGCGTCCCGGCGCGACAGCTGCTCCATTTCGTGCATCCAGCCGATGATCGGGCGGCCGTAGCGATGGTTGAGATAGAGGGCGCGGCGCGCCTGCTCCCACAGGATCGACGACGGCCGGCCGTCGATACGGGACCGCCGTTCCTCGAGGATGACCTGCCGCTCCTGGCGGACCTCCTCTTCCGACAGCACCAGATTCGCCATGCGGTCCGCCTCGATTTCCATCATCCGGGCCAAGCGGTCTTTGGCGACGAATTGGTAGTAGCCGGTGTAGTCCCAGCTGGTGAAGGCGTTTTCCCGGCCGCCATTGGCGGCGACGATCCTGGAAAATTCGCCGGATTTCAGGGTTTTCGTGCCCTTGAACAGCAGGTGTTCGAGGAAATGGGCGATGCCGGAGTTGCCGGCCGGCTCGTCGATGGCGCCGGCCCGGTACCAGAGCATGTGGAGCGCGACCGGCGCCCGCCGGTTGACGATGACGACCCCGCGCAGGCCGTTCTTCAGGGTGAAGGTCTCGGCGTCGAACAGGCCCCGGCGCTGCGGCTCCTGCGCTGCCGCCAGGCCGCCGGACGCGGCCGCGACGCAGATCAAAAGCAGGGCGGCGAGGACCGGCGCCGGCCACGGCATGCGGCGTGCGATTTTTCCACCGAACACGACATTCTCCTGCATTCGCTCGCCGGACCGGCCGCGCGGCAGGCCGCCCGTCCGACGTCCCCGTACGACGTCTTGTGCGCCCTTCATCGCTGCAACTTGTGGCCGGGATGTGGCAAGGCCGGCCGCAGTGCCGGAACGGGCGCCGCGGACCCGGCGGGCGCCGGCAGGCCGGCTGCGCCGAACGGCGGTCAGTTCTTCCTGGCGGGCCGGTTCGACGGTTCCTTCTCGCCCTCGCCCGGGCTCTCTTCCTTGACGGTTCCGCGGTTCGTCACGACGGTCTGGCGGGTCACCGCTTCGCCGCCCCTGGCGGCGCCGAGGTCGATCTTCTTCGACGCCGGGGCTCCGGCGGCGGCATCGCCGGCCTTGCCGCCCGTTGCGGCGCCCGGCGCGCTGCCGCTTCCGGCCGCGTCGACCGGCGGCAGCAGCGAATAGCCCGGCGGAATCGACAGGGACCGGTCCGGACGGTCGGACGCGCCCTTGCGAGCCGTCCTGTCGAGTTCCTTCGCGATCGGATTGGTGCCCTTGAGGGCGTCGTCGAGAAAACCGCAGGCGCTGAGCGCAAGCGCCGCCCCCAGAACGGACGCGAGGACCGCAACCCGCCGCCCGGACCCTACCGATTTCGTCATCGCGTTCATCCCCACAGCAGATTGCCCACAGCAGATTGCCCGAACCCGCCGCCGGCCGGATGTCGCGGTTATGTAGCGTCCCTCCGGCCGCCGAACAAGGAAACGGCCAACAATACCGCGACGCCGCAGGTGATCGCCGCGTCCGCCACGTTGAAGGCCGCGAAATGCCAGCCGCCGGTATGGAAGTCGACAAAATCGACCACGGCGCCCAGGCGCACGCGGTCGACCGCATTGCCGATGGCGCCGCCGGCGACCAGGGCGATCGCCAGCGCCGTCCAGCGGCCGCGCGCCGTGCGCAGCCAGACCAGCAGGCCGGCCACGATGACCAGGCTCAGACCGACGAGGAACCAGGGTTGCCAATCGGATTCGCGGTCGAACAGCCCGAAGCTGATGCCCCGGTTCCAGACCAGGACGATATTGAGGAACGAGGTGACCTCGATCGCCGGGCGGGCGGCGCTGAGGGCGCCGAGAACCCAGACCTTGCTGATCTGGTCGAGCGCCAGGATCAGGGCGCCGAGGCCGGCGACGAAGCCGTATCGCCGGACGGCCATAGTGGACCCTTAGCGAAGAGTCCGGACCCGATGGGCCCGGACCGCGTCGGCGCAGCGGCCGCAGGTTTCCGGCACGTCCGGATCGGCGCCGACATCCGGCAGTTTCTTCCAGCACCGGGCGCATTTCGGATGTTCGGCCGGCGCCGGCGTCACTGCCACGCCGGCGACCTCCGGCATGGCGAACGTACCCCGGGGTTCGTCGCACGATGCAAGCGTCGCCGCGGAAGTGATCGCGATTTCGGCAGGATCGACGCCCTTCATCGCCTCGACAAAATCCGCAGTCGCCTCGATGGCGGGGGCGGCGTCCAGGCTCGAGCCGATCCGCTTGGCCGCCCGCTCCTCCTCCAGCGCGCCGGTCACGACACGCCTCAAGGCGCGGATCTTCGACCATTTGGCGGCCAGGGTGTCGTCGCGCCACGCCGCCGGGATGTCGGGGAAGGTGCGCAGATGAACGCTGCCGGCCTTGCCGCCGTGGCGCGCCGACCAGGCCTCTTCCGCGGTAAAGCAGATCACCGGCGCGAGCCAGGCGGTCAGGCAGTCGAACAGGATGTCCAGCACCGTGCGCGCTGCCCGCCGCCGCAGCGAATCCGGCCGGTCGCAATAGAGCGCATCCTTGCGGATATCGAGATAGAAGGCCGACAGTTCGGTGGCGCAGAAGTGGTGCAGGGCGGCATAGAAACCGTGGAACTCGAAGGCGTCGCAGGCCTTGCGCAATTCGCCGTCCAGCGCGTGCAGCCGGTGGAGCACCCAGCGCTCCAGCTCCGGCATGTCGGCCGGCGCAACCCTCTCTTCGTCCGAGAATCCGGAGACGTTGCCGAGAATGAAGCGCAGCGTGTTGCGCAGGCGGCGGTAGGTGTCGGCCTGCTGTTTGACGATCTCCGGGCCGATGCGCAGGTCTTCGGAATAGTCCGAGGCGACGACCCACAGGCGCAGGATATCGGCGCCGTACCGGTCGCAGATTTCCTGGGGCGCGGTGACGTTGCCCAGGGACTTGGACATCTTGCGGCCGTCCTCGTCCGTCACGAAACCGTGGGTCAGCACCGCCTCGTAGGGCGCCCGGCCGCGGGTACCGCAGGATTCGAGCAGGGAGGAATGGAACCAGCCGCGATGCTGGTCCGAGCCTTCGAGATAGAGCGAGGCCGGCCAGACCAGATCGTCCGGCTCCTGCTCCAGGCAGAAGGCGTGGGTGCAGCCGCTCTCGAACCAGACGTCGAGGATATCGTCCACCTTCTGCCACGGGCCGTCCCGGTGCGCCTCGCCGAGGAAGCGTTCGCGCGCGTCGTCCCGGAACCAGGCGTCGGAACTCTCTTCGCGGAAGGCTTCGATGATGCGCGCGTTGACCGCCGGATCGTTCAGCACCTCGCCGGTCGCCGGGTCGGCGAACACGGCGATCGGCACGCCCCAGGCGCGCTGGCGCGAGATCACCCAGTCGGGCCGCTGCTCGATCATCGCGTAGAGGCGGTTCCGGCCCGTCGCGGGGAAGAAGCGGGTGGCATCGATGGCGTCGAGCGCGGTCTTGCGCAGGCCGTCCGCTTCGCCATCGCCCATGCCGATGAACCATTGCGGCGTGTTGCGGAAGATGACCGGCTTCTTCGAGCGCCAGGAGTGGGGATACTGGTGCGTCAGCCGCCCGCGCGCGATCAGGGCATCGGCCGCGGCCAGGGCGTCGATGACCGCCTTGTTGGCGCCGCCCTTCTTGCCCTTGTCGGTGATGACGAATTCGCCGGTGAAGCCGGGCGCATCTTCGGTGAACGCGCCGTCCGGCCCGACGGTAAAGGGGATCGCGGTGTCGATGCCCCGGTTCCCGAGTTCGGCTTCCGCGCCGGTCCAGGCCTCGAAGTCCTCCCGGCCGTGGCCGGGCGCGGTGTGGACGAAGCCGGTGCCGGCATCGTCGGTGACGTGCTCGCCGGCGAGCAGCGGCACGTCGAACCCGTACCCGCCCAGGCCGGCATCGCGCAACGGATGGGCGCAGGTCGCCGCCGCCAGATCGTCCGCGTCGACCGCCCGCCGCTTCTCGAACCCGTCGACCCGCGCCGCGCCCATGACGTCGGCGGCGAGGGCGTCGGCCAGAATCAGCCGGTCGCCGGCTTTCGCCCAGTTGCCGTCGGGTGCAGCCGTCACCTCGTACAGGCCGTAGGGCAGGCGGCCGGAATAGCTGATTGCGCGGTTGCCGGGAATCGTCCACGGCGTCGTCGTCCAGATGACGACCGAGGCGCCGACGAGATCGTGGGCCCCGCCGACCACCGGAAATTTCGCCCAGATCGTGTCCGATTCATGGTCGAGATACTCGACCTCCGCCTCGGCGAGCGCCGTGCCCTCGACGACCGACCACATGACCGGCTTCGAGCCGCGGTAGAGCATTCCGTTGGCGGCGAACTTCATCAGTTCGGCCGCGATCAGCGCCTCGGAGTCGAATTTCATGGTGAGGTAGGGATCGCCCCAGCGGCCGATCACGCCGAGGCGCTTGAACTCCTGGCGCTGAACCTCGATCCAGTGTTCGGCAAACTCCCGGCATTCGCGCCGGAAATCGTTGATCGGAACGGCGCTCCGGTCCCGGCCCTTGGCGCGGTACTGCTCCTCGATCTTCCATTCGATCGGCAGGCCGTGGCAGTCCCAGCCCGGAACGTAGTTGGCGTCCTTGCCCAGCATCTGCTGGGTCCGGTTGATGAGGTCCTTGAGGATCTTGTTGAGGCCGGTGCCGATATGGATGTTGCCGTTGGCGTAGGGCGGCCCGTCGTGCAGGATGAACTTCTCGCGGCCTTCGCTAATCCGGCGCAGCTGGCCGTACAGGTCCTCCTCTTCCCAGCGCTTCTGGATTTCCGGCTCCTTCTTCGGCAGGCCGGCGCGCATGGGAAAGTCGGTTTGCGGCAGGAAAATCGTGTCTCGGTAGTCGACGGTCATCGGGTATTTCCGGGGGAGGCGCCGGGCAGGCAACGCCCGGTGTGATACGGGAACGGCGAAACGGACCCGGCGTGTTTAGCGCCCCGCCGGGAGGGCGGCGATAATTCGGCGCGCCGCCGCCGCATCCTTCGCGATCTGCGCTTTCAAGGCGTCCAGTCCCTCGAATTTCCGTTCCGGCCTGACATAATCCACGAAACGCACCCTGGCGAGCCGGCCGTAGATATCCCGGTCGAAGCCGAAGATGTTGACTTCGAGCAGAACCTTGTCGTCGCCGATGGTCGGGCGTTTGCCCAGATTGGCCACGCCGGGCAGCCAGTCCGGCGGGCCGCCGCCGGGCTCGTCGAGCGCGATCAGGACGGCATAGACCCCGAAGCGGGGCTGCAGATAGTCGCTGATATCCAGGTTCGCCGTCGGGAAGCCGATCGTGCGCCCGCGCCGGTCGCCGGGCAGGACATGGCCCTCGATCTCCCAGTAGCGGCCGAGCAGGGCGGCGGCGGTCGCCGGGTCGCCGTCGCGCAGCGCCTGCCTGATCCGGGTCGACGAATAGCTCCCGCCGGTTTCGTCGTCGACGGCCGGAACGACGGTCAGGCCGAAGCGGCCGGCGGCGCTACAGCCCTCCAGGGTCGCAACCGACCCGCCCCGGCCCTTGCCGAAGACGAAATCGTAGCCCACGACAACCCGGCCGACACCGAGGCCGCCGACCAGGATGTCGTCGACGAAAGCCTCGGCCGTCCGGCCGGCCATCGTTTCGTCGAACGGCAGGACGAAGAGCAGGTCGACGCCGAGCGCTTCGAGCTGGCGCACCTTGGAGCGCAGCGGCGTCAGCCGGAAGGGCGGCTGTCCGGGCCGGAACCATGTGCGCGGGTGCGGCTCGAAGGTCAGCACGCCGGCCGGCGTCCCCGCGGCCCGGGCGGCTTCGACGGCGGCGCCGATCACCGCGCGATGCCCCTCGTGCACGCCGTCGAAATTGCCGACCGCCACAGCGGCACCGGCCGCATCGGCCGGAACCTCCCGCCATGTCCGGATCAGCCGCATTGTGCGGCCGGTCAGCCGTCGCGCGACGGCACCTTCACCATCGCTTCCCCTTCGATCACCGGCTCGCCGTCGACCATGCAGATCGTGTCCAGAATCGCGCGCTGTTTCTCGTCGTTGAGTTCGCGGACGGTGAGGCGGGTGTTCACCGTGTCGCCCGCGCGCACCGGCGCCATGAATTTGAGCGACTGGCCCATATAGATCGCGCCCGGCCCCGGCAGCTTGTTGGCGATGACCGCGGAAATGAAGCTGGCCGAGAGCATCCCGTGCGCAATGCGGCCGGCGAACATGCCGTCGCGGCCGAACTGGTCGGAAAGATGCACCGGGTTGATATCGCCGGAAACGGCCGAAAAATTGGCGATATCCGCTTCGGTGACCGTACGCGAGTAAACGGCGGTCATGCCGACCTCGAGGTCCTCGAAGTGGTAGCCATGGAGTTCGGCGCTGGTCACGGGGGCATAGGCCGGACCGCGGTCTTCGGGCCGCTCGTCGCGGGGCATCGGCAAGGCTCCGGTAAGGGGGAAAACGGGAAACGCGCGGGCGAAGCTATGGGCGGGCCGGAATCCCAACAATGCGACGGAAGGTATCCGGTTCGCCGATGCCCGGGTGCAGGCCGTGACTGTGGCGAGAAATCCGGGCTAGGGCTCCGCCGCGCTTCGCGCCGCGCCGGCCGACCGCGCCGCGCGGGCCTCGCGGTGGGCGATATAGAACCCGGCCGCGGCAATGACCGTTGCGCCTACTCCGGTCCAGATATCCGGCACCTGGCTGAAAAAGAGAAAGCCGACGATCGCGGAGAAGATCAGCCGCGCGAAATCGAACGGCATGAGCGCCGAGGTGTCGGCCAGCCCGAACGCCCGGGTCACCAGAAGATGGCCGACCGTGCCGGCGAAGCCGATTCCGGCGCCGACCGCGAGCTGCTCCCATGTCGGGTCCTGCCAGACGAAAACGGCGGGGACGAAGGTGATGGGGACCAGAAACAGCACCATCCAGAAATAGATCGCATTCACCGATTCGGTGCGCGACAGCAGCTTGATGCAAATGATGGAGGCGGCCATCATCAGGGTCGAGAACAGGACCGCCAGCGCCGGCCAGGAGATCGCGTCCCCGCCCGGCCGCAGGATGATCATGGCGCCGATGAAGCCGACGGCGACGGCCGTCCAGCGGCGCGCCCGAACCACTTCGTGAAGAAAGACCACCGCCAGGATCGTCACGAAGAGGGGCGCCGTGAAACTGAGCGCGACGGCATCGGCCAGTTGCATCTGGGACAGCGCCCAGAAAAAGGCGAACATCGCCGCCGCCGAGGTCAGGCCGCGCACCGTAAACAGGCCGAACCGGCGAGTCCTGAGAATGCCCGGTCCGGAGCGCATCAGCCAGGGCAGCATCAACAGGAGCCCGAACGCGCTGCGCAGGAAGGCCAGTTGAAAGGGATGCAGGTCCTCGCTGCCGTAACGGATCAATCCGGCCATGGCGGCAAAGAACGCCGAGGCGACGATCATCAGGGTTACGGCGAGAACGAAATTCGGTTCGGGCGCCCGAAACGCGATATGACGCGCTTCGGAGGGGTAGGCGGGTTCCGGCATGGCCGGCCATATAAGCGCCCCCCGCGCTTTGGCACCCGCGGCCTGCGCATGGCACGCAGGACTTTCCGGCGGGGCGGGCAATCCGCTATCTGTCGGCGGCGAGGGACAGGACCGGAGGAGACCCATGGCCAGCCGGATGATGTGGCAGCCGGGCCGGGAACGCATCGACGCCGCGAACATGACGGCCTTCATGCAGGCGGCGACCGACCGCTGGGGCACGAATTTTTCCGACTATGCCGGCCTGCACGCCTGGTCGGTCAACGAGCCGGAGAAATTCTGGACGACGATCTGGGAATTCTGCGACGTCGTTGGCGAGCCGGGCGGGCGGGTCGTCGTCGACCGGGAGAAGATGCCCGGCGCCCGCTTCTTCCCGGACGGCCGGGCGAACTTCGCCGAAAACCTGCTGCGCCGGCGCGACGATACGCCGGCCATTATCTTCCGCGGCGAACACGGGGTGCGCCGGGACATGACCTGGCGCGAGCTCCACGACGCAGTATCGCGCCTCGCCCGGGCCTTCCGCGCCGAAGGCCTGACCGCGGGCGACCGGGTCGCGGCCTACATGCCGAATGTGCCGGAAACCGTCGTCGCCATGCTGGCGGCGGCCAGCATCGGCTGCGTCTTCACCTCGGCGTCGCCGGATTTCGGCGTCCAGGGCGTGCTCGACCGGTTCGGCCAGGTTTCGCCCAGGGTCCTGATTGCCGCCGACGCCTACACCTATAACGGCAGCGTCCGGCCCTGCCTCGACAAGCTGCCCGCGATCGCAGCGGGCATGCCGTCCCTCGAGCGGGTGCTGGTCGTGCCCTATGTCGATCCGGCGCCGGACGTTACGGCGGTTCCGCACGCCGTGACCCTCGACGACTACATGGCGCCGCATGCGCCGGGCGGGATCGAGTTCACCCGCGTCGGCTTCAACGACCCGCTCTATATCCTCTATTCCTCCGGTACGACCGGCGCGCCGAAATGCATCGTCCACGGCGTCGGCCCGGCCATCCTGACCCACGCCAAGGAGCATCGCCTCCATTCGGACGTGAAGCCGGGCGACCGGGTCTTCTGGTTCACCACCTGCGGCTGGATGATGTGGAACTGGACGGTCGGCGCGCTGGCCGCGGAAGCCACCGTCGTGCTGTACGACGGCTCGCCTTTCCATCCGGACGGCAACGTGCTGTTCGACTATGCCGACGAGGCGCAGATCACCCTGTTCGGCACTTCGGCCAAATTCATCGACGCCTGCGGCAAGGCCGGCCTGAAGCCGCGGGAGACCCATGACCTGTCGAGCGTCAAGACCATCGGCTCGACCGGCTCGGTGCTCGTGCCGGAGGGCTTCGACTACGTCTACGATAACGTCAAGGCCGACGTGCATCTCGCCTCGGTTTCCGGCGGCACCGATCTGCTCGGCTGCTTCGTCGGCGGCAATCCCCTGGCGCCGGTCTATCGCGGCGAATTGCAGGCGCCGTGCCTGGGCATGAAGATGGACGTGTTCGACGAAGCCGGCCTGCCGGTCGCCGGCGAGAAAGGCGAACTGGTCTGCACCCGGTCCTTCCCCTCGATGCCGATCGGCTTCTGGGGCGACGACGGCGGCGAGAAATATTTCAACGCCTACTATGCCGACTACCCGAATGTCTGGCGCCACGGCGACTGGGTGCAGTGGACCGAAACCGGCGGCATGGTATTTTTCGGCCGCTCGGACGCCACGCTCAATTCCGGCGGGGTGCGCATCGGCACGGCGGAAATCTACCGCCAGGTCGAACAGCTGGACGAGATCCAGGAGGCCATCGTGATCGGCCAGGACTGGGACAACGATACCCGCGTCGTCCTGTTCGTCGTCCTGAAGGACGGCAATGCGCTGAGCGAAGACTTGGAGAAGGAAATCCGGTCTGTCATTCGGGCGGGCGCCTCGCCCCGCCATGTCCCCGCCCGCATTGCCGCGGTACCGGACATCCCGCGCACCAAGAGCGGCAAGATCGTCGAACTGGCGGTGCGCGACATCGTCCACGGCCGCCCGGTCAGGAACCGGGAGGCGCTCGCCAACCCCGAAGCGCTGGACCATTTCCGCGACCGCCCGGAACTGGCGGCCTGATGAGCGAACGGCTGCAACGCCGTTTCGACCTGCTGGCCCGGGCCGGGCGCCCGGGCCTTGTGCCCTTCGCGGTCGCCGGCGATCCGGACGCGGCGACGGCGGACCTGGTGTTCGACGCGCTGCGCCGGCGCGGCGCCGACCTGATCGAGATCGGCATCCCGGCGCGGGAGCCGGCCATGGACGGGCCGGTCATCCAGCGCGCCCATGCGCGTGCGGCGGCGGCCGGTGCCGGTTCCCTGGATGCGCTCACCCAGGCGGCGCGGCTGCGCGGCCGGGACCCCGATATGCCGCTCGTCCTGATGGGCTATGCCGCGGAACTCCGCTCGGCCGGGCCGGCGCCCTACCTGGACGCGCTGGCGAACGCCGGCGCCGACGGGCTGCTGATCGTCGACGCCGACCCGCCGGAACGCATCGCCTGGTCGCAGCTCGCGCGCGACCGCGGCGTCGCCTTCATCCAGATCGTCGCCAGCGACGAGGACGCCCGGTCGCCGCCCGGCCCGGCCTGGGCGCGCAGCGGCTTCGTCTACTGCGTCGCCTCCGACGGCCCGACCGGCGGCACGCCGCCGGCGGTCGCCGCGCTCGCCGGGCGGGCGGGGACGGCGCGGCGCGTCACGGGCCTCCCGGTCGTCGCCGGCTTCGGCGTGCGGACCCCGGCGATGGCAATGGCGGTCGGCGGCTTCGCCGATGCCGTCGCGGTCGGCACCGTCGCGGTCGACGCGCTGGAACAGGCCTTGGCCGCAGGCCATTCCGGCCGCCCCGCCGCCGACGCCGTCGGCAACGTCGTGGCCAGGCTGGCCGAAGGGCTGGCGGGCGCACGGATCACCATTCGGTGACTTGACAGCCGCGAAACCCGCCGCTAGAAGCCGCAATCGAGCGTTTAATCCAAGGGATCCGCTGTGAATCAGCCCCGTACCCCGTTCGGCAATATCGTGACCGCGCCCGCCGGCGCGGCGGTTGCCATGTGGTGGTGGCGCTGCTCACAGGGCCCGGCCGGGGTGCGCGCCTGATCGACTGAACCGATCCTTTCCGCAAACCGGCCCATCCGAATTCTCAAGGGGCCCGCCAGAAACGACTGGCGGGCCCCTTTGCTTTTCCGAAACGACGTTCCGCAACCAGACACCGAAAAGAACCGCCGCCATGTTGAACGATATTCTCGAAAAGATCGCCCGCCGCGAAGATCTGACCGCCGACGAAATGGCGACGGCGGTCGGCGCCTTCGTCGATCACGATTGCGAACCTGCGCAGATCGCCGGTTTCCTCATGGCCCTCAGGGTCAAGGGCGAAACCGTGGACGAACTGGTCGGCGCCGCGATGGCCTTCCGCGAGCGCGCGGTGCGCCTGCCCGATACGGTCCGGCCCGTGCTGTGCACCGCCGGCACCGGCGGCGACCGGTTCGGCTCGATCAACCTGTCGACCGCCGCCGCCCTGATCGCGGCCGCGGCCGGCGTGCCGGTCGCCAAGCACGGCAACCGGTCGGTCTCGTCCCGGTGCGGCAGCGCCGATGTGCTGGATGCGCTCGGCGTTCCCACCGGCCTCTCTCCACAGGGAGCCGCGGCGGCGATACGGGACAGCAACTTCAGCTTCCTGTTCGCCCCGCACTATCATCCCGCCATGAAGAGCGTCGCCCCGGTCCGCAAGGCGCTGGGGGTATCGACGCTCTTCAACCTGCTGGGCCCGCTCACCAACCCGGCGCGTGTGCCGACGCAAGTCGTGGGCGTTTTCCATCCCTCCCGTACCCGCTTCATGGCGGAGGCGCTGTTGCGTCTGGGAGTTGAGCGGGCCCTCGTTATTTCGGCCGAATGCGGTCTCGACGAGATCGCGCCGGCGGGCCGGACCCGCCTGGTCGAAGTCGGCGGCGGCACCCTGACGGAGCGCCTTGTCTCCCCGGCGGATTTCGGCCTCGCAGAACGGCCGGTCGATTCCGTGCGCGGCGGCGATCCGGCGTTCAATGCGCGGATCATCCGCACCGTTCTGGAAGGCAGGGATGTCCCGGCCCGCACCGGGATCCTGCTGAACGCGGCGGCAGCGCTCTATGCCGCCGGGGCCGCCGGAAGCCTGAAGGATGGCGCGGAACTCGCGGCCCGGACCGTCGACAGCGGCGCCGCGGCGGCGACGCTGGCCCGCGTCAGCTATGCCGCCGAGCCGCAGGCGGTCGCCGCATGAACCGGCTGACACCGATCCTGGAAGCGCGGCGCGAGGCGGTCGCCGCCGCGAAACGCGCAACGCCGCCCGAGGCGCTGCTCGACCGGCTGCCCCTGGCGCCGGCCTTCCGCGATTTCGCCGGAGCGCTGCGCGCGCCGGGCCTGGGCGTGATCGCCGAGGTCAAGCGCCGGTCGCCCTCTGCGGGCGCGCTGGCGGCCGGCGCCGATGCCGGCGCGACGGCCCGGCGCTATGCCGATGCCGGCGCCGCAGCGATCTCCGTGCTCACGGAGCCGGATCATTTCGGCGGCGCGCTGGACGACCTGGAGACCGTCCGCGACGCCCAGACCGCGCCGGTCCTGCGCAAGGATTTCGTGGTCGATCCCTACCAGCTGGTCGAGGCCCGCGCGGCCGGGGCCGATGCCGTGCTGCTGATCGTCGCCGCCCTCGGCGAAGCGCTGCCCGACTTTCTCGGCCACGCCGCCGAGGCGGGGCTGGACGCGCTGGTGGAAGTCCACGACGAGGCCGAACTGCGCGTGGCGCTCGATGCCGGGGCCCCGATCGTCGGAGTCAACAACCGCAATCTGACCGATCTCGGGGTCGACCTGGCGGTTTGCGAGCGCCTGCTGCCGCAAATTCCGCCGACCGCCGTCAAAATAGCCGAAAGCGGCATCGCTGCCGGGGCCGACGCCGCCCGGATGCGCGCGGCCGGCGCCGACGCGGTGCTGGTCGGAACATCGCTGATGACCGCGGAAAATCCCGGCGCGCTGATCGCCGAGCTCCAGGCGCAGGGCGCCGTGGCGCGCCGGGCCTTTCTGCACAGCGAGGCGGCCTGAGCCATGCGGATCAAGATTTGCGGCATCACCAGCGAGCGGGACGCCCACGCCGCGGTTGAGGCCGGGGCTGACGCCCTCGGCTTCGTCTTCTACCCGCCGAGCGCGCGGGCGGTGTCGCCCTTGCAGGCCATGTCGATCGCGCGCTGTCTGCCGCCTTTCATCGGCCGGGTCGGCATCTTCGTGAATCTGCCGCCGGCGGAAATCCGCACGATCCGGGCCCAGGTCGGCCTGACCGCGATCCAGCTGCACGGCGACGAACCGCCGGCCGCCGCCGAAGCCATGCCGGGCCCGGTCATCAAGGCATTCCGCGGCGCCGTGCCCTGCCGGGAGGTGTTCGAGTATCGGACCGCCGGCTATCTGCTCGACGGCAATGCCGGCGAGCGCTACGGCGGCGCCGGGGTGCCGGCGGACGAAGCCGCGGCCGCGGCCCTGGCCGGCGATCCGCGCTTCATCCTGGCCGGCGGCCTGAACGCGGACAATGTCGGCGCGCGCATCCGCCGCTTCCGGCCGGCGGCCGTGGACGTATCGAGCGGCGTGGAGCGCGCGCCGGGGCGCAAATGCCCCGAAAGGATGCAGGCTTTCGTCGCCGCGGCGCGGGCCGCGCTTGCCAGGGACGTCGCCCTGGCGGCTTAGGACAACCGGGCCGGCCGGACAGGATCGGCAGCGCGCCTGCCACGGCGGCGCCAGGATTCAATACCGATAATGCTCCGGCTTGTAGGGCCCGGCGGCCGGGACGCCGATATAGTCGGCCTGCATGCTGCTGAGCTGGGTCAGCCGCGCGCCGACCTTGGCGAGATGCAGGCGGGCGACCTTCTCGTCCAGATGCTTCGGCAGGACATAGACTTCCTTCTCGTAGCGGCCCGGATTCTGCCAGACCTCCATCTGGGCGATCACCTGGTTGGTGAAGGAGGCGCTCATCACGAAGCTGGGATGGCCCATGGCGTTGCCCAGGTTCACCAGCCGGCCCTCCGAGAGCAGGATGATGCTGTGGCCGTCCGGAAACTCCACCCGGTCGACCTGCGGCTTGATGTTGGTCCATTTCATGTTGCGCAGGGCGGCAACCTGAATCTCGCTGTCGAAATGGCCGATGTTGCAGACGATCGCGCCGTCCTTCATGCCGCGCATGTGGTCGACCGTGATGACGTCGACGTTGCCGGTGGCGGTGACGAAGATGTCGCCGCGACCCACGGCGTCCTCCATCGTCACGACATCGTAGCCCTCCATCGCCGCCTGCAGCGCGCAGATCGGGTCGATTTCGGTCACCATCACCCGGCAGCCGGCGTTGCGCAGCGACTGCGCCGAGCCCTTGCCGACATCGCCGTATCCGGCGACGACGGCGATCTTGCCCGACATCATGACGTCGGTGCCGCGCCGGATGCCGTCGACCAGCGATTCGCGGCAGCCGTAGAGATTGTCGAACTTCGACTTGGTCACGCTGTCGTTGACGTTGATCGCGGGGAACAGCAGCTCGCCCTTCTTCTGCATCTCGTAGAGCCGGTGGACGCCGGTCGTCGTCTCCTCGGTCACGCCGCGGATCGAAGCGGCGACCTCGGAATACCAGCCCGGCTTCTCGGCCAGCCGCTTTCGGATCGAGGCGTAGGCGGCCTCCTCCTCCTCGTTCTGCGGATCGTCGAGGACGGACGGATCGCTTTCCGCCTTCTTGCCGAGATGGACCAGCAATGTGGCGTCGCCGCCGTCGTCCAGGATCATGTTCGGGACGCCGCCGTCGGCCCAGTCGAAGATGCGGTGGCAATAGTCCCAGTATTCCTCCAGCGTCTCGCCCTTGACCGCAAAGACCGGCGTTCCGTTGGCCGCAATTGCCGCCGCGGCATGATCCTGGGTTGAATAGATGTTGCAGGTCGCCCAGCGGATATCGGCGCCCAGCGCCTCGAGCGTCCGGATCAGCACCGCGGTCTGGATCGTCATGTGCAGCGAGCCGGCGATGCGCGCGCCCCTGAGCGGCCGGGCGGCGGCATATTCCTCGCGCGTCGCCATCAGGCCGGGCATTTCGGCTTCCGCGAGGGCGATTTCCTTCTCGCCGAACTCGGCCAGGGAAATATCGGCGATCACATAATCGTTGGCGGCTTCGCTCATCGTTTCTCCTCTGGCGGCGCGCCGGCCCGACGATCATGACGGGCGCCGTCCGGGTCGAAAGGCGTATCGGGATGGTGTGGCGGCGACGCGAGTCCGCGCCGTGCGGGGGACTTCCATCCGTGTTAGCAGCGGGCAGGCCGGCATGCAAATATAACGATTTCCTTATCTGCCCGCTTGCGGCCGGGCCCGGCGGGGCCGCCGGTTGTCGCCGCGCGCCACGACCGCATGAGCGAATGCGCTTGTGCGCCGGGCGGTTCCGTGGTCAACCGCGCCGGCCATGAACGCCCCGCCCGCCCCCGACCGCATTCTCGTATACACATCTGACGCGGCCGACGAACTTACGCGTGTAGATCTCGGGGGTCGCCGGATAATTAAAAAAAAATGGTGGGGGGGGGGGGGGGGGG
>VXNK01000067.1 GCA_009840595.1 Rhodospirillaceae bacterium | reverse complement strand
ACCGAAGCGAAGCGAGTGGAGAAATCCGGCCGGCGACGGAGGCCGGCCAAGCGCTGAAACCTTGGGCGTCGCCGCTCTTTTCCGGGGGTGCGCGGACCGGATTTCTCCGCTCCGCCCCGGATTAAATCCGGGGCTCCGGTCGAAATGACGGAGGAAGGCGGAGCGGCACGAAACATGACAAAACATGACATATCATGACATCCCGGCATCCCGCCGCCTGCGCCACCCGTGCCGCTTGTCCGGCCCCGGCCCGCGCCGGTAATGTCGCCCCGACAGGCCATTCCCGACAGGCTATCGTCCAATCGTCACTGATTTTGGGGGAGTCTCCCATGACCGGCAACGGCGCCTTCGACAAGTCCAGAATGCCCTCCCGCCACACCACGGTGGGGCCGGAGCGTGCGCCCCACCGGGCGTTCCTCTACGCCATGGGCATTACCGAGGAGGAGGTCGCGCAGCCGCTGGTCGGCGTGGCCGCGGCGTGGAACGAGGCCGCGCCCTGCAACATCTCGCTGCACCGCCAGGCCCAGGCCGTGAAGCACGGCGTGGCGGTCGCCAGGGGCACGCCGCGCGAGTTCGCCACCATCACCGTGACCGACGGCATCGCCATGGGCCATGAGGGCATGAAGGCCTCGCTGGTCAGCCGCGAGGTCATCGCCGATTCGGTCGAGCTGACCATGCGCGGCCACGGCTACGATGCGCTGGTCACGCTGGCCGGCTGCGACAAGAGCCTGCCGGGCATGATGATGGCGATGTGCCGGCTGAACGTGCCGGCCGTGTTCATCTACGGCGGCGCCATCCTGCCCGGCCGCTTCCGCGGCAAGGATGTGACCATCGTCGACGTCTTCGAAGGCGTCGGCCAGCACGCCGGCGGCCACTGGGACGATGCCGACCTGCGCGAGCTGGAGCTGGTGGCGTGCCCGTCGGCCGGCTCCTGCGGCGGCCAGTTCACCGCCAACACCATGGCCTGCGTCTCCGAGGCGATCGGCCTGGCGCTGCCCGGCTCGGCCGGCGCGCCGGCGGCCTTCGAATCGCGCGACCAGCTGTGCGAGAAATCCGGCAGGGCGGTGATGGAACTGCTGCGGCTCAACCTGCGGCCGCGCGATATCGTGACCCGCAGGGCGCTGGAGAACGCCGCGGCGGTGGTCGCGGCGACTGGCGGTTCGACCAACGCCGGCCTGCATCTGCCCGCCATCGCCAACGAGTGCGGCATCGATTTCGACCTGCACGACGTGGCGGAGATCTTCCGCAAGACGCCCTACATCGCGGACCTCAAGCCCGGCGGCAAATACGTCGCCAAGGATATGTACGAGATCGGCGGCGTGCAGGTCGTCATCAAGGAACTGCTGGACGCCGGCTATCTGCACGGCGACTGCATGACCGTGTCGGGCCGGACGCTGGCGGAGAACTGCGCGGACGTGACGTTCCCCGAAGGCCAGGATGTCGTCTACCGGGTCAAGGACGCGCTGGCGCCGACCGGCGGCGTGGTCGGCCTCAAGGGCAACCTGGCGCCGGAGGGCGCGATCGTGAAGGTCGCCGGCATCGCGCCGGAGGGCCAGACCTTCACCGGCCCGGCGCGGGTCTTCGAGTGCGAGGAAGACTGTTTCGACTATGTCACCAAGGGCGGGGTGCAGGAGGGCGACTGCCTGGTGATCCGCTACGAGGGGCCGAAGGGCGGGCCCGGTATGCGCGAGATGCTGGCGACCACGGCGGCGCTCTATGGCCTCGGCATCGAGAATGTCGCGCTGATCACCGACGGCCGCTTCTCCGGCGGCACCCGCGGCCTGTGCGTCGGCCATATCGGGCCGGAGGCGGCGGTCGGCGGGCCGATCGGCCTGCTCAGGGACGGCGACAGCGTCACCATCGACGCGCCGGGCGGCACGATCTCCGTGGACCTGAGCGACGACGAGATCGAGGCGCGCCGCAAGGCCTGGCAGCCGCGGGAGAATATCTACCAGTCCGGCGCGATCTGGCGTTATGCTCAGACCGTCGGCCCGGCACGCCAGGGCGCGGTCTGCCACCCCGGCGCCCGCGCCGAGGCGCATGTCTATGCGGATCTGTAGGGCGGCTTCGTTCCGTTCCGCCCCGCCGTTCGGCGCGACTGCCGGTCGCCGATCGGCGCGCTGACCCGTCCGATCTTGCGGCCGCGCGGGGTCAGGACCGGGCGCCGGACAACACTCGTGCTTCGAGGCGGTCTCCCGAAGCGTCCGCCCGCCCGAAAACCGGCGTCGATTGCCGCCCGTCCGCCCTGCTCCGTCACGAGGCGGGGATTGCATGCCAGTTTCTCCGATTGCTCGAAACCACTACACAACGCGGAAATTCCTGCTACAAATCCCGGGTGCAGAACGTGTCTGCACCCTGTTGAAACTGGAGGTCAATTTACATTTCAGCTACACAAGACCGTGTCAGGGCACTGTTCCGCGAGCATCTGGATGCCGACCGCGATCCGGATTTCGGTGTCGGCTTGGGCGATTCGGGGATCTCGTCGATGGACGCCGTCAAATTCGTCAAAGCGTGTGGAGAAGCGTTCGGCGTGGAGATGCGCGCCGAAGACGTTGCGGACTTCCAGACTTTGGGAGACGTCGTCAACTATCTGGATGCCAATGCCGGCTGATTGCTCCGGGCCAGGACATAGCCTGGGGTAATCCATACCGATGAAGCCGAGGGCCCTGATTTCCGGGGTCCTCGGCACGTCGGGGGACAGAGGCGCCCCGGAAACGGCCGGTGTCGCAGAGGCGCCGAACGCTTCCGGCATCTGCGGCGGAGGCACGGCGTTCCCGCTCTGCCGCGCGGTCCTGCGGGCCGCTGCTCGCGATGCATCCGGGTTCCCGATCCCGCCCGGATGAACGAATGCAGGCGGCGCCGGGCGGCATCGGCCCGCTTCGATTTCGTCAGGTCTTCCGGCGGGACGATGACATCGGGGATCGTACGGGAGCGCAACCGTGACCTCTGAGACGGTCTGGGAAATCCCCGAGCCGATTTCCGTGTGCGAGGTCCGACTCCACGACGGGTCGGTCACCGCCGTGCGCCGTCACGGAAATCCATCCGGCCCCCGGCTCGTTCTGAGCCACGGCAACGGTCTTGCGGTCGATCTCTACTATCCCTTCTGGTCGCTGCTCGTCGACGAATTCGACGTGGTGGTCTACGACCTCCGAAACCACGGCTGGAACACCGTCGGCGTTCGGCAAAATCACAATATTCCGATCCTGATGCACGACCACGATCTCGTCCTCGAAGCCGTTTTCGATCGATACGGGGATAAGACCACCGTCGGCGTGTTCCACTCCATATCCGCCCTGATTTCGCTTCTGTCGTTTTCCAGGCGCTTCTCGGCGCAAGTTCTTTTCGATCCTCCCCTTTGCAAGCCGACCGCGAACGAAGCGGAGTTCGATGCGGCCGTCGAGCGGCAGGCGGGACTGGTCCGGCGGCGCGGACACCGGTTCGAGACGGAGGAGGAGTACGCCGATTTTCTGGCCTACATGCGGGGGTTCAGGCGCGTCGTGCCCGGGGTGCGCGATCTCATGGCCCGCACCACGCTTCGCCGGTCCCCGGACGGGGACGGTTTCGAGCTCCGATGTCCTCGCGAGTACGAGGCGCAGATTGTGGACTATGTCAGGAGCTTCTCGCCGCTATTGGATCTGGAGGAGCTTTCCTGCCCGACGAAGGTCATCGGGGCCGATCCCACGCTGCCCAGCACCTATCTGCCGGCGTTCGACCTGAGCAAGATGCTGACCGTGGACTACGATTTCCTGCCCGAGTCGACCCACTTTCTCCAACTCGAGCAGCCGGCAAAGTGCGCTGACCTGCTTCGGGATTTTCTCACGAGCAACCGGCTCGCGTAGGCCCGGCGCGCAAGCCCGGACGGTTACGTCTTCGACGCTTCGACCCAGTAGCGCCGGCGCTCGAACGGATAGCCGGGCACCGGGATACGCCGTCGCGTCTCTCCGGCAAAGAGCCCGGCAAACGCGACCGGGAGCCCCGCCTCGTAGGCTCGGGCCACCGCCTCCACGAAGCCGGCATCGCCGTCCGGCGCGGCGCTGTTTCCGCCGGCCGTCCCCGGACCCGGCAGCACGACCGGTCCACCGGCGCCGTTCCCGGCCTCCCCGGCGCCGCCCGCAGACTTCGGCCAGTGCGAGGCGATCGTCGGGCCGACCGACCCGCGGGGGCCGATCTCCACGACCGCCCCCACCTCCCGGTCCGCCAGTGTCCGGATGCACGGCCCGGGCGCGGCAGGTTCATGCAGACGCCGAAGCCCGCAAGCCGTTTCGAGCACCTCTTCGGACCTCAACGCCCGGCCAGTAACGCCGCTGACGAGAGCAATGGTCGGCGGCCTGAACGCGATTCCCGCGAGCGCCGCATCGAGACCGTCTTCCGAGGCGGCGGTTTTCGCCGCTTCCCGCGCCACGGCGAGGCGAATCCCCTGCTCGAGATCCAGCACGCCGGCCGCATGGGCCGCGGCCAGTTCACCCGCTCCGAACCCGACAACCGCGCCCGGCCGGACTCCGACGCTCGACCACAACGCGGTGAGCGCACACTGGAGTGCATAGAGCGCCGGGCCGTCGAGCGTTTGCTCCGGGCCGGATGCGCCGGACATCCAGTCAAGCAGCGACGCGCCCCCTTCCGCGCGAAGGACCGCGTCGCAGCGGTCGAAGAGCGCCGTCGCCACCGGCTCGCAGCGATAGAGCGCCTCTGCCGCGGCAGCCGCACCTTCACCGTCGCCGGGGTACACGAACGCCGTCTTCGGCGGCTCGCAACCGCCAGGTCCGTTCGACCTGTCGGCGAGCGCGCTCAAGCCCGCCTGGAGCGACGCCGCGTCGTGAAAGACCACGCCGGCGCGGTGAGCGAAGTGGCTGCGGCCGGTTCCGGCGGTCCACGCCATGTCGGCGAGCGACCGGTCGAGCGCGGACCGGCCGTTCGCCGCCGCCCCGTTGCGCTCGTCGAGCCAGGAGAGATACCGCCCGGCAAGCGTTCGCAAGGCGCCGTCCGACTTGCCCGAAAGCGGCAGGAGCCGAACCGCGCGCGGGCCGTGTGCTTCCGGTACCGGTGCCTGGTCCGGGCCGGGATCGGGAAGAGCAATCGCGACGGCGCCCGGTGCCCCTTCCGGGGCTGCCGCATCGGCGGATCGATCGGCACCGTTCGGCGCCGCATATCCCTCCACCACGAGGTGCGCGTTTGCGCCGGAGATCCCGAAAGCGCTCACCGCCGCGCGGGGCGGCCGGCCGCCGTCGACCGGCCAGTCCGTCGGTTCCGAAGCCACCCGAACCGGAAGCCGGTCCCAGTCCAGGTGCGGATTCGGCGCGTCGAAGTGCAGGTGTTTCGGGATCACGCCGCGGCGCATCGCGAGCACGACCTTGATGATCCCCGCGACGCCGGCCGCGGCCTCGAGATGACCGATGTTCGTCTTGACCGTCCCGATCAACAGCGGGCGGGCGGGGTTTCGTCCCTCGCCGTAGACCGCTGCCGCCGCCTGCACCTCGATGGGGTCTCCGAGCGCCGAGGCGGTGCCGTGCGCTTCGAGGTAGTCCACTTCCGCAGGGGCGATCCCGGCCCGGGACAGGGCGTCCTCGATCACCGCCTCCTGGGCCGGCCCGTTCGGAACCGTCATGCCCGCGCTCGCACCGTTGTGGTTCACGGCCGTTCCGCGGACGACCGCCCAAATGGGGTCGCCATCCGCCTCGGCGTCGGCGAGCCGCTTGAGGACGACCATGCCGCAGCCCTCGCCGCGCACATACCCGTCCGCGGCCGCATCGAAGGCCCTGCATTGTCCGGTCGAAGACAGCAGGCCGACTTCGACGAAGAATTTCGTGATCGCGGAGGACAGGATCGCGTTGACTCCGCCCGCGAGCGCGAGGTTCACCTCGCCCCGATTCAACGCCGCGACGGCCTCGTGCACCGCGGCGAGCGACGATGCGCAGGTCATGTCGAAGGGGATCGCCGGACCCATGAGCCCCAGCGCGAAAGCGACCCGACCGGCGGCCACGCTCCCTGCGGTCTCGAGGACCGCCATGTCCTGCCCGCTCCTGGCGATGACCTCCCGGTACTCGGAGCCGCTGATCCCGACATACACACCCGTGCGGCTGCCTTCCAGCCCGGCGGGGTCGATTCCCGCGTCCTCCAGCGCCAGCCAGCTCGTTTCGAGCAGCATCCGTTGCTGCGGGTCCACGGTCCGCGCCTCGATCGGCCGGATCCCGAAGAAGCGTGCATCGAACTCGTCGATGCCCGAGACGAAACCGCCGCGCCGGAACGCCGCGTTGTCGAAACCGGGGTCTCCGCCGGGATCGGGCCGGGCAATGGAGTCGGGCCGTTGGTCCGCGATCGCGTCGACGCCGGCCTCGAGCTGATTCCAGAAAGCGGTGAGACCGGTGGCGCCGGGGAACCGGCAAGCCATGCCGACGATCGCGATCCCGTCGCGTTCGGCGGCCCGGTTGTCCGCACGGGACGGCAGCGGCCGCCGGTCGGGCCTTCGGCGCCGCGGCTGCGCGGCCGGCCGTGCTGCCGTTTCGGGTGCGCCGCCCGCGCCGAGTTCTCCGAGTTCGCCGTCCAGGAAACGCGCGAGGGCGGCCGTGTGGGGATAGTCGAACATCACCGTGTTCGACGCGGTATAGACTCCGTCCAATCCCCGGTTCAGGCGGTTGCGAAGCTCCACCGCCATCAGCGAATCCATCCCGAGATCGAAGAATCTCGCAGTCGGAGAGGGCGGCGACGAAAGACGCAGCACCGCCTGCAACTCCTCCCGGAGGAAGGAGGCCAGCACGTCTTCCCGTTCCCCGGCGGGCGCCGCCCGGAGCCGGGACAGGAGATCGTTTTCCGGAGCGGCGGCCGCAGGTTCGGCCTCGGCCGGGGTCCGGGTCAGGAGATCTTCCAGGAGCGCTGGGCTCGCGCCGAAGCTCTCGGCATAGACCGACCAGTCGACCGCCGTCACCGCCCCGGCCGTGAGATCCTGCGCCACGAGCTGATCGAAGGCCCGCAAGCCCTGCTGCGGCGTGACCCAGCGCACGCCGCGGGCCGCAAGATGCTCCTCGATCCGGTCCCGCTGCTCTTCCGCCTCGCCGACCCCCGACCACGCGCCCCAGGCGATGGCCTGACCCGGCAACCCCTGGGCGCGCCGGTGGGCGGCGAGCCGGTCGAGATACGCGTTGGCGGAGGCGTGGTTCGCCTGGCCCGCCGATCCGAGGATCCCCACCACGCTCGAAAAGAGGATGAAGAGATCCAGATCGCGGTCCTCGGTCGCCCGGTGCAGGTGCCAGGCGCCCAGTATCTTCGGCCACAGGACCTGTTCGAACCGCTCCCAGCTCTGGTTCCCGAGCGCGCCGTCCGACAGCACGCCCACGCTGTGGATCACCCCGGCGAGCGGCGGAAGCTCGGCATCCATCCGCGCGAGCATCGCATCCACCGCCGCACCGTCCGTCATGTCGGCAAGCTCCACGCGAACCGCGACGCCGCGCGCTTCGAGCGCGCGTATCGCGTCCTCGACCGCGGGATCGGGGGGCCGGTGCCCGTTCAGCACGATCGTTTTCGCGCCCCGGTCCGCGAGCTGGCCGGCCACCGCGCAGCCGATCCCGCCCAGGCCCCCGGTGACGAGATAGGTCCGGTCCTCCCGCAGCCGGCCCCTTGTGAGCGGCGGCATGGTGAGGACGATCTTTCCGATGTGCCGGGCCGAGCGCATGAACGCCATCGCCGGCGTCGCCTCGGCGAGCGGCCAGCTGCTGCGCGGCAGCGGGGACAGCTCTCCCGCAGCGAGCCGGTCCATCACGCTCCTGAGGGCCGCGCCCGGCCGGGCGGGATCGGATTCCTTGAGAACGTCCAGCCGCAGCACCGAATAGGCCACGTCGGGACGGGCCTCCGCCATCGCCGCCTCGCTCCAGATGTCCCGCGCGCCAAGCTCGGCGAATCGGCCGGCCGGGGCGAGACATTCGAGACTCGCTTCGATGAATCCCGGCCCGGTCAGGCTGTTCAGCACGACGTCGACGCCTGCGGCGTCCGTCGCATCGAGGATCTCCTTTCCGAAGGCGGTCTGCCGGCTGTCGAACACCTGCGAAACGCCGAGCGCGCGGAGATAGGCCTGCTTGGATGCGCTCGCCGTCGCGATCACCTCCGCGCCGGCTGCGTGGGCCAACTGGATCGCCGCGAGCCCGACTCCGCCGGCCCCGGCGTGGATCAACACCCGCTCGCCGGCCTTCAGCCCGGCCAGATCGAACGCGAGCGCCGCAGTGGTGAAGGCCACCGGAACGGTCGCCAGCGCCGCCGCCGGCATCCGCTCCGGCGCCGGCGCCACGAGCTCGCCCCGGGTCACGACTTCCGGTCCGAAAGCGCCGAACGCAAGGCCCACGACCCGGTCGCCGACCGCAACGCCCGCGACCTCCGGTCCCGCCTCGACGACCCGGCCGCACATCTCGCGGCCGAGCAATCCGGTATCGAGCGCTCCGGTCGCGCGCAGCACGTCGCGGAAATTGAGACCCGCCGCCTCGACCGCTACCCGGACCTCTCCGGGCTCGAGCCCGTCCGATGGCGCCGTCTCCACCCGCAGGCCGTCCAGGGACCCGCCTTCGTCGGGCGCAAGCCGCCAGCCGGCCTCGTCGGGGAACGCGATCCGCGGCGTTGCGGACCCGGTCCGGACGAGGCGCGCAACATGCCGCCTGCCGCGCCGGAAGGCGATGTGATTCTCCGAACCGGGAAACAGCAGCTCCTCGGCAAGCTCCGACCGCTGCGCAGGCTCTTCGGGGTCGAGATCGACCATCCGCGCCCCGAGTTGGAGCGCTTCTCTGGCCACTGCCTTGCCGAAGCCCCACAGCGCCGCCCCGGCGATCTCGCCATCGCGTTCGCGCTCCAGCGACTGGGCGCCCCGGGTGACGAGCCACAGGCCCTTCGCGGGCGCAGCGCCTGCGTCCAGAACCCCCTGCACCAGCGAAAGGGCGCTCGTGACCGCCTTTCTCACGTCGTGCGCGACCTGTTCGGTCGTGGCCGCCGCGCCGCGCCCGTCGAGCGCCGCGAGATGGACGATGCCGTGGAGGGGCGCATCCCCGGGTAGCCCCTCGACGAGCGAACGCCAGGACTCCCGGCGTTCCGCCTGAACGAACGCCCTGAAGACACCGGCCCCGCTGACCGGCGCCGCGTCTCCCGTCTCGTCCTCTCCCGCGATCACCACCGTCTGATTCCGGGCCGCAAGCGCCGCAGCGAGTTCCTCGCCGACACCGTCGCGGTCCGGCGCCACGATCCAGACTCCGCGCGGAAGGGCGACCTCCTCCGGGCCGCGCGCCACGATGATGCCCGGACCCAGCGGCCGCCCGTCGTCGAAGGTGTCGACCCCCAGCACATCCGTCTCCGCGAAACCCGCCTCCGAAAACGCCCGGCGCCAGGTCTCGGGAGCCGCGAGCGCTTGGTCCGGCCGGTAGCTGTCGGCGAAGCGCCACCAGCCGTCCAGCATCCCGAAGGTGAGGTCCTGGAGGTGCCGGCCGCGTATGAGTTCGAGAGCCAGGAGCTGGCCACGGGGCGCGAGCAGCGACCGGCAGTGGGCCAGTGTCTCCCCGAGGTCCCGGGTGGTGTGGAGCACGTTCGCTGCGACGACAAGGTCGTAGCCGTGAGGGTCGAAACCCTGCGCCGCCGGGTCCGTCTCGATATCGAGCGCACGATAGTCGATCGGCGCCCCGCTCGCCGCGAAGCGCGATTCCGCCTCGGCAAAGAATCCCGCCGAGATGTCGGTGAACATGTAATCGAAACGCCCTTCCGGCAGCTCCGACAGGATCGGCTCGGTCGCCGATCCGGTGCCCGCCCCGACCTCCAGCACCCGCAGGCGCCGGCCTTCCGGTAAAGCCTCGACGGCGGCCCGGGCCGCGTCGGCCAGCATCCGGTTCGCGGCACGGGCGGCCGGCGCGGTGCGATAGAGGTCTGCCGCGCTCGTCCCGTCGCTGCCGAAGAGCAGCGAGAGCGGATCGGTACGGCCCTGCAAGACCTCGGCGAGGGCGCTGCCGCACCGCTCGAGGAGTCCGAGCTCGTTCGAGCCGTGCGGATGCCGGGCGCGCAGCTGTTCCGCCAGGCGCTCCGGATCGCCGAGGCTTGCGTCCGGCAGCGCGTCCCCGGACCCGACGGCGACGGTGAGCCCGCCATCCGGTTCGCGCTTCAGTATCCCTGCCTCGGCCAGAATTCCGAGCAGCCGGCCGAACAGCCTCCGGTGCTGCTCCACGACACCCAACGCATCGCTAAGAGCCTCGGCCTCGACGGCCGCGCCCGCGCTGCGCCGCCAGCCCAGCCGGTCGAGGGCCGCGAGCACATAGGCGCCGCCAAGCCGGTCCAGGTCCCCGAGCAGGGCGGCCCGCTCTTCGGGCCGGACATCCTCGGCCGCGAGATAGTCGGGGAACGATCCTGTCCGGGCGCCGATCGATTCCGGGCCTTCGAGGAATTGTGCCGACTGAAGCCCTCCGGACAGGGGCTGTTCCCGCCAGACGACTTCGTACAGGAGATCCTTGAGCGCGTGCGACGCGGAGAGCATGGCGGTGCGCGTCGCCCGCTTCATCGTGAATCCGTCGACGCCGCCGATCGGCGCGCCGGCCGGGTCGAAGAGGCTCAGATCGGCCTTGACGATTTCCGGAGAGTCGTCCGCGTGCTCGTCAGAATAGCCGCTTCGGGCGGCCTCGCGCATGCGGACATGGCAGAAGATCCGTTCGGGCGGCGGTCCCGCCAGCCACAGCCGGTCCCAGCCGAAGGGCATGTAGGTGGATTTCCCCGCCACGCGGGCCTGGTCGCGCGCCGCGAGCACGGTCTGAAAGCAGCCGTCGAGCAGGATCGGATGCAGGTCGAGGCCGCCGCCGTCCAGGCAATCCGGGAGCGCGACCTCGCCGACGGCTTCGCCGGGGCCGGACCACACGGCCTGGAGGGGCCGAAACGCGGGCCCGAGCACCACCCTGGTGCTGACCTTGTTACGGTAGAGCGATGCGACGTCTCCGGGCGTCAGCGCCGCCCTGAGGCCGTCGAGGTCGATCCGGTCCCCGCCTTCCGGCCGCACTCCGCCCGGCGACATCCGGCCTTCGAGATGCAGGGTCCAGCCGTCCTCGCCGCCGCGGCTGAACACCTCGAAGCGGCGCGGCGACGCGCCGTCGGCGCCATCGAACACGATCTGGAGCTTCCGCCCGCTCTCTCCCGTCTCGTCTTGCGAATCCTCCTGCGGCAGAATCATCGGGCTGTGCAGCTGGCAATCCTCCAGGACCACCGCGCGGGCGCGCTCGCCCCACAGTACGGTGGCCGCCATCGTGGCGAACATCGCGCCCGGCACCACGACCTGGCCGAACACCAGATGGTCCTTCACCCAAGGCGGGTCGGAGACAAAAATCTCCGTTTCGAACGCGGCCTCGCCGCGGGGCGACTCGTGCCGCACACCCAGCAAGGGATGGCCCGCGTTCTGGCGCCGCCGCTTCGGGGCCTCGACCCAGTGGCGCTGGCGCTGGAACGGATAGCCCGGCAACTGGATGCGGCACCGTTCCTCGCCGGCGAACAGCCCTTCGAACGCGATCGGAAAGCCCGCCCCGTACGCACCGGCGACCGCTGCCACGAAGGCGTCGCCCCCGGCCGGCTCCGGCGAGGATTCGGACGGCCGGCGAAGACTGGCCAGGGCGATCGGCGCTCCGGCATCGCCACGCGCCGATTCCGGCCAGCTCAGCGTGGCCATCGGACCGAGCACCGCGTGCGGACCGATCTCGACAAGCGCATCGACGCCGATCTCCGCCAGCGTTTCCACGCAGGTCCGGAACGCGACCGGTTCGCGGGCCTGGCGCCGCCAGTATGCGGCGTCGAGCGTCTGGCCCGGTTCGACCGTACGACCGGTCAGGTTGCTCACGAATGTCAGCGACGGCGGCGAGAAGGACATCGTCGACAGCACCGCTTCCAGATCGTCCAGCGCGGGCTCGACCATGGCGCTGTGGTATGCGGGGCTCTTGCGCAGCCGCGCGACCCGGATGTCCTGCGCTTCGAAGCGCTCGAGGATCGCCGCGATCTCCGCCGCCGGCCCGCTGATCACCTGGTGCGCGCCGTTGTCTGCGGCGATGCACAGGCCGATTCCCTTCCCGGATGCATTGTGCTGCTCCAGGGCGGCCGCCACGTCGGCGGCCGGTGCGAACACGGCTGCCATCGCGCCTTCGCCCGGCAAGGCGCCGATCAGTGCGCCCCGCGCCGCGGCGAATCGCAGACCGTCCTCCAGGCTGAACACGCCGGCGGTGTGCGCGGCGGCAATTTCTCCGAGGCTGTGGCCGAACACCACGTCCGGCCGGACGCCGATGCCGGACCACAGCGCTGTCAGCGCACATTCAAGCGCGTAGATCGCCGGCTGCTTCCATTCCGGATCGTCCAGGTCTCCCGTGGCGCCCGGCCTGCCGAACATCACGTCGAGCAGCGAGCCGTTCCGCTCTTTCCTCAGCAGGGCGTCGCAGCGGTCGAGAACCGCGCGTACCGCCGGCTCGGTCTCGTAGAGGTCGGCGCCCATGCCGACCCACTGGCTCGCCTGGCCGGTATAGGCGAACGCGACCTTCGCCGGCGCCGTCGCGGCAGGCCGTTCGCCGCCTTCGGCGCGTGTCCGCAAGCCGGCGCGCAGGTCCTTGGCGTCGCGAAAGGTTACGGCGTCGCGATGGCTGAAATGGCTGCGCCCGACACCTGCCGTCCACGCCATGTCGGCGAGCCGGGCGCCGTTCCCGTCCTCTGCGTCGAGCCACGAGAGATACCGGCCCGCAAGATCCCCGAGCGCCGCGTCGGATTTCCCGGAAAGCGGCAGGATTCGAAGCTCGCGCGGGCGGAACCCTTCGGCCGGCGGAATGTCTTCAATGTGATCGGCCAGGGAAGCAGACACAGAAGCAGAGACGGGGGTCGGCGCGCCGGCCGGCCACGGCGACGCGCCGTTCGCGGCCGCGTCTGCGCCGTCTCCGTACCCTTCCACGATGACGTGGGAGTTGGTTCCCGAGAAGCCGAACGAACTGACGCCGGCCAGCGGCCCGCGGCCGGACGCGGCCGGCCAGTCCGTCTCCGCCGCGGTGATCTGTACCGGAAAGCTGTCCCAGTCGATCTGCGGGTTCGGTGTCCGGAAGTTGAGATGCTTCGGGATCGTGCCCCGGCGCATCGAAAGCAGGACCTTGATGAGGCCCGCGGCGCCCGCCGCGGCCGCCAGATGGCCGATGTTGGTCTTCACCGAGCCGACGAGCAGCGGCCGGTCCGCCGTGCGTCCCCTGCCGTAGACCGATCCCGCTGCGGCCAGCTCGGTCGGGTCGCCCAGCTTGGTCCCGGTCCCGTGCGCTTCCAGGTAGTCCACCTGCGACGGCGGAATTCCGGCCCGCGCCAGCGCCGCCTCGATCACATGCGCCTGGGTGAGGGCCCTCGGGGCGGGCAGTCCCGGGCGTTCCCCGTCCTGGTTTATGGCCGACCCGCGGATTATCCCCCAGATTCGGTCGCCGGCCGCTTCCGCCTCGCTCAGGCGCTTGAGAACCAGCATGCCGCAGCCTTCGCTGCGCACGAATCCGTCCGCGCGTTCGTCGAAGGTCCAGCACTGGCCGGTGGGCGACAGCATGCCGGCGTTCGCGAAGGCTTCCGTGGTCGTGGGCGACAGGATCACGCAAACCCCGCCGGTCAGCGCGATATCCGCCTCGCCGCGCTGGAGGCCCGCCACGGCCTGATGGACCGCGACCAGCGCCGAGGAGCAGGCGGTGTCCACGGCGATCGACGGGCCCTCAAGGCCGAGCGCGAAGGAAACGCGCCCGGTCGCGGTGCTGAAGCGGTTGCCCGTCACCAGATAGAGCGGCGTGTCGGGCCCGACCGATCCGCCTTCGTCGCGGACGATTTCCTGATATTCGTAACTGCCGATTCCGGCATAGACCCCGGTGCGGCTGCCGACCAGCCGGTCTGGGCTGATCCCCGCGTCCTCCAGAGCCTCCCAGCTCAACTCCAGCAGCAGCCGCTGCTGCGGGTCGAGCGATTGCGCCTCCAGCGGCGAGATACGGAAGAACGCCTCGTCGAACCGGTCGATGTCGGAAAGGAAGGCGCCGTACCGACTGGCGTCGTGCACGGCCACGTCATCGGGAAACATCTCGCTCACCCGATCGTCGCCGGGACCGGGCGAGCCGTGGGTCACGGCGTTGCCGCCGGACGCCAGCAGCTTCCAGAAGGCGTCCAGATTCTCCGCGCCGGGAAACCGGCACGCCATGCCCACGACGGCGATCGGATCGTCGCCCCGCCGGTCGCCCCGCCGGTCGCCCTCTGGGGTCAGCCGGTGGGCGCCGGTGACAGGGGCTCCATCCTGACGATGAGATTTTGCCCGCTTCGACATCGAAGGTCCCTTTCGCGATTTCGGCGCGCTTCCGGCCCGTCCGCCATCATCTCGCGCCTGCACTCCCATTTCCATCCCTATTCAGTCAAGGCCGGAAGCGGGAGACAGCGCAGCAGGAGCGAATGACAGCGCCGCTAACCCATTGGGAAAAATCCGTTTTTTGTGATCTCGGGGGCTCGCATCCCGCGAGTCCGGCAATTGATCGAAGTGCCGGTCCAAAGCATTTCAACCGCATGATTGAGTTGGAGAAAGTTCGTCTTCCAGCGCGTAGCCGCCGTCATAGCCCGGCGCCGCCGGATTCCCGCAGAACTGCATCATCGATAGGCGGTCCCGGCGCGGCTTCTTCCCGGTGGTCTCCAGGCGCCGCTCCGGCTCCGCGATCCACGGCCCCGGCTTCGGCCTCGGCCGAACCTTGTGCATAGACGGCTGACGTCTCGTCGCTTCGCATCGTCTTACGGATTGTGTCCCGGGCGACCTTCAGGTCCTGTGCCACCTTCTCGATCGATGCGCTTTTACCCGGATGGTCCCGACGAATCCGTGCAATCGTCTCCACAACCGACACCCCCCTTGGTTCGTCCAGTAACGAGGCGCGTTCGAAAGCCACAAATGATGGGGGATCAATTCCGGACACCGATCACCCCCGAGATGGGGTCGTTTTTCCACGCCGAACAACAGACGCCCGCGACGCGACGGAGAAGGTCGGCGCAATCATCGCCACCGCGATGACGAGTCAACGCCCACGACCGATAACGCATCGACAATGGCACCGCAGCGCTCCGGGTCCCCGAATATGCCGAACCCACCGTGTAGCCGTTGCCGCTCGCCAGCGACGCCGTGACCGTGCCGTCGGGCTCGTCCGTGCCGTCGTCCGTCGTCGCCACCGTCAGCGTGTAGCTGCCGGTGACGGGGATCGTCACCGTGCGCCCGCCGGTCGCGACGCCCCACTCGCCGTCGGCCGCCACGACCACGGCCACCGCCAGCGGCGATGCCGGCGGCGGGTTGGCCGTGACGGTGAAGGATGCCGCGTTGCCCTCGGTGGTCGAGGCCGCATCCGCCGCGATCGTCACCTCCGGCGTCGGCGGCGGGGGCTCCGTCGTGCCGGGCGCCCCGTTCTCGATCGCCTCGAGCGCCGTGACGATCTCGTCCCAGCGCGTCCAGCCCCGGTCGGCGTAGCCCTGGGCCTCCGAAGCCGTCATCGGCTCGAGCCCCGCGAGGTCGGCGTCGGTCTCGCCGAACGCCTTCAGCACCCGCTTCCAGCGCGTCACGTGGACCGCGCCCTTCGACGTCTCCGCCGCATAGCCCCGCACCTTCGCCACCAGCGCCGGGTCCACCGCCACAGCAACCGCCGGCGCGTCGTCGTCGAGCACGGCGACCGTCCCGGAGGACGCGCCGCCCACCGTGTAGCCGTCGCCGGCCTCCACCGTCGCCGTCACCGAGCCGTCCGGCTCGTCCGCGCCGTCGTCCGTGGTCGGAACCGTCAGCGTGAAGCTGCCCGTGGTGGGTATCGTCAACGACGCTTCGTGCCTGATCGACCTCCGCAAGGGAGGTCTGCTTGGCGTCGTTTGCGATCTGGCCTATCGACTCGTGATCCCCTTGCCCGTGCGGGCCTCCGAAGTGCTCGACCTTTCGGAGGCCGAATGGCAGGTGCTCGACGAGGCCGGCATGATCACACACGATCTGACGTCGGAAGAGGTCGGTCAGGCGTTCATGGTGAAGGAGCGTCATCCGGGTCTGTCTGCGAACGACTGCTTCTGCCTCGTCACAGCAGGGGTCTATCCTGGCATTCTGCTCACGGGTGACGCTTTGCTGCGCAGGGTTGCCGCGGGACGCGGAATGCGGGTGCACGGCGTACTCTGGGTGGTCGATGAGCTTGATGCCGCGGAGGTTTGCAGCAGATCGCTTCTCAGTCGGGCGCTCAAGGCGTGGCAGTCGGATGACACGGTGTTCCTGCCCCCGCAAGAAGTCAGCGCCCGAATTGAGTATCTGGCGGCCGTCGGGCCACGGCGCGGGAGGCGACGGTGAACGGGCAGCCGCTCGGGCACTTGATTGTGGCGGGGCGTCTGCTGATGAGCAGCGCCGGTTCTGGTGCACTTGGCGCTTTGCGGTATGGGCGCGAGGGGCTTGACGTAGAACGGAGAAACACACTTTGACTCCTCTTTTTGACAAGAACTGCGATCACGTCGCGTGGATGAGCAACGATGGTCGGAATCTTTTCGACACCGCGATGAACTGGATTGCCTACATTGCTGGCGGGCACGCTTGGTCCGTCTCTTCGGGCAATTGGATGGGAGGCGTGGTGGGCTATAACTGCCTCGACCAATCGGGACGTCCGGTTCTTTGGAACCCGGGAAATCCCGTGCGCGGGACGGCCCGTCCGGCAAGGCCGGCTCGCGCCGCTAGGCGACCGCGCCCTGCCCGACCGGCTCGCCCTCCGCGGCCGGTACGGCCGGCGAGACCCGTGACGCCAGTGGGGGGATGGTCAAGCCTCCACATGGATGCGTGGATATCTCAGTGATTGGACAGCGTTGCATGTCCCCAGCGGTTCCTTTGGGCCAGAAATGAGGTGAGTCATGGTTTTTGATCGGCTCTTGACGGACACTGTAACCCTGATCAAGCGGGACGGAACAACCGTCGATGACATCAAAGCGAGCGTTCAATCGAAAAATATATTCATTATGCGCAACGATTTACTGATCGAAACAGGAGACTTGGTGCAAAGGAAGATGTCCAATGGTGGCGAAGAGACTTATGAAGTGATCGATCCGGGGTTTCACGAGAAACTCCACAGTATTCCGGCCGGATACCAAATGGTTGTACGAAAAATGGGCATTCCCGAGGCCAAGAGCGCGATTCAAAGTGTTACCTTTAACGTCACTGGAAATAATGCACGAATCAACCAGAACTCTGTTGATCAGTCGATCAATGTTGTTCAAATGAGTGCTGATGTCGCCGATAATCTCAAGGCGCTTAGGAACGAGATTATCCGGACAATTGAAGAAGAATCTAAGCGCGCAGAAGCTCTTGAGGTTGTAGATGCTATTGAGCAAGAGTTCAAGTCTGGTTCACCCAAGCGGTCTGTTGTGGGAGCTCTCGTGCACGGGCTGCCGGCGACCGGAGCGATCGCTTCTATAGGTTCATTTCTGTTGTCGTGCCTCGAGTAAGGAAAGACAACTAGTGCTTGCGGAGCAGTTAGCTTCGGGATTGGGCAAGGAACCTGTTTCGTGCGGTCTTCGTCGGGTCCTCTAGCCTGTTGATCGGCTGGTGGGGACGATCAAAGCCCCGGGTGAAAGACTGTTGATGATCGGTAGGCGCATGGACCACTGAAGGCTCCAGACTACCGCCCGATACGCTCGGCTCGCGGGAATATGGTGAAGGTGGCGGCCGACGAGGTTGCCGTTGGCGTGGCGTTGGGCCTAGCCCCCATCCCTCTCGGCTGTTGGGTAGGTGACGCAATCTTCGTCTCTCCTTTGCGGGACGATTCGAACCGTGTGGGGCAAGCGACGTAGAGTAAAGAAAGGCAAGGGAGAACCACACCGATGCCCAGAGACAAACCGAACAGCGCCGGTCGCAACGGCGCCAGGCTGACTTGGGCGGTCGGGGCGAACGGAGAAACCACGCATATCTCGGAAGCGGAGAACGGGCTCAGATGCGCGTGCACCTGTCCAACATGCGGTGGAGCGCTGGTCGCAAAGCAGGGGAAGGTCGTAGAACATCACTTTGCGCACGCTAGCGGGGACGAGTGCCAACATGCGGTAGAAACAGCACTGCACCTGGTAGCAAAGGACCTCCTCGCGCTTCGCAAAGAAATCGTACTGCCCGCAGTCGAAATTCACTCCCGCTATACGTCGCGGCGCACCGCCATCGCGCCGGAACGGCGCTATTTCATCGGGTCGGTAGCAGTCGAGCGGAAACTCGGATCGATCATCCCTGACGTGATCGTCCAGATCAACGGGCGTGAGCTCCTCGTCGAGGTGACCGTGACCCATGGCGTAGACAGGGACAAGTTGAGAAAAATCCGAGACCTTGGCGTGTCATGCGTCGAGATTGACCTGTCAGACGGCGACCGTGGCCTCTCCCGCGAAGAGATTGAGACGATTGTTATCGACGGAATCACTCACAAGCGCTGGCTGTACAACGTGCGCGCAGAGGAAATGGGTAGAAAGATGTTGTCCGAAGCGACACTACTTCCATCGGTGCATCGGGGCCTCGCGTGGCATGTGGACGAGTGCCCTATCCCGGCCAGGACCTGGAAGCAAAAGCCATACGCGAACGTGATCGACGACTGCTCCGGCTGTGATTACTTGCTCAACGCCTCATCGGACGTCGGAGTGATCTGCGACGGGTTTCGCGAACTCGGTAAGCTGCGACCACCACAAACGCTGGTTCGCCGCCCACCACCAGAGGCGTTCGAGCATCCGGAGGAAGAGGACCCAATGCAGGCAGTCGGGCGATGGCTTGACGAGCAGAGGCACGTTTCCGGATCGCGGTAAGAGACGAGGCACAATGGCGATTCACGGTGCGGTGGCGATGGTGAGGCGAAGAGGGCGGCGTAGATTGTGTGCGCTCACTGCCCAGTCGTCTTGTCAGCATCTGGAACGGACACCATGTTCCCACCAATGCTCCCGGTGATCCGCGCCGCGGCGTTCTGGACTGAATTCCGGGCAAGGTGAGCGTACTGGGCTGTCGTCTGAACCTGGATGTGGCCCAGCAGCTTGCCGATTATCGTGAGGCTTTCGACCAGCGCCAGCGCCCTCAAAGCATACGAATGGCATTAATGGTCGTGCGCATCGCGAAGCATAGGGGGCGAGCAGATCGCGGTTGGGGCAGAAGAGCGGTGACGCGTGGCGCTTTCGGTCGAGGAAGCGACCGGTTCGGGATCCGGGGAATCGCAGGGAATGCGTGCGGAAGGGAGTTGAACGTGGGATCCATACATTTTGAGGTTGCATCCATGTTCGGGAGTCTTTCCGATGTCGTTGGCAGCAAGTCGGGACTTGCCTTGAACGAACGCGACCTTCGTGCCTTGCTTGCCCGGGAGGAAGACGAAAGGTTTGCCGAGTATCTGGGTATGCAGGAAGACGACTGGGTGCGAATCAACTCGGTAGTTTACGAAGACATGGTCGAGTGCTTGCTGTATCGGGTTGGGCGCTTAGAGCGAAGACACAACCCGTTGCCAGGTGGGGATCTTTACCGAAAGTACAGAAAGGATGCGGAGGCGCTGGAACTGGTTTCCACGATCTCGGGCGAATTTACGAAGTTCATGGACGAGGCATTGGATGAATCGGGTCATGGCAGAGGACACAAATTAGATGTGACGCCCTTTTTGCTAAGGTGTCTTGAGGCACATGGAAGGCAGGGATTCGAAATAGCAAAAAATTTGGTCGATAGCCTTGCAGTAATGCTGGAAATCCGATCCGCGTACTTTCCGTCTGTCTCGGAGTGGGAGGACGAGGTGGACTTGGAGGAACTGTTTCGTTCCGAAGGATTGGAGACGTTGTATGGAACCTTCTTCGACCAGAGATACATCGACTATCTGCACCGCAATTTCGAGGATATCGACCGTATCAACTGGCGTAAATTCGAAGGCTTGACCGGAGAATACTTTGAGCGACAGGGTTTTTGTGTGGAGATGGGTCCGGGACGCCGAGACGATGGTGTGGATGTCCGCGTGTGGCCGGGCCGGGAAGCGTCGGAGAGTCCCCCCGCGATCATTATCCAGTGCAAGCGGCAAAGCCAGGCTGTTTCGAAGGTCGTCGTAAAGTCGCTCTATGCCGATGTTCTCCATACTGAGGCGTCATCCGGGTTGATCGTCACGACATCGAAACTGGCGCCGGGAGCGAGGGATGTATGTGTGGTACGGAGCTACCCGATCGGCGAAGCGGACCGAGAGATGGTGCGACAGTGGGTGCGGGAAATGCGCAAGCCGGGTCTGGGAACGGCAACGTGATACTGGACGTGCGCAGTTGCGCTATGGGCGAATGAGACGGCCGGCGGAGTGCGACGCGGTGTTTCAAATGGTCCGGCTGGGCGCAGCGCCTTGGCCTGGCAAGCGACCTCGGGGTGACTAGCGGGGATCGATACCTGCGGCTGCTGCGCCCGCGGGCTGGCAGGAGAGCTTGGGCCTAGAGAATAAGGACGAGTGACTGTGTGGAACCGAATCGTGCTCCTGTTGATTCTCGTTGCGCCAGTCCTTGTCGGGAGCGTGGCTAGCATAAAAGCGGCAGACGATGCACCGTCTGGACAGTTGATGGTCTCTTGTCCGATCGATCGGGGACCGGTGACGACAAACATTCTCCTTCGGGTGTTTCCCGTCCGGATTGGGCGCAAGGGTGGGACCGCCTTTACGGTGGAAATCGAGAATCGGCAGTACATCGTTACCGCCAAGCATGTTCTTGAAGGAGAACTGCCAGAAACAATAGAAGTCGAACTCGATGCCTGGACGAGGATACCGGTGAAGCTGGTCGGGCGAGGACCGGGACAGCAGGACGTCCTGGTTCTGGCCACGGACAGGCGCCTGACAGCTGCGTTTCCGGTCGATGTCGGAATGGCGGGTCTGATGATCGGTCAGTCGGTGCGGTTTCTCGGCTATTTCCCGAGAGTGAAAACCAGCCCGCTTCCCGGCTACAAGAAGCGCGGCGCGCCCTTGGTCATGGGCGGCATTGTGAGCGGTTTCAACTTCGACGAGATGAGCGCCGACGGTACCTCGCTATGGATCGACGGGCACAACAATGAGGGATTCAGCGGCGGCCCTGTCGTATTTCAGCCCGCGCAGGCGGCATCGCGGGAGGAATGCCGGTGGAAAATTGCTGGTGTTATCTCAGGCTACGTGACCGCGCCGGTTGAGATCAGAACGATGGCGGGTCAACAAGCCGCGGCTGTCGCCATCAGCAACGCGGGGCTGTTGCGGGCGATTCCGATCAAGACCGTACACGAACTGGCAACGAGGAACCCGATAGGGTTCAATTTGGATCGATAGTGGGAGGCCGGTTGTTTGGAGGGCGCGGCGAAAGTGCTGGACGTAGGTTGCCTTCCGGACGGAAATAGTGCTGCGGCGTCGATCGTTCGGGCTCATTGCCCAGTGGCTTTGTCAGCACCCTGAACGGACGACAGGTTCCCGCCGATGCTCCCGGTGATCCGGGCCGCGGCGGTCAGGATCGAATCCCGGGCAAGGTGCGCGTATCGAGCGGTCGTCTGCACCTGCGTGTGACCGAGCAACTTGCCGATCATCGTGAGGCTCTCGCCGAGTGCCAGGGCTCTGGAAGCAAAGGAGTGACGCAGGTCATGAATGCGCACATCCTCCAGTCCGGCGCGTTTGCGGATGCGGCGCCAGGGCTTCTGCAGATCGGTGAGGTGGGACCCCGGCAGCCTGCCGGTGATGACCCAGGGATTGTCCTCCTCGCGGGGCAGTTCCGCCAGCACGGCGCGCGCCTCCGGACCGAGCGGCACGACCCGCCCCCCAGTCTTCGCGTCGGGCAACTCGAGGCAATCGTCCTTGACGTGCTCCCAGCGCAGGAGCTGGATCTCCGACAGCCGGCAGCCGGTCAGGAGCAACAGGCGGAAGGCGGCGACCGCCGAGGGCATCTCGAGCTCGGCCTCTCGGAGGACCTCGCCCAAGCGCTCGGTTTCCTCGGGTGAGAGGAACCGCTCGCGCATGCGCTCCTTGTAGCGTTTGACGTGACGGCAGGGATTGGACCCATTCGGCCGCAGGCCCCAGACCTCGGCGAGCGAGAACATCTTGGAGAGCACGCCGAGCGCCCGGTTCGCCTGGTAGGGCTTGTCGCGCATGTCGTGATGCAGCCTGGCGATGTCCTTGCGTTC
>VXNK01000003.1 GCA_009840595.1 Rhodospirillaceae bacterium | reverse complement strand
GACGGGCGGGGACAAGACGGGCGGGGACAGGGCGGGCTGGCGGCCGGCGGAGATCGGCGGCGCGCTCACCGCCGGGCGGTATCCCGTCCTCGCCTGCGGCTCGAACCGGTCGCCGGACCAGCTGGCGCGGAAATATTTCGATTTCGACGCGGTGACGATCCCGGTGCAGCGCGCCTGGCTCCCGGGTTTCGACGTCGTCTACGCCGCCCACATCACCGGCTACGGCGCGATTTCCGCCTGCCCGATGCCTGCGCCGGGCGTGCGCGTCGAAGTTTCGGTCGTCTGGCTGTCGGACGACCTGATGGACCGCATGCACGCCACCGAAGGGCGCGGCCATGCCTACGACTATGCGGCGCTGTCCGGCCTCGACCTCGCGCTCGACGACGGCGGCGGGCTGGACGAGGCTTTCGCCTACATCCATCGCGGCGGTGCGCTGAATGTCGGTGGCGGGACGGTCGGCCTTGCGGAAGTCGCGGCAACGGGGCGGGCCTGCCCGTCCTGGCCGCAGCCCCGCGCGATCGCCGAAGTCCTTCGCCGGCTGGAGTATCGGGGAACGGTCGAGGATTTCATCCGCGAAAACGCCGCCGACCGGTTCCTCCGCCTGGCCCGCGAGGCGGTCCTCCAGCAGGATGCACACCCGTTTGCCTATGGAGGCTGCCGCGTCGTTCCGCCGGAGACCGGGTGAACCGGCCGCCGATTTCGCCGCGGCGCAAAAGCCTCTATATCACCGGAGCCTGCCTTGCCCGTTCTCCGGCTGCCGGACCGCCCGCCATCCATGCCTGTCGCCGCCAAACATGCCTTTGTCACCGGCGCCACGGGATTTCTCGGGCGCAACCTGGTCGAACAGCTGGCGGAGCGGGGCTGGAAGATCACCGCGGCCTATCGCGACCCGGCGCGCTTCGAGGCGCTCGGGCAGTGGGATGTCGCCGGCGTCCGATGCGACCTGCTCGACCTGGAAGGCCTGACCGAGGCGATGCCCGATGGCGCGGACGCCGTGTTTCACATGGCAGCCGACCTGACCATGTGGACGCGCCACGGCTCGCGCCAGCTTCGCACCAATGTCGACGGCACGCGCAACGCGGTGGCCGCCGCCGAGCGCAGGGGCGCCCGGAAGTTCGTCTTCACGTCGAGCTGGAATGCCTGGGGCTACCGGGCCGGCGATCCGCCGCTCAGCGAGGACATGCCGCAGCGGGGCAACGAATCGCCGGTGCTCTACGACCGGACGAAGCTGGCAGCCGAGACGATCGTCAAGCAGGCCGCGGCCGAGGGGCTGCCGGCGGTCGTTCTCAATCCCTGCCACATCATCGGCCGCTACGACAGCCATCACTGGGCGCGCATGGTTCGCATGGTCCACGAGCGCCGGCTGCCCGGCATACCGCCCGGCTCCGGCGTGTTTTGCCACGCCGGGGCGGTCGCGGCGGCCCATATCGCGGCGGCCGAGACCGAAGGCGCCGCCGGCAACTATCTGCTGCCCGGCCCGGCGGCGAGCTATGCCGAGGTCATCGGCCTTATCGGGCGCATGACCGGGCGAAGCGTGCCGAAACGGGCAATCCCCGCCTGGCTGTTCCGGGCGGCCGCCCACGTCCGGAACGCTGTCGGCAACCTGCGCGGCAGGGAGCCGGACCTGACCCCGCAGGCCGCGCACATCGTGCTGGCGAATGCGCGGGTGTCGTCGGAGCGCGCGGAGAAGGAACTGGGCTACCGCTCGCCCGGCCTCGAATTCATGGTGCAGGATTGCTACGACTGGATGAAGCAGTCCGGTGTCCTGAAGGACTGAGCGAAACGCACCCGGCCCCTTGCGCCGGCCGATTTTCCGAAACCGGAAACCGAAAGGGCTGTCCGTACCGATGACCGACCCCCTGAACCGACTGGAAGACCTGCTGAAGGCCGCCCGGGCCGCGGGCGCCGATGCGGCCGACGCCGTCTATATCGAGGGCGACAGCCTTTCGCACAGCCAGCGGCTCGGCGCCGTGGGGGCTGGTAGTTGTGTATCAGCGACACACCGGGGCCTGCGTGTCTTCGCCGGCGGGCGCCAGGCCGGCGTGTCGGCAACCGAGAGCGCGCCGGAGACCTTCGCCGCGCTGGCCGGGCGGGCCATCGCAATGGCCCGCGCCGTGCCGGAAGACCCCTATTGCGGCATCGCCGGGGCCGGCGAGATCGCGGGCGCGCCGCCGGACTTCGAAATGGCGGATGCCGCAGAGCCGCCCGCCGACCTGCTGATCGCCCGGGCCAGCGAGGCGGAGGCCGCCGCGCGCGCCATCGACGGCGTGACCAATTCCGAGGGCGCGCAAGCCTCGTGGAGCCGGACCCGCGTATTTCTCGCCGCGACAAACGGCTTCGCCGGGAGCTATGCGCGCAGTTCCCACAGCGTCGGCGTTTCGGTGGTCGCCGGGGCGGGCAGCGATATGCAGACCGATTACGACTACCATACCGCCGTCTTTTCCGGCGATCTCATGGCGCCGGCGGAGATCGGGCGGAGCGCCGGCGAACGGGCGGTCGCCCGGCTCGGCGCCCGGCCGGTCAAGACCGTGAAGGCGCCGGTGGTGTTCGATCCGCGGGTCGCCGGCAGTCTTCTGCGCCACCTGCTCGGCGCGATCAACGGCGCGTCGGTCGCCCGCGGCACGAGCTTTCTCAAGGACAGGCTCGGCGAAACGGTGATGGCCTCCGGCCTGTCCGTGATCGAGGACCCGCACCGGCCGCGCGGCCTGCGCTCCAAACCCTTCGACGGCGAAGGACTCGCCAACCGGCGCAACGCGCTGGTCGACGGCGGCGTTCTGACGACCTGGCTGCTCGACCTGCGCTCGGCGCGTCAGCTCGATCTGGCGCCGACCGGCCACGCCGGCCGCGGCACGTCCGGCCCGCCCTCTCCGGCGGCGACCAACGTGTATCTCGAGGCCGGCGCCGTATCGCGGCAGGACCTCCTCGCCGGGATCGACAGCGGCCTCTATGTCACCGAGATGATCGGCATGGGCGTCAACGGCGTGACCGGCGACTACAGCCGCGGCGCCGGCGGCTACTGGATCGACAAGGGCGAATTGGCCTTTCCCGTCACCGAACTGACGATCGCCGGCAATCTCAAGGACATGTTCAAGGCGATAACCCCGGCCGACGACCTGGACCTGCGCTACGGCATCGACGCCCCGACGCTGCGCATCGACGGCATGACAATAGCGGGGGCGTAGAGCGGCGCGTCCTTCGAGACGGCTCAGGCGTTCGCCTTCGCCTCCTCAGGACGAAGGAATATCGCGGCCCAACAATTTCAGCTTCATCCTGAGGAGGGTGTTGAGGAGGCCCGAAGGGCCGTCGCGAAACGCCCGTCTCGAAGGACCGGCCCTATCCGTCGCGGCGCGCCAGATGGTCGAAGCTGGCGTTCACGACGGCGTCCTGGCGCAGGAAGCGGCGGGCTTCCAGGCCGTGGGCCGGCTCGACGCTGCGCACGGTCCCGGCGGCCTCGGCGTCGAGCTGCATACGCGCCGCCAGTTCGAACCAATAGGCGAGACAAGTCGCCTCCTCGACCGATTTGCCGACGGTCAGCAGACCGTGGTGGGCGAGCAGGATGGCGCTCTTGCCGCCGAGCGCCTCGGAGATGATCCGGCCCTCTTCGTCGGCGACCGGCACGCCCGGCCATTCCGGCAGCCAGGCGCAATCGTCGTAGAGCGGCATCGCGTCCATGTGGGCGCAGACCAGCGGCCGGCCGATCGTCGACAGGGCCGAGGCCGCCGGGGGATGGGTGTGCACGATGCAGTGCGCATCCGGGCGGGCGCGGTAGACCCAGACATGGAAGCGCACGGCGGGATTCGGGATGCCCTCGCCCTCGACCGTCGAGACAGTCTCGTCGACGCGCAGCAGGATTTCTTCCGACGCTTCCTCGAAGCCGGAACCGAGCGGCAGGGTCCACCAGCCGTCCGGTTCGGCGCGGACGGTGATCTGGCCCGCAAGGCCCGTGGCGTGGCCGTTCGCCGCCAGGATGCGCGCCGCGAGCGCAAGTTTCGCCTTGTCCGACCGGGCGACGGGCTGCAGCCCCGTGCCGATGGCGCTGTCGACCTGCGTGCGGATGTCGTCGGGCATGTCGGCCTCCCGTGGCGCCCGTGGCGAAGAATCCGGATTCCGGCAAGCGAAATCCGCGCGCACTCGTGAGTTTACCCGGCCCGGAAAGATTTGTAAGGTCCGCCTTCCACAGGGCGGATCGCCGGGTCGAGGCGCCGCCTTCAGACCAAGGTTCAAGGGAGGAACCCGCCATGAAACCTGTGCTCGCCGCGGCCGGCGTGGCCGTTGCGCTGACGGCCTTCGCGCCGGCTTCGCAGGCCGCCACCGAATTCGCCTTCTCCAACTGGATTCCGTGGACCCACAAACTGTCCACGCGCCTTCTGATCCCGCTGATGGACGTCATCGAGAAGAGGACCGAAGGCCGGGTGAAATTCCGCAAGCTGCCCAAGCCGCTCGGTCACCCGCGCGCCCATATGGATATCGTCCGCACCGGGCAGGCCGGGGCCGCTTTCGGCGTCCACGGCTATTCCCCGAAGCGGCTGCGCGCCTACGCCTTCAGCGAGTTTCCGCTGACCGGAGAGGATGCGGTGGCGACGTCGGTCGCCTTCCAGCGCACCCATGACAGGTTCTTCAAGGGCAAGGGCTATTACAAGGGCGTGCATCTGATCGGCCTGAACACCCACGGCCCGGGCGTGATCCACCATTCCAAGAAGCTCATCAAGTCGATCGCCGACATGAAGGGCCAGAAGATCCGCACCGGCGGGCCCGCGCCGCTCGCCATCGTCACGGCCTGGGGCGGCACGTCGATCCGGCTGCCGGCGCCGAAATCCTACGAGGTCCTGTCGACCGGCGTGGTCGACGGCGTCACCTTCCCCTACGAGGCGCTGACCGGTTTCAAGATCGTCAACCTGGTGAAGTTCCACACGGAGCTGCCGGGCGGGCTCTACAATTCCGGCTTCTACACCTTTATCGCGCAGAAGAAGTATGACGGCCTGTCGGCCGCCGACAAGCAGGTCATCGCCAGCGTGTCCGGCGAGAACTTCGCCTTCGTCGCGGGCAGGGTGTGGAACCAGAACGACGCCGACGGCCTGGAGGCGGCCAAGAAGGGCGGTCACACGTTCGGCAAGGCGTCCGCCGAGATGGTCGCATCGGTCAAGAAGATCAAGGCCAACCTGGAAGCGCGTTACATCGCCGACCTGAAGAAGCAGGGCATCAACGGTGCGGCCGTGCTCAAATTCTTCTACGGCGAGGTGGCGAAGCTTCAGAAGCAGTAGCCGATGTAGCGCCGGCCGGCCGGGAACGGCGCCCTGCGGTGCAGTTCCCGGCTGACGCTGCGCGCCTTATTTTCGGCTGAATTCTCTTGCTGGCTGTTCCGTCCGGACAGCCCGCCCGTATCCGAGTACAGCCGTCCGAAGGCGCGCACCCGAAGAGGAGAGGAATTTCAATGGCCAACTTCAAGGTCAACGGCCGCAGCGTGAAAGCGGATGTCGACGACTCGACGCCGCTGCTCTGGGTACTCCGCGACTCGCTGAACCTGACCGGGACGAAATACGGCTGCGGCGTGGCCCAGTGCGGCGCGTGCACGGTCCATCTCGACGGCCAGCCGGTGCGCAGTTGCGTCACGCCGGTCGCCGATGTCGAGGGTGCGTCGGTGGTCACCATCGAGCAGATCGGCAGCGGCCGCATCGGCCAGGCCGTCCAGAAGGCCTGGGTCGAAAAGGACGTGCCGCAATGCGGCTATTGCCAGAGCGGACAGGTGATGAGCGCGGTCGCCCTGTTGCGCGACAACGCCACGCCCGGCGACGCCGACATCGATGAGGCGATGGAAGGCAACATCTGCCGGTGCGGCACCTACGGACGCATCCGGGCGGCCATCAAGGCCGCCGCGGCAAACCTGAACTAGGGGGACGCGCATCATGACCAATCCTTCCGTCATGGACCGGATCGGCCCCGCCTGGCGCGCTGCCGCCGGGACGGACATGAGCCGGCGCCGCTTCATCAAGCTGACCGGCGCGTCCGGCCTCGCCATCGGGCTGGTTTCCGCCGGCGCCGCCGGGGCCGCAACGCCGAAGGCCGGTGCCGCCAAACTGAAACCGGGCCAGCAGCCCGGCGCCTTCGTGCATATCGACCCGAAGGGCGTCGTCACGATCCAGATCAACCGCTTGGAGTTCGGGCAGGGCTCCCATACCGGACTGGCCCGGATTCTGGCCGACGAGCTGGATGCCGACTGGAACAGCGTCCGCGCGGAACTCGCGCCGGCGGGCGAGGCCTACAAGGATCCGGCCTTCGGCCTTCAGATGACGGGCGGTTCCAACTCGATCCAGAACAGCTTTACCCAGTACCGGGAACTCGGCGCGCGGGCGCGCGCGATGCTCATCGAGGCCGCCGCGCGCAAGTGGAAGGTCGATGCGGCGACCGTGCGGACCCGCGCCGGGCAGCTGATCGCCGCCGACGGCCGGAGTGCGGGCTATGGCGAGATGAGCGAGGCCGCCATGGCCCTGCCGGTGCCCGCCTCGGTCACGCTGAAGAAAAGCAGCGAATTCCGTCTGATCGGCAAACCGGCCAACCGGCTCGACTCGGCCGACAAATCCACCGGCCGGCAGACTTTCGGCATCGATATGCGCCGGCCCGGAATGAAAACCGTGCTGATCGCCCGCCCGCCGCATTTCGGCGGCACCGTCGCCGGCTTCGACGCCGCGCAGGCGCAGGCGGTCAAGGGTGTCGATAGTGCGATGCAGGTCGAACTGGATCGCGGCGCGACGGGCGTTGCCGTGGTGGCCGACGGCTTCTGGCCCGCGCACATGGGCCGGGAGAAGCTCAAGGTCCAGTGGAAGGCGCCGGCCGAACTGGCCGACAGCCGCAAACTCGATCAGCAGTTCGGGGCGCTGCGCGGCCGCGACGGCCTGCCGGCGCGCGCCGGCGACCTTTCCGGCATGGCCGGCGCGAAAAAGACGATCAAGGCGGATTTCCGTTTTCCGTTCCTCGCGCACGCGCCGATGGAGCCGCTGAACGCGGTGATCGAGATGTCCGGAACCGGCGACGGCCGGCGTTGCGACATCTGGACCGGCACCCAGTTCCAGACCATCGACCAGGTGACGGTCGCGAAAGTCCTGCAACTGAAACCGCAACAGGTGAATATCCACACCATGTTCGCCGGCGGCGGCTTCGGCCGCCGCGCCACCCCGACCGCCGACTATCTGGCCGACACGGCGCGGGTGATGAAGGCGTGGCTTGCGGCCGGCCGGAGCGAGCCGCTCAAGGTGGTCTGGACGCGGGAGGACGATATCCGGGGCGGATATTACCGCCCGCTTACCCTGCACCGAGCGGAGATCGGCCTCGGGGACGACGGCCGGATCGCGGCCTGGAAGCACACCATCGTCAGCCCGTCGATCCTCAAGGGAACCCCGTTCGAAGCCTTCCTGGTCAAGGACGGCGTGGACGCGACGGCGGTGGAGGGCGTCGCCGACACGGCCTACGACCTGCCGATTGCGGTCTCGGTCCACCATCCCGCAGTCAATGTGCCGATGCTCTGGTGGCGTTCGGTCGGGCATACCCATTCCGCGTTCGTGATGGAGACGCTCATCGACAGGATTGCCCGCGAGGCTGGGCGCGACCCGGTCGCCCTGCGCCGCGACCTGTTGAAGAAGCATCCGCGGCACCTGGCGGCGCTGGACCTCGCGGTCCGGAAATCCGGCTACGGGACGAAATCGCTGCCCGCCGGCCGGGCCTGGGGGACCGCGGTGCACGAGTCGTTCCGCTCGGTCGTCGCCCACGTCGTGGAACTTTCGATCGAGGACGAAGCGCCGAAGCTGCATCGGGTCACCAGCGCGATCCACTGCAATCTCGCGGTCAATCCCCGCTCGGTCGAAGCCCAGATCGAGGGCGCGGTCCTGATGGCGATCGGCACGACAATCGACGGCTCGGAGATCACGCTGCGGGACGGCGTCGTCGAGCAGAGCAATTTCGACAGCTACGCCATGCCGAGAATGCCGGACATGCCGCCGGTCGACGTGCATATCGTGCCGTCGGGCGACCCGCCGACCGGCGTTGGCGAGCCGGGTCTGCCGCCGCTGGCCCCGGCGATGGCCAACGCGATCTTCGCCATCACCGGCAAACCGGTCGAGGCCCTGCCGATCCGGCTCTGAGGCCGGGTTCGGGGCGCTCCGGCCCCCTTGCCCGGGCCCGGTCCGGGAATTGCTGCCGGCCTTCCGGCCGGGCGCACGCTTTACGGTAGCGTTCCGTTCCCGTATTTTCCCGGCCGTTGCGCCGGCGGCCGGCGCAGCCTTGTTTCCGGGGAGGGCAGCCGATGATGGAATGTCCTGCTGCCGGCGGCGCACTGCCGGCGGTCGTCCCGGTTGCAGCCGACGCCCCCGGACTATCGAGGCGCAGGACATGACCGAAGCGTCCGAAGAACCGGCGGAAACCAGGGTTTCGCCGCTGGCCTACTGGATCGGCATCCTGCCGCTCCAGGCGCTGGCGGTGATCTCCTGCGCGGTTCTGTTCATGATGATGACGCTGACCTTCATCGATGTCGGCGGGCGCTACATCTTTAACAGCCCGTTGCCGGCCCTCGCCGAAATCATCGCATTCATGATGGCCGGGCTGGTGTTCTGCGTCCTGCCGATGGTGTGCTTCCGCGAAGGCCATGTCACCATCGACCTGCTGGACGGCGTGGTGCCGCCCCGGCTGAAGCGGGCCCAGGGCGTATTCATTAACCTCGTCGCCGCCGGCGCCGTCCTGTTCATCGCTTGGCGGCTGTGGGTCAAGGCCGAGACCCATCTCGAATTCGGCGACGCGACCGACGAACTCTATATGGATATCTGGCCGTTCAGCATGGGGACGGCGATCCTGTGCGTGCTGGCGGCCATCGCACAGTTCGCTGCGGCGGTCGCCTATCTGACCGGCGCGCGCACGGACCCGGCCCAGGCCTCGGGGCAGACCGCATGACCGTCGCGCTGCTGGGTTTCGCGGCGCTGCTGACGCTGTCCTTCCTGCGTGTGCCCATCGCCTTCTCGATGATCATCGTCGGCTTCATCGGCATGAGCTGGTCGATGAATCTGGAGGGCGCACTGGCCAATGTCGGCCAGACGGCGTTCGACGCCGCGATCAACTACGAGCTTTCCGTGGTGCCGCTGTTCGTCCTGATGGGCAATTTCGTGACGCGGGCGCGCCTGTCGGAGGAACTCTACACCGCGTCCAACGCCTTTCTCGGCCACCGCAAGGGCGGCCTCGCGATGGCGACCATCGTCGCCTGCGGCGGCTTCAGCGCGGTCTGCGGCTCCAGCCTCGCCACGGCGGCGACCATGTCCAAGGTCGCCATGCCGTCGATGCGCCGCTACGGCTATGACGACGGCCTGGCGGCCGGCGCGATCGCCGCCGGCGGCACCCTCGGCATCCTGATCCCGCCCAGCGTGCTGCTGGTGATCTACGGCATCCTGACCCAAACCAATATCGGCAAGCTGTTCGCCGCCGGCGTCATACCGGGCATCGTCGGGATCGTGTTCTACCTGCTGGCGGTGCGCGCCGTGATCACCATCTGGCCGGCCCTCGGCCCGCGCGGTGACCGCACCGACTGGCGCGGCCGGCTGCTTGCGCTGCGCGACGTCTGGGGCGTGCTCACCCTCTTCGTCTTCGTCATGGGCGGCATCTACGGCGGCGTGTTCAGCCCGACCGAGGCGGCCGGCATCGGCGCGTTCGGCGCTTTCGTCTTCGCCGTCGCCCGGCGCACCATGGACCTGCGCAGCTTCTACGCCGTGCTGCTGGAAAGCGCGTCCACGACCGCCATGCTGTTCACCGTGCTGATCGGCGCGCTGGTCTTCGCCAATTTCATCAACTTCACGACCTTCCCGCAAACGCTGCTCGATATCGCCGCCAATTTCGAGGACAACCCCTGGCTCGTCCTGGCCGCCATCCTGCTGATCTATGTGCTGCTCGGCTGCGTCTTCGAGAGCCTGTCGATGATCCTGCTGACGGTGCCGATCTTCTTCCCGCTGATCAAGGAGCTCGGGCCCGGCTTCGTGCCGCCCTTCTGGCACATGATCACCGGCCAGATGCCGCCGATGTGGGATCTCGTCGCCGATGTCGGCCTCGGCCTGAACGCGACCGAGGTCGCCGTGTGGTTCGGCATCGTCGTGGTGGTCATCACCGAGATCAGCCTGATCACGCCGCCGGTCGGCCTCAACGTCTTCGTGCTGCGCGGCGTGCTGCCGGACGTACGCACCACGACGATCTTCCGTGGCGTCACCGCCTACTGGATCGCCGACCTTTTCCGGCTGACCCTGATCGTCGCCGTGCCGACCCTGTCGCTCCTGCTCGCCAGCTACGTCCGGTAGCGCAGGCGAAGTGCGCCCGGAGTCCGGCGGTTGGACCATTCCGGCATCGCTTCGGCTTGAAGATTTGGAATAGGGGGGGTCGGGCGCTCCGCAGGCCGTCTCCCGGCTTGTCGGAAGCGCGTTTGTCCCCCGGCGCTCATTTCCTGCAGGCCCGGATGGCGCGGGGTGTGTTGACCGGCTCCCCATTTGACCCCTTGGAAGCGAATGATTTCAACAGGGTCGCGCACCGACAGGCAACGAACACTTGCGCCGAACGGCATCTAATAGAAATTTGGTGAATTTTCTAATAGTAATTTAACGCTCTCCATAATAGTAATTTTATCGCGCTGCTAACCGCATTCCAGTGAGGCGGAGCGATCGGAGTTGTTGTCCATGCCAAATGCCTATCTGCCCCGGCACCTCGTGTTCGAATTGGAGGCCGCACTGGAGCATGCAAGGGTCGTCAATCTGATCGGCCCCCGTCAGGCTGGAAAAACAACGCTCGTGCGCGACCTTTTCGCCAAGGGCCGTTTTATCAGCCTTGACGATGCCGCAAACCTCGCGGCCATCGATGCCGACCCTTATGGACAGATCGCGGCATTACGCGAGGAACTCGATGACATTCCGCTGATCATCGATGAAGCACAACGCTCGACCGACCTTTCGCTCGCCATCAAGCGGATCGTCGATGAGGACCCGCGCAAGGGGCAGTTTGTGCTGACCGGCTCCTCGAATGTCTTTCGCACAACGAATGTCGCCGACTCTCTCGCGGGACGGATGCGCACCTTGACGCTTTGGCCGCTCTCGGCCGCCGAACTTCATCGTGCGCCGGTTTCCCGGCTTATCGACTGGGCGGCTGGAAAAGAGCCGAACCTGTCGGCGATCCAGGCAGAACGTGTGTCTCGTTCGGACGTCATCGATCTCGTGCTGAGAGGCGGCTTCCCGGAAGTCCGTCAACTGCCTTTGCGGGGCCGGCAGAGACAATACAGGGACAATGTCGATACAATGGTCGACCGTGACGTCGCCGACATCGTGAAGATCCGGAAAACGGACGCCCTTCGTCGTCTGATCGATCAGATGGCGGCGCGGACCGCCAACGAACTCAATATCGCCGGACTCTCCAAAGCGGTGAAAATCCGTCGCGAGACGAGCGAACAGTATATCGACATCCTGCTCAGACTGTCGGCGATCGTGAAACTGGGCGCCTGGGCTTCCGGGGAAGGAAAGCGGGAGATCAAAAATCCGAAATATCACTTTGTGGACAGTGGCGTTCTATGCGCCCTTCGGCACTTCGGCGCCAATGCGTTCGATATCGGGGCGCAGCCGGCCGCCTTCGGTGCGGTACTGGAAAGCTATGTTCTGAACGAACTCCTGCGCGCAGCACCTATGCAGGACGCCGAATATCGCTTTTATCACTGGCGCAGCGCAGACAAACGCGAGATCGACATCCTGATCGAAAGCGGGAGTCGCCTGATCGGCATCGAAATCAAGGCGGCTGCGACTGTCGACGCACGCGATTTCCGCCACTTGCACTGGTTCGCCAGCGAAGGTCCGGGCCGAAAAAGGCAGTTTGCAGGCCTTGTCTTTTACTTCGGCGCCGAGAAACTGACCTTCGGCACCGGACTGTTCGCCCTTCCCGTCAACTGCCTGTGGGCTGAGATCGGCTGAAATCCGGCGGCAAGTCCGGAAGCAGGCTTCGGCAGAATCCAGAGGCAAGCGTGCCCGTTTCCTTTTCTCCCCGCGGCGGGCTGTTCCTGGACCGCGACGGCGTCGTGAACGTCGACCGCGGCTACGTCCACCGGCCGGACCAGATCGAATTCGTCCCCGGCGTGTTCGACCTCGGGCGCACGGCCATGCGGCTCAACCTGCCGATCATGGTCATCACCAACCAGGCCGGCATCGCCCGCGCGCTCTATTCCCCGGCCCAGTTTCACGACCTGATGGACTGGATGGCGGCACGGTTCGCCCGCGAAGGGGTGGCGATCGCCCGTATCGAGCACAGCCCTTGGTTCCCGCCCGGCCTGACGCCGCCGGAGGGGAGCGAACTGCTGGCCGAATGGGTGCGCGATTCCTGGTGGCGCAAGCCGGGCGCCGGCATGGTGCGCCGGGCCGCCATGGCCGTCGGGGTGGATCCGGCGCAGAGCGTGCTGGTCGGCGACCGGGCGGGCGATATTGCGGCGGGCCGGGAGGCCGGCGTGCGCGCAACGATCCAGTTCGTGCCGGAGACGCCGAGCCCGGCCCTGGACCTGGTCCCGGACACGCCGCCCGGTCCCGCCCCGGACTTCGGCGCGGACTACCGGTGCCGCCGCCACGAAGAGGTCATCGAAATCCTCGAACGGCTCTACGGTTAAAGCGCGCCGGCCCTATATCCCGCGCATGATCGGTGTCACGCCCCTGTTCCGCCTGTGGGCCCGGCGGCGCCTGCGCCGCCTGTCGGCGATGAACCCGGCCGACGTCCAGCAGGCCGAACTGCTCAGGCTGGTGCGCACGGCGCAGGACACGCGCTTCGGCCGCGCCCACGGCTTCGGCCGCATCCGCTCGGTCGCCGATTTCCAGGCCGCGGTGCCGGTCCGCGACTACGACGCCTTCCGCGACGATATCTGGGGCGACGCCTTTCCGCACCTCGCCGATATCGGCTGGCCGGGGCCGGTCGACCGGTTCGCGCTCACCAGCGGCACGACGCGGGATGTCACCAAATACATCCCGGTCACCGCGGCGATGATCCGGTCCAACAAGCGGGCCGCCCTCGATACCATGGTCCACCATCTTGCGGCCCGGCCGGACAGCCGGGCGCCCGGCGGCCGGAGCTTCATTCTCGGCGGCAGCACCGATCTGAAACCGCTGGCGCTCGGCATCCTGGCCGGCGACCTCTCCGGCATCGCAGCGGCGGCGGTGCCGGCCTGGGCGCAGCCGCTCGTCTGGCCGCCGCGGGCGCTGGCGCTGGAGGCCGACTGGGAGCGCAAGATCGAACTGCTGGCGCGGGGCAGCCTCGATCTGGACATACGCTCGATTTCCGGCACCCCGAGCTGGCTGCTCCTGCTGTTCGAGCGGCTCGCGGGACTGCGGCCGGACGCCGGGCGCGACCTGACCCGCATATGGCCGAACCTGGAATTGCTGGTGCACGGCGGCGTGCGCTTCGATCCCTACAAGCCGCAGTTCGACAGCTGGCTGCGCGGCCGGCCGGTCGATTACCGCGAGGCCTATGCCGCCAGCGAGGGTTTCATTGCGAGCAGCGACCGGGGGTTCGGCGAGGGGCTGCGGCTCCATCTGGACACCGGCCTGTTCTACGAGTTCGTCCCCATGGAGGATCTGGCGGCGGCGCAGCCGGTCCGCCACTGGGCCGGCACGGTCGAGACCGGCGTCGACTACGCCATCCTGCTGTCGACCTGCGCCGGCCTGTGGAGCTGGTTGCTCGGCGATACCGTGCGCTTTGTGGCGTGCGATCCGCCGCGCCTGCTGGTCACCGGACGAACGGGCTACACCATGTCGGCCTTCGGCGAGCACCTGACCGGCGAGGAGATCGACCGGGCGGTGAGCTGGGCCGCGGCCGAAGCCGGCCTTGCGGTTTCCGATTACGCGATGGGCGCGGTCTTCCCGACGGCAGGGCAGCCGCTCGGCGGCCACCGCTATGTCGTGGAGTTTGCCGGCGGCCTGCCCGAAGCGCCGGCGCTCGACCGGTTCGCCGGCGCGCTGGACCGCGACCTGGCGGCGGGCAACGAGGATTACGCCGCCCACCGCGCCGGCGGCTTCGGCCTGCGGGCGCCCGACATACTGGCTGTGCCGCCGGGCTTTTTCGCCGGCTGGATGAAACGGCGCGGCAAGCTGGGCGGTCAGCACAAGGTGCCGCGCATAATCGGGGATTCCGCCCTGTTCGGCGGCCTGCTGCGCGCCGGCGCCGACGCGGCCGGGGGCGAAGGATCTTGACCGCCGTGCGCGAGGCATGTTTATTCATGATTTGTTCAATTTGCCGGGTGAAGGCATGGCAGCGAACAAGCCGATCTGGGTGCAGGTGGCGGAAGCCGGGTTCGGGGCGCGGCTGGAGGAGTTGGGCTGGAAACCGGTCAGCCCGGCGCACTGGCGGCTCGACGGCGACGGCGTGATCTGGCGCACCCTGCTCGGCCCGGCGTCGAAAGATACTCTGGAAGAAATTTTAATCGAGGATACACGTCCGAACTGGCCGGAGGAGGGCGCACTGGACCGGCTGATGGCCACCTGCTTCGCCGACGAGACCGGCTTCGAACTCGCCGGGCTGGACGACCTGATCAAACGGTTCGACCCGGACGACAGGCACCGGTGGCTCAACCCGATGATCCGGAAGAACGTCAGGGTGCATCTGACATCTTCGATCGGCGGGGAGCATTACGACCTGTCGCTGCAACGGATCAGAAAATGGAAGGAAGAGAATCCGCCGAGGAAAGCTTCGTTATGGGAGCGCATCCGGTATCTGAGCGGGCCGGAAATCTGGACCGGTCCCTGGCCGCCGTTGGAACGCCTGTACGATGTCGAGCCGGCCTACCGCACGACAAAGGAGCGTCTCGAGTCGACAGGCTTCGTAGAAGGCTGTTGGGACACGGCGGAACTGGGCGTCGGGGAGGTCTCGGCCCGGCTGGCCCGGCACTGGGAAGCCTGCATGAAACCGAGGGTCGATGCGTGGATGGCGGCGCGGGACTCGCTGTCCTGGTACATGTTCACGCGCGAGTATCCGGACAATACCTACGACGATCTTCTGGACATTTATGCCCACTACATCGCAGGAGACCTCGACTATTGCCGGCGCCGGCTCCGCGCCGAAGTGAACCGGAAGTTCTCACCAAATAGGGAAGAACTGAGACGGCTGAAAAAGGACAGGTTTTTCCGACGCCTTTTTCCCGACAGCGGATAGGAGGAAAGAAAAACGGCGCAAATGTTAATGGACCGGGATGCCGAACGCGTCCTGGATGCGAGAAATGTGGCGGCGGCACTCGAATTGTCTTTGGACCAGAGCGACCGGGATATTCCATCCGGTCGAGGACCCGGACCGCCTATTTCATCCAGGCCGGCCAGGCAGCCCGGACCCCAAAATCCGAAACGGGATAGTAAGGTCCGGGCGCTCATGGTCCTATTGGGAGCCGTCCGGCTCATCGTCGTCCAGCCGGGGCAGGCGGCCGGCGAGGTACAGGAGCACGACGCCGAAGGGAATCGGGGTCTTGTCCGTGCTGCGGCGGTAGAACTCGTCGAGGTCCCTCAGGAATGCGTCGGTTCTCAGCTTGCCGAATTTTCCGGTTAGCGGTCCTCGCAGTTCGTCGGCGAAGGCCTCCTTGTCGATCCAATGGGTCGGCATCTGCAAGTCTACAACGTCGACGATGACCAGGCCGTCTTCCCTGTTGGCGACACCCTTGGGATCGCCTTGTCGCGCGGCGTCCTTCACATCTTTATCGATCTCATGCTGGCGGGGTTTCTTTTTGCCGCCGCCGCTCATGACTTCGATCTGGACGGTTCTGTTGTTGCGGACCGTCGCCTTGTAGGTCCCCGGAAAGACGAACAGTCCGAGAAACGAACTGAACTTGTCGGTCGTCGCGATATCGTATCGGCGCTGGCCTTTACCTTTGATTGTCACAGCACGCCCCGATTTCTTCGTTGCGGTGACGAAGCCGCCGTCCTGCATCAATCCTTTCACCCTACTCTCCGCGGCTTTTCCTTTCGCGCCGGCAACTACGATGCTCGCAATTTTTTGTTGCTCTTTGTCTAGACCTAACATGCCTTCCGAGAATACGTCGTCGAGTCCGAGTTTTTCTCTCTTCGAAATTTTTGCGTAGAGCCGCAGAATCGACAGCTTGCTTCGGGCCGCCAGTCTTTCGCTGAATTCCCTCTCCGGGCCTCTATCGAAGTTCTTCGGCAGTTCTTCCGGCTCGTCCTCGACCTTCCGCTTCGACTGCCGTTTGGCGGCGGCGTCCTCGATCTTTCGGGCCAGGGCGTTCGCCGCTTCGACGCTCAGTTTCCCGACCGGCGCGGCGAGCTGGCGGAGCAGCTTGCGGCCCTTCCTGCTGTAGCCGAGGCCCGGAGCGGCGCCGACAAACGCCCAGGCGGCTTCCTCGCCGTATTGCGCGGCGGCTTTGAGGTCGCCGCGCTTGCGCGCTTCGGCATAGTTGTGCAGCGCGATCAGCGCCTCGATGCCGCTCTTGAACTCGCCGATCACCGGGGTCCAGTCGGCCGCGAAGCCGAGGGTCCGCAACGCCTCGGAACGGTCCAGTTCGTTGGCAATACTCCGGACAAGGCTGCTGCGGCGCCGGAGATCTGCCTGGTTGTCGTCCGACCGGTCGGCCGGGTCGAGCCTGCCGTCGCGGGCGGCGAGATGCCGATGAACGGCGCCGGCGGTTCGCAGGCGCGGTGGCAGCGTATCGAAGACGGTGCGCCGTTCGTCGTGCAGCTGCGCCAGCCGGTCAAGCACCGCGATATACCGGTCGGCCTGAAGGCGGCGTCCCGCACCGGCCACGTGCCGGAACAACGGCAGGAACCGGCGCGGCAGGGCGCCATGCTCGATTGCGATGTCGATGCTGCGCAGCAGGTTCCCGGCCGCGTCGAGTCCCGACTGGCGTCCTTTCCGGTACGCCTCTTCCGCGGCGCGCCGGCGTCTCCGCCTTTCGACCCGTTCGGCCTCATGCTCGATGTCGCCGAGGCCGGCGTGCTTGTCCGCTTCCGCCCGCTCCCTCGCCTCTTCACGCCGCGCAACGTGCGCCGGCTGCCTGTCGATCAGCGGATGGCCGCCGCCGGGGCGATCTTTTGCAGCGTTGCCGTCCGCGCGCGTCCGTTCGACGCCGGCGGTTGCGGCGGCTGGCTTTTCCGGCTCGGAAGATGTCGCCGGCGCACTGCCGGGAAACTCGTCGATGCGGATTTCGCCGGGCGCCTTTGCGGCCACGTCGCCGGCGACTGCCGTCACGCCGCCCGTTGCATCGGCTTGCGCGCCCTTCCCGGCTTGCGCCCCCGCCCGCTTCATGCGGTCGAGGGCTTCGGCGTAGGCCTGGCGCTGCTGGGCCTCGACCTTCGCGCCGGTCATGCGGGCGCCGAGGGTGCGGGCGGCGACGCCCTCCGGGCCGCCGAGCGCGCCGGCATTGCCGGACCAGCCGCCGGCGGACAGTGTCGCCGCTGCCTCGGCGGCGTCTTTCTGCGCCTGGTCTTTCAGGCGCTTCTGCTGAACCCGGATTTGCGCGTGCACCGCCTTTTCGGTCGCGCCGCCCGGGCTCATCAGCCCGTCGACCTTGAAGCCCCTGGCCTGCTGATAGGCGCGCAGGCCGTTCTGGACCGCGGCGAGGCCGCCGTCGGGTTCCCCGATCCCCCGGATGCGCGGCGCGTAGCCGAGCCGGGCGAGGTTGCGCCGGGCCTGGAGCAGGTCGCCAAGGTCGTTGACCCCGCCCGCCCCAACCGACCGCCGGATGCCCGGCGGCGGAACGGTCGGGCCCGGCGGGCGAAGTGGGGCCGTATGTAATCCCGAGATGTTGCTTCAATCGCGCGCGATGGGTATTCTGGTTCCCGTATTGTTCCAAACCGGCGCGAAAGAATGGCGGCGCGGGAGAAAACCCTTTGGGTCCAGGTGATGGAAGCCGGCTTCGGCGCGACGCTGGAGGCGCACGGCTTCCGCAGGGTGTCGCCCCGGCTCTACCGGCTGGAAGGCGACGGGATCGTCTGGGAGCAGTTCACCTATCGCGGACCCAAGGGATACCTGAACGCGATCCGGGAGGGCCACGGAGCGGTCGTCGACGGTCTGGACGAAATGTTCCGCCAGGCTTATGGCGGCCGGCCGCAGGATTACAACGTCTATCCGGTCCGCAACGGCTATTGCGGCCGGCAGTACCACGCCTACGGGGCCATAGACTCCGATTTAGAATCTGTCGGTCTGAAAGCGCACAGGGCGCCGGAAGGCGAAGCGGAGGCGCTGCTGCGCAGCTACGACGAGATGCGGCGCCAGTACGAAGAATCGCGCGACCGGAGCCGGTGGGCACGGCTGCGGCGGTTCCTGCGGCTCGACAGGCGCAGGAAGCACTTCAGCAGTAATTTGGATAAAATCACGCCGCACTTCCAAAGAAACTGGCACGCCTACGACGCCAATTTCTGGGGCATCGGCGGCAGTCCCATGGACCGCTTGTGCGACTCCGAACAGTTCGTCCCGTCGCAAACCGAGCTTGAGGAACTCGCCGGCCTGCTGAGCCGGTTCTGGACCGAATTGGTATGGACGTACCGGATCGGCAGGCAGCTCTCGATACACGACCGCGCCGTCGCCGAATTCAACCGCCCTCCGAGACATTGCTGGTTCGATCGAGGGAGCACCCTGTTCAATCATCTGGCCGGCCGCCACGATCTGGCGCGCTCGCATGTCATGCACGCGATCGAGTGCGGCCGGATGACGCCTGCGCAGGTCCGCGCTCATTTGGAGGAGCACAGGCCGGAATTCCTGGAGCGGGAACCCTCGGATTATGGCACGCCCGAATGGGACATGGACTCCGAAGATCTGGCGGTTCTGCGATGCAAAGAATGGCTCGAATACCGAAGGAAAGCAGCCGTGGAGGCGCGCCGTCTGGCCGCCGCCATCGGACTCACGGTGTGACCGGATAGGGGCCCTCGCCGTCGTCCCGGCCGGAATCGTTCTGCGCCGCCATGACGGCAGCCGAGATCATTACGAAGGCCATCACCGAGCCGAATTTGAGCGCGCGCGGCGGAATGCTGGCCTTGTGCAGCTCGGTGACATTCCGCATGACCCGGTCCATCTGTTCCGGCGTGAGGAACTTCGCTATTCCCAGATCGTTTCGGATAATTTTCTCGATCTGGCGCAGGTTGTATTCGTGGAAGTCGCTTCTCGCGACGATGACATGGCGGGCCTGAGTGTCTTTGTCGGTCACTGCTATTGCCGGTTTTCTCTCTTTCTTTTTCTTTTTCTTCATCAGGCCATGCGCTTTGCTTTGCGGCCCCGTCAGATGGGCGCCGGCGCCGCCCTTGTGATCGCCGATGGTGCCCTCGGGTTTCCGGAAATTCGGCGCCAGCCTGTTTTTCCTAACGATCTCGTATTTATACGTTGAGTAGGCATCGGCGCCGAACCTTACGCCGTCGACCTCGAAGTGCCTTCCGGTGCGATACACTGAGTCGTCGCCGGCGGTTTTCATCAGCCAGACCAGATGCTCCTCGCCGGCCGGCCCGAACATTCTGCGGTATTTCCTACGTATCTTTCTTTGTCGCCTTTTCGACAATTCCGGGAGCACGCCTTCGAATACCTGGTTGACGGTCGGATTCCTGCCGAGTCCCCGACGCGACCGGGTGATCCGGAACAGCATTTTCTGCGCCATGTCCTGCTCCAGGCCCGGAACGTCGATCAGGCGCTGCTCCATCCAAATCTTCCACGGGCCGGGCACGGGCACCTTGCTGCTATCCTTCCCCTGCCCGCGCTTCTTCACCCGTTCGGCGAGGGCGGTCAGCGAGCGGCCGGTCTTCGCGCCGAGGGACTTGGCCGTCTTGTGCAGGAGCCTGACGAGGCGGCCGGCGCCGGGGATCGCCGTGGCGAAGAGAATGGCGGCCTGGACCCGGTGCTGTTCCGCTTCGCCGGTCCGGCCCGCGGCAGCGGCCCGCTCGCCGTCGAGCAAGGCGTCGACGCCCTGGACGAGGGCGAGCGCCTCGCCGGGTCCCGGGACGAAGCCGATCAGCTCGCCGACCAGCCGCAGATGCTCGCCGCGCGACTTTCGGTAGAGGTCGTCGAGGCGCCGGCCGGCCCGCACCATGAGCGCGACCCGCTCCGCTTCGGTCTCCGCGGCCCCGTCCTTCTCCAGCGAGGCGACGACCCCGGCGAGCGCCCGCCAGCGCGGCGTCACCCCCAGCCAGTTGTGGGGTTTGGCCGCCACGAGGGCGCGGACCCGCTCAAGATAGGCGTAGCCTTCGAGCAACGTCCGGCGGTCCTGCGCACCGTGCGCCGTGTCGCCGGCGCCGGACAGGCTGCGCGCCTGGGCCTGTTCGACCGCCTGCCCGAGATCGTCGAACCATCCGGTCGATGCCGAGGGCAGGGAGCCGGATTCGACTGCGACGTCGAGGGCGAGCTTTCTTTTCTGCTCCGGCGTCAGCGACGGGGCGTTCACGCCGATCCGGTTCCGGAGCAGCCCGTTGCTCTTCACCTGGTCCGCGTCGTAGGCGGCTTTCGCCGCGGCATCCTTCGCCTCCTGTTCGGCCCGGTCCCGTGCCTCTGCGCGCCGGGCGGCGTGTGCGGGTTGCTTGCGCATCAGCGGATGGCCGCCGCCGGGCCGATCGTTTGCAGCGTTGTCTTCCGGGCGCTCGGGTTGCGCGCCGGCGGTTGCGGCGGCGTGCTTTTCCGGTTCGGAAGATGTCGCCCCCGCCCGCTTCATGCGGTCGAGGGCTTCGGCGTAGGCTTCGCGCTGCTGGGCCTCGACCTTCGCGCCGGTCATGCGCGCGCCGAGGGTGCGGGCGGCGACGCCCTCCGGGCCGCCGAGCGCGCCGGCATTGCCGGACCAGCCGCCGGCGGACAGTGTCGCCGCTGCCTCGGCGGCGTCTTTCTGCGCCTGGTCTTTCAGGCGCTTCTGCTGAACCCGGATTTGCGCGTGCACCGCCTTTTCGGTCGCGCCGCCCGGGCTCATCAGCCCGTCGACCTTGAAGCCCCTGGCCTGCTGATAGGCGCGCAGGCCGTTCTGGACCGCGGCGAGGCCGCCGTCGGGTTCCCCGATCCCCCGGATGCGCGGCGCGTAGCCGAGCCGGGCGAGGTTGCGCCGGGCCTGGAGCAGGTCGCCACGGTCGTTGACCCCGCCCGCCCCGACCGACCGCCGGATGCCCGGCGGCGGGACTGTGGGAATGGCGGATGGGTGTTTGCCGCCGGCCTTCGCGCTGCCGTCGCCCGAGCCCGGACCGGCCGTGCGCTGCGACAGCTTCCTCATTTTTGCAGCCGCTTTTACACCGCCATCGGCAGGGCGTTCCGTCGGCACGGTTGCGGCGGCGGACGGCGCCCCCCGATAGACCTCGTCGGCGTCGACGCGCCGGCCGCGCCGGTCCGGATCGAGCGTTGCGGCGAGGGCCTTCTCGGTCGGGCCGCCGGACCGGGCGACGCCGTCCGGGTCCAGCCCGGCGAGAATCTGGAAGCCGCGCACCGCGCCGCCGAAGCCCGGCATGTAGCCGTCGGACGTGTGCGCTTCCGGGAAGGCCGCCATCGGCCAGGCATGGGGCAGCCAGGGGTCGAGGCCGGTCGCCCGTTCGAGCTCCTTGCCGAAGCCGGCCAGGTCGTGCCGGTCGTTGCGTTCGCCGGGGCCGATGCCGTGGGTCAGCTTGAAATCGTACATTTTTTGTTCTCTTTCTTGGAAAAGGAGGGACGCAGGTTGGGGAACGCCGCCGCGGCGGCGGCCGGCGGGCCTGCGGAACCTCTCCCGTCATTCCGACCGAAGCCCCGGATACGTCCGGGGCGGAGTGGAGGAATCTCGACGCCGGACCCTGGGCTTGCTCGCCGGATCGAGCCGAGATCCCTCCGCTCGCTTCGCTCGCTCGGGATGACGGGAGAGGGAGGCTCGCCGGGCCGGGACGACGGGCCGAGGCCGCGTTCCGGGCGATTTGGCCGGTGGGGACCGCGCTGCGGCGCTATGTCTGCTCCTTCCGGATCTGCCTCAGCCCGTCGACGACGGCGCCGCCGAGGCCGAAGCTTCCCTTGAACGCGGCGGTTTCGTTGGCGAAGGCGGCGTTCTGGAGCGCCCGGCGGTTGCTGTTCTGCACGCTCAGCAGACCGGATTGCAGGCCGAGCCGCTTTTCCGCCGCCGCTTCGGCGCCCGCCTTGGCGCTCTTGCGCCGGAGGCCGGCCAGCAGCGCCGCCGCGGACCCCCCGCCCGCCGAGAC
>VXNK01000062.1 GCA_009840595.1 Rhodospirillaceae bacterium | reverse complement strand
CCCCCCCCCCCCCCCCCCCCCCCCCCCCCCCCGCCCCCCCCCCCCCCCCCCCCCGACGGCAGAAAGGAGAATGAAGCATGTCAACGACAGGCATCGAAAGCTGGGCGGTCGACCTGAAGGATGTCGGCGCCATCTACCCCTTCCAGGGTGCGGAAGGGCTGTTCGTGATCGTCGGCGTGGTGCTGTGGATCGGCTGGCACGTCCTGCAAATGCGGGCCGAGAACAAGGACTACGAAGACCAGATCGGCAAATTCGGCGACGACGCCACGATCGCCGAAGCCCTCGACGGCGATTAGCCGCGACCCGAGTACGATAACGGGCGCGCGCGATAAGGGGCGCGCGCGATACTCCAGCGCCCTGCCAATCGCCTGAGTAAAGAAAAGCCCCCGCCGAATTGCGGCGGGGGCTTTCTTGCGCCCGTTCCGTCGGAGCCGGGAGGTCAACTCCAGGGGAACGGGCTGTTGCTCAGCGGATGCAGCCTGCCTTCGGCGTAGCGGCTGAACCGGAAGGGCTCGAGGAGGGCCTGCGTCTCGCCCAGCATCTCGTCGGCGACCAGGTGGCCGACGCCGATCATCTTGTAGCCGTGATTGCTGTCGGCGACGATGTGGACATTCTCGCAGAAGGTGTCGAAGATCGGGAAACTGTCGGGTGTGAAGCAGCCCAGGCCGCCCGACGGCTCTTTCCTGAATTTGCCGATCTGGCCGGAGAAACGCTCCTGGCAGAAGGCGAGCGCCGAGCACCACATATGGGCGAAATCGTGCCCGACGACGAATTCCGGCGACTCGGGGCCGTAGGGATCGAGCGCCACGTCGTCGGCCGGGGTCTTGACCTCATAGGGCATGGCGCCGCCCTGGACGCCGCCGAAATGGGAATCCGGCTTGTAGTAGATGCCCCAGGGTTCCTCGGTGATGATCGAGCCGTCGACGTCGGAGCGCAGCGGCGCATCGGTATCGACATGGATGACCGGCGGCATGCCGCCGTCGTTGAGCTTCTGATAGTCCGGATCGACGCCGACGACGCCTTCCTCCAGGCACCAGTAGCGCCAGGTCGGGATGCCGTCGTGCATCGTGCCGTCGGGGCCCTTGATCGAGACCTCGCGCGGCAGGTCGAGCATGTCCCAGATCGTCTTGATCCAGGGCCCGGCCGCGACGACGACCTGGTCGCATTTGATCGTTCCCCGGTCCGTCACCACGCCGGTGACCGCGTCGGAATTGCTGCCGCGCTCGAAGCCGGTCACCTCGACGCCGGTCATGATGCGCACGCCATGGGCTTCCGCCTTGCCGGCCAGGCCGTAGACCGAAGCGGTGTTGTTGGCGTAGCCGCCCTTCTTCTCGTGCAGGACCGAGGTGATGCCCTCGGCCCGCCAGTCGGACAGCAGGCCCCTCATGTAGGCCATGCAGTCCTTGCCGCCTTCGATGAACTCGGAGTCGTAACCGATCGCCTTCTGCTGCTCGTAGATGCTGGTCACATCCTCGCGCATCGCCTCGTGGCTGATCTGCATATAGCCGACCGGATGGTAGCTGAACGCTTTCGGATCGGACTCCCAGACCGCCACGCTGTGCGCCATCAACTCGCGCATGGCGGGCTGAAAATAATTGTTGCGCACCACCCCGCAGGCGATGCCGCTGGCCCCGGCGGCGATGGCGGTCTTGTCCAGCACCAGGATATCGGCGCCGCTGCCCTTGCCCCTTGCCTGGAGGCGTTCGGCCAGCCGCCAGGCGGTGGACAGGCCGTGGATACCGGCACCGATGACGAGGTAGCGGGCATGGGTCGGAAAACTCATCGGAATGTCCCCCGAACGAGGATGACGGCCGCGATTTCCGGCACATCCTGCGCTTTTCAATGCGCCCGAAAAACAATATAGCGGACAGAAAAAGTCACAGATCTGACGGAAACGGTCGACAATCCCGGACGTTCGAAATGCAGAAGGCAGAGCCGGTTCGGGTCGAATTCTTTCTGGTGCCGGGCTTTTCGCTGCTGGCCCTGGCCTGCGCCGTCGACGCCCTGCGCGCGGCCAATCTCGTGCTCGGCCGGCGCGCCTACGACTGGTGCCTGACGGCCGATCCGCGCGACCTGGGCGCTTCGCCGCCGGGAGACGGCGTGCCCTCGTCCAGCCATATCCGGTTGCCGGCCGCACCTTTGGCGGGCGCCGCCGCACCGGCTGCCGCGCCCGACCTGATCGCCGTGGTCGGCGGCGAACGGTCCCACAGCTACGAATCGGCGGCCCTCGGCGCATCGCTGACGCGCGCCGCCGGCCGCGGCGCCCGGATCGGCTCGATTTCCGACGGCGCCTTCCCGGTCGCGTCCGCCGGACTGTTCGACGGGCATCGTTCGACCATCCACTGGAAATGCCTCGACGCCTACCGCGAACGCTTCCCCGGCCTCGATATCCGCACCTCGATCTTCGAGATCGACCGCAACCGGTTCAGCTGCGCCGGCGGCACCACGAGCCTCGACCTGATGCTGACCTTCGTCATGGAGGCCCACGGCGCGGACGCCGCTTCCCAGGTCGCGGAAAACTATGTCCACGACCGGATCCGCGAGGCGGCCCAGGAGCAGCATGTCACCGCCGCCATCCGCATGGCCGGGCGGAACCGGCATCTCGCGGAGGCCATCCTGCTTATGGAGCGGCACCTGGAAGACCCCTTGTCGGTAGACCGGATCGCCGATGCCGTCGCTCTTTCGGCCCGGCAACTCACCCGCCTGTTCCGCGCCCGTCTGCACCGTTCGCCGGGGCAGTTCTATCTCGAACTGCGCATCGACCGCGCCGCCAGCCTGCTCCGGCAGACCGGCATGAGCGTGTCCGAGATCGCCGTCGCCTGCGGCTTCCAGTCGGCGTCCCACCTCGGCCGGCATCTCAAACGGCGCCACGGCGCCACGCCCGGCCAGTGGCGCCGAGGCGGCTGACATGCGGAATTCCCGCCCCGTCAACGAACCGCAGCGGGAACGGGGCCGGGCCGATGGCCGCTGCGAAAAATCGCCGGAAATTGCCTTGCCGGTATTGACCGCGCAACGCGGACGACCCGAAATACCGACAGAGCCGGCAGATGCAGGAAGAATGCAATGACGGACAACAGTATCGCGGCGGACGCTCCGGAGCCCGGGACTGCGGCGGCTGTAAGGCCCGTCGAGCCGTCTTTTCTCAACGCCCTGCCGCAGTTTCTGCCGCTGGCGGTCTTTCCGCTGATATTCCTTGCGCTGTATTACGGCGGCTGGTGGATCGTTGCGCCGTTCGTCTTCTTCATGCTCGCGGGACCGCTCGATCTGGCGTTCGGCGACGACGAACGGACCATGGACCCGGCGAAGACGCCGGAACGAAAGCTGTTCTGGCACAACCTGCCGGTCTGGGGTTGGGCGCTGCTCTGGCCGCCGACGCTGGCGTTCGGGCTCTGGCAGATCCTCGTTTCCGGCCAGTTCACGGTCTGGGAAGCCATCCTGCTGGCGCTGATTCTGGCCGTCGAGGCCCAGGCGGTTTTCATCGTCGGCCACGAGTTGATCCACCGGCGCGCGACCTGGGAGCGGCGGCTCGGCGAGTTCCTGCTGGCATCCGCCTCCTACCCGCAATACGCCACCGAGCACGTCTACATCCACCACGCCCAGGTCGGCACGCCGCTGGACGTCGGCTCCGCGCCCAGGGGCCAGAGCTTCTGGCACTACTTTCCCCGGGAGGTCGCGAGCAACCTGACCGGTTCGTGGCGGGTCGTCCGGGAGCGGCTGGCGCGCAAACGTCTGCCGGTCTGGCACTACAGCAATCCGTTCTGGCGTTACGGCATCGAAACCGCGTTCTGGTACGGGTTGATCTTCTGGATGGGCGGGTTCTGGGCGGCCCTGGCCTACGCCTTTCTGTGCCTCGGCGCCGTCTTCTCGATGAAGATCAGCAACTATATGCAGCACTACGGGCTTCGCCGGATCCGCCTGCGCAGCGGCCGGTTCGAGAAGGTCCGGCCCCGGCATTCCTGGAACGCCAACTACAAGTTCAGCAACTGGATGTTCTTCAACATGCAGCGCCACCCGGATCACCATGCCGTGGCGAGCCGGCCCTACCCCCTGCTGCAGAATTGCGGTCCCGACGAGTCGCCGCAACTCCCCTACAGCTACGCCAAGATGTTCAATCTGGTCGTGCGTCCGAAGCGCTGGTTCGCGACGATGGACCCGCTGGTCGACCAGTGGCGCGCGCAATTCTATCCCGAAATCGAGGACTGGAGCGCCTACGACAGCCTGGTCTCGGCCGCGCGCCCGGAAGCGTTCGATACGATCGTCGAAGTCTACGGCGCCGCGCCACGGCTGGCGAAGTGGATCGAGCGCCACCCGGAACTTCTGGACAGCCTGCAGGACCGGGAATTCACCGATCTCGACCTGCCCCAAGGGTTCGGGCCGGACCCGGAGGCCGAGTCGATCGCCCGCCGGGGCCTGACGCGCCTCTATTGGACGCACGAATTCGGCGTTGCGGAAATGAAGGAACGGATCGCCGAGATACCCGTCCAGGACGTTCGGGACGCGGTCGAGACCGTGCGCAACTGGTCGAACGACAAGGCGTTCCAGATCGCCATGCACACCCTGCGCGGCAACCTGTCTCCGGTCGAGGCGGGAGCCGCCCTGTCCAACCTGGCCGACGCCTCGATTGCCGCCGTCCTGTCCGCCGTCGCGGATGAATTTGCCGACCGCCTCGTGCCGCGCGGCGGGGGCGGGGTGACCGCGGCGGTGCTCGGCGACCTGGCGAGCCGCGAAGCGGCGCCCGGCGCGGCGCTCGATATTCTCTTCGTTTACGAAGGAAGCTCCGACGACAGCTACGACGGCCTGTGCTGGCACTTCCTCGACGCCCTCAGGGAACTGTCGCGCGACAGCCTGATATTCGCGCCGATCCCCGGCCGGCGGAAAGGGCGCCCCGTGCGGTCGCTGGCCGGCTTTGCGGAACACTACGGAACCGCCGCGACGGCAGCCGAACTCCTTGAATTGACCCGTGCCCGATGCGTCTTCCAGCACGGCGCCGCGGACATGGGCCAACGCTTCGAGGCGGCGCGGCGCAAGGCCCTGGGCGCGGGCGCCGCGCGCGACACGCTGATCGCCGAATTGCGCGAGGCCGGAAACGGCGCCGCCGAGCCCGGCCTGTCCGCGCTGGAGGACATGCGCGGCGGCGCGCAGCATGTCGAGCGCACCGCAAGACTGTTGCAATTGCACCTTGCCGGCGATGCGCCGGACGATCCGGCGCCCGCCGCTGCTTCGGTCTTCCGGGCTGCCGCCGCGCAGGGACGGATCGCCGAGGATGCGGCGGCGGACCTGGCGGATGCCGCGACGCTGTGGCGGAGCCTCCGGGGCGCCCTGCGGCTGATCGCGGATGAGGGCGATTCGGTCGAAACCCTGGGCTCCGGCGCCAGGGCCGTACTCGCGCAGTCGTGCGGCCGGGACGATTTCGACGCGCTGAACGCCGCGGTCGTTGAAACGGCGACGCGCGTTGCGGCTGACATCGCCGCCCTGGATGATGCCGCGGATAGCGCGCCGGCACAGGACACGGCCGATTCCGCGCCGGACAATCCGGCCTGACTCCGAACCTGCCGCGCAACAGCGGTTTGCGTGCCCGGCGCAATTGCGCTGAGCCGCGCAGCCATCGACCGGCCATGGACCCGCTGCATGTCTGACCGACCCGAACCGGAAGGAAGCCCGCCCCGCCGCCCTGCGCCGCAAGGGATTCTGGCGAAAGTCACGACCGACGACCGGGGCCTTATCGAACGGCCGGCGCTCACCCCGCATCTCGACTTCCACGCGATCGACGACCGGCAGACCCTGCTGGTTTCGGAAGCTTTCAATACATTGCTGCACGGGCCGATCTACGGCGATCTGCTGCCGCTGCTCGACGGCCGCCCGCAGGACGATGTCGTCGGGGCCCTCGCCGGCGTTCACGGCGCGTCCGATGTTCGTGCGGCGCTGGCAGGGCTGGCGTCCCGGGGCTATGCGGTTTCCGGCGACCATTCGATGGACCGGGGCCGGGCGGCCTACTGGTCGTCCCTCGGCGCCGCGCCGCGCTGGGCCGAGCAACGCCTGGCGGTGGCTAAGGTGGCGGTCGACGGCGACGACGGTCATCTGTCCCGGCGGCTCGAAGCCATGGGTGTTACGACGGACGCAGAAAGTCCGGCGCTCACGGCCGTCGTCTGCGCCGACTATCTTGACGAGCGTTGCGACGCGATCAACCGACGCCACATCGCATCCGGCGCGCCGTGGATACCGGTGCGGCCGAAGGGGCTGCAGCCGCTGTTCGGGCCGGTCTTCCGGCCGGCGGAGGACGGACCCTGCTGGGCCTGCCTCGCCTACCGCATGCGCAGCCACCGGGAGGTTCACACCTTCCTGCGCAACCTGGCCGGCGACGACGCGGCCTTCCGGCCGGGCGCCGCCGAGCCGGCGGTGCTCGATACGGTCTGCGGGCTGGTCGCGGCCGAAATCGCGAAATGGCTGGTCCTGGAGGAAACGGCGCCGCTTCATACGCAGGCCATCTCGCTGGATGTCGGCAGGCTGAAGAGCGACCATCATCCGGTGATGCGCCGGCCGCAATGTTTCGCCTGCGGCGCGGCGGACCTGTACCGCGCCGAGCGGCCGCCGGTGCCCCTGCAACTGCGGCCAAGCCCGACGGGCGTCAGCAACAGCGGCGGCGTGCGGTCGGTTTCCCCGGAAACGACGCTGGCCCGTTACCGCCATCTGATAAGCCCGGTCAGCGGCGTCGTCACCTGGGTCGCGCGCACCACCGACGAGGCCGATCCCTGGCTTCACGTCTACTGGGCGGGAACCAACTACGGATTGCGCAGCCGGAAACTCAGTTCGTTGCGGCGCAGCCTGCGCAGCAAGAGCGCCGGCAAGGGCAGCACGCGGGAGCAGTCAGAGGCGAGCGCCCTGTGCGAGGCGATCGAGCGCTATTCCGGCGCCTTTCACGGCGACGAAATCCGCTGCCGCAAACGCTTCGCCGATTTTGCCGCGGAGAACGATGCGGCGGCGATCCATCCGAACGACGTGCAGCTGTTCAGCGAACGCCAGCTGGACGACGCGGCAACCATCAACGCCCGGGGCCACCCGTACAATATCGTGCCGCCGCGCCTCGACCCCGAGGCCGAAATCGACTGGTCGCCGGTGTGGTCGCTGACGCAGGAGCGCCATCGCTATCTCCCGACATCGATGCTCTACAGCATGCCGGCCGAGCAGCGGGGCGCCGCAGACTTCATTGCCGATTCGAACGGCTGCGCGGCGGGCAACACGCTGGAAGAGGCGATCCTGCAAGGATTCCTCGAACTGGTCGAACGCGATGCCTTCGCCCTCTGGTGGTACAACCGGCTGGCCGTGCCCGGGGTCGATCTGAAGAGCTTCGGCGACGCTTATCTCGCCTCGGCGCCGGACTATTACCGCCGGCACGGGCGTGAGATGTGGGTGCTCGATGTCACCGCCGATCTCGGCATTCCCGCCTTCGTTGCCGTCTCGCGCAACATCGGCGGCGAGACCGAGGACATCATCTACGGCGCCGGGGCGCACACCGATCCGCGCATCGCGGCCCTGCGCGCGGTGTGCGAGCTGAACCAGTGCCTGACCTGGCTGCCGCGGCCGGGCGGCGGCTCCGGGCCGGCGATCGACGATCCGCTGGCGCTCCGGTGGTGGAAGACGGCGACGCTGGCGGACCATCCGTATCTGGCGCCGGCGGCCGGGGCGCCGCTGCGCGGCAAGGCCGACTATCCCGTCCCCGACGCGGCGGACGCGCGCGACGCGGTCGAGCGGTGCCGCGCGCTGGTCGAAGCCAGGGGCATGGAATTCCTGGTGCTCGACCAGACGCGGCCGGATATCGGCATGCCGGTGGTGCGGGTCATCGTGCCCGGCCTGCGCCATTTCTGGGAACGCTTCGCGCCGGGCCGCCTGTACGACGTGCCGGTCGAAACGGGCCGGCGCGACAGGGCGCTCGCCGAAGAAGAACTCAATCCCGTGCCGGTCATCGCGTGAGGAGCGAACCTGCGCCTTGCGGATCGATGGACTGCGACCGAGGCGGATACTCCCGGTGAGATGCCGGAGCGACGGCGTGACCGCATTTCGCCGGCGCGGAGCGCTATCCGGCGGCGAGCTTCCTGAATTGCAAGGCGCGCCGGCGCTGGGCGAGCAGGGCGGCCCGGCTGCGCAGGATCAGGACCGTCACGAAATAGGCCATGAAACCGGCAATCATCAGGAGCAGCGGCCACAGCATGGAGCTGTGGATGGTCGGTCCGCTCAATTTCAGGATGCTGGAAGGCTGGTGCAGCGTGCTCCACCAGTCGACGGAAAACTTGACGATCGGCAGGTTGATCGCCCCGACCACGGCGAGTAGCGCCGCCGCCCGGGCGCCGCGCTGCGGATCGTCGAAAGCCCGCGCCAGCGCAATATGCCCCAGATAGAAGAAGAACAGCACCAGCACCGAGGTCAGCCGCGCATCCCAAACCCACCAGGTGCCCCACATGGGCTTGCCCCAGAGCGATCCGGTGGCGAGCGCCAGCGCGGTGAAGCAGGCGCCGATGGGCGAAGCGGCCTGCGCCACGATATCGGCCAGCGTATGACGCCAGATCAGGCTGGACGCGCTGAGCGCCGCGACGACGAGATAGACGAACAACGCCATCCAGGCAGACGGCACATGGACATACATGATGCGCACGCTTTCGCCCTGCTGGTAGTCGGCCGGCGCGAAGAACAGCGCCCAGGGAATGCCGACGCCCAGGCACAGCAGCGTCGCCGCGAGGCTCCAGGGATAGACTGCGCGAGCCAGGCGGTTGAATCGCGCCGGATTGGCGAAAGCGTGAAACATCGGGCGGCAAGATAGGCCGGGGCCGCGAGCGCACCATCCCGGCGCATTGTCGCCGCCGGTTCTATTCCCGGTTCCGTATGGATGCGCGTTGCCTCGCCCTGTCTCGAATATACTCTTCGCGGGTGCCGAATTCGCTACGCGGGTATCCGTCTTCGAACTCCGGAACGGATTGCCGGTCCTCTTCCTGTTTTCGCTTGTAGCGGTGCGTTGCTTCCAGCAACTGCAACCGTCTCCATTTCAGATAGACGTGCTCGTGTTTGGTGACGGGTTCCTTCTTGCCCCGGCAGACGCGCACGAAATGGATGCCGCTCTCGCTGCGCGGCTTCATCGTCCCCTCGTCGAGCGCACGATACCGGTCGAGATTGGCCTCGATCAGCGCGCTTTCTTCCTCGTCCAATTTCGAGGGATCGGTCATATCGCAACTCCTGGCAGGGCGAAGAATTTCAATGACCTGTCCCGGTCGGCCGTTTCGATCATCCTTCCATTGTACATGAGCCGTCCTGAATTTGCGCGGCACCGTGCCGTCTGGCGCCGGTTGCGGCCGGGGGGCAGCGTCGCACCTTCGCCGTGCGGAAAGGATTCGAAGTCCCATGGAATTTCTCGAAACGCTCAAGAGCCTGATGAACGTCGAGACGTCCGGCGAGCTGATCTGGGTGATGGTCGGCTTCCTGGGGCAGGCCATGTTCTCGGCCCGTTTCATCATCCAGTGGTTCGTCAGCGAGAAGGCGAAGGAGAGCATCGTGCCCATCGCCTTCTGGTATTTCAGCATCCTGGGCGGGATGACGCTGCTGACCTATGCCATCTGGCGGCGCGATCCGGTCATCATCTGCGGCCAGGCGGGCGGCCTGATGATCTACGCCCGGAATCTCTGGTTCATCTACAGCAAGCGCGCCCGCGAGGCGGACCGGGTGCCGACCGACAGCGATGCCGAGCGTCTGGCTGCCGACGCGGCAGGCGAAGCGGAAAACAAATCGGGATAGCGCGCCCGGTTACCGGCCCGGCTGCCTGTCAGGGGCCGTCGGCAGCCGCTCGATCTGTTCGGGGTGGGTGGCGACGATCAGCGGGCCGTTGCGCTGGCGCACCCAGCCGCGCACGCGGACGATCCGGCCTTTCAGGGCCCGGAGGTCGATGCCGGCGGTGCGGAACAGGCGGCGGGCGCGGGCGCCGATCCGCACGGTAAAGTCGGTCCGCCAATCGTCGTCGAAATTCAGATAGGTCACGTCCCGGAAGGCCGCGACGGCCCTCACCGTCCCTTCGACAATCTGCCAGGAGTCGAGATCGCTCCGCACCGCTTCAGCCGTTCGGACGGCATAGCGGCGATGCGCCCACAACCCGAGGCCGGCCCGGCGCGCCGCGTCTTCCCGCGCCAGCAGTTCGGCGATGCGCAGGCGAGTGCCGGCATAGCTGCGCACCCGGACATGGCCGTCCGAGACGAGGGCGCCCTGGACCCAGCGCGGCCCGACGAACAGATGGACGATCAGGCGGCCGTAGCGGTCGATCCGGCGGCCGGCGTGGAACAGGCGCACCCGCCGGTCGAGGACGAGGGCGGCGAGCGCCCGCCGCGACGCCGCGGCATGGGGCCAGGGCCGGCCGCTGCGGTCCGCCAGGCGCGGCGCGTCGACACCGGCGAGGCGCGCGATATCGCCCGAAGCCAGCCGCACCGTTGCACCGTTTATGACATCGACGACCCTTGCTTCGCCGGCCGGCCGCAGCGTATCGGGCGCGGCGGCAGCGCCGGCCGGAAGCGCGGCAGGACACAGGCAGAAAATCAGCGCCGCCGCCCGGCCGCCGCGGCGCAAGGAACGGGTGACCTTCCGGCCGCGCTCGGTTACAGATGCACCTCGCGTCTCCGCTAAAGCCGGCAAGCCGCTCGCCCCGTTATGCATGCCGAAGCCAATCCGTCCGTTTCCCGATCCGCCTCCCTGCCCGCGTCGGGGGGCCGCGCCGAACTTTTTCCGGCGATCGAGCCCTACGACAGCGGGTTCGTCACGCTCGATCATGGCCACAGGATGTATTGGGAACAATCGGGTAACCCGTCCGGAGTCCCGGTCGCGTTCCTGCACGGCGGGCCGGGCGCCGGCACATCGCCGACCCACCGGCGTTATTTCGACCCCGCCCATTACCGGATCGTCCTGTTCGACCAGCGCGGCGCCGGAAAGTCGACGCCGCACGGCCATGTCGAGGCCAATACGACGCAGCATCTGATTTCGGATATGGAAAAACTGCGGGCGCTGCTCGGCATCGAGTGCTGGTGGCTGTTCGGCGGATCGTGGGGCAGCGCCCTGGCGCTGGCCTACGGTGCGGCCCATCCGGCGCGCTGCCGCGGTTTCGTCCTGCGCGGGATTTTCCTCGGCCGCCGGTCGGAGCTGGACTGGTTCCTCACCGGCATGAAGCGGATTTTCCCGGAAGCCCATCGCCGTTTCGCCGAATTCGTCCCGGCGGACGAACGCGGCGATCTGCTGACCGCCTATCTCGCGCGCCTCGGAAATCCCGATCCGGCGGTGCATCTGCCCGCCGCCCGGGCCTGGAGCGCCTATGAGGGCGCCTGCTCCACATTGCTGCCGAGCCCCGACACCGTTTCGGCCTTCCAGCAGGACCGCATGGCACTGGGCCTGGCGCGGATCGAAGCGCATTATTTCCGCCACGCCATGTTCCTGGAGGGCACCGACCTGCTCGACGGCGTCGCAAAGCTGCGCCACCTGCCCTGCACCATCGTCCAGGGCCGCTACGATGTGGTGTGCCCGATCGCGACCGCGGACGAGCTGGCCCGGGCCTGGCCCGAGGCCGACTATGTCGTGGTGCCCGACGCGGGCCACTCGGCCATGGAGCCGGGAATCCGGCGCGCCCTGCTGGAAACGATGGAGCGCCGCAAGGGGGCCTGAACGGGCGCCGCCGGCCCTATTCGGCCGCGGCGTCGATAAAGCGGGCGAGTGCGATGTCCTTCCCGGTGACACCGCCGGCATCGTGGGTGCTCAGCACGATCTCGACGCGGTTGTAAACGTTGAACCATTCCGGGTGGTGGTCCGCCCTTTCGGCACAGAGCGCCACCCGCGCCATGAAACCGAAGGCCTCGTTGAAATCCCGGAAGCGGAAATTCCGGGCGATCGCGTCGCGGCCTTCGACTTCCGACCAGCCGTCGAGCGCTGCCAGAGCTTCCGCGCGTGCCGCGCCGGTGAGCCTTTCCGTCATCGTCGTCCTCCCGTGCCGGGTCGAACCTTGTGCGCCGCGGCGCGCTTCCTATCTCGGCGTTATGGCTGCCAGAGACCGCATATCGCCCCGCAGGCACCGCGCAATGCCCGTCGTTACACCGCGCAACCGGCCCCGGCAAGCGGAGCCGGCGGCCGGGACGGGCGAAGCGGACGACGACATCCTCGCGATCGCCGAGCGGTGCTACGCGGCGCTGCCGGCCGATTTCCGGCGCCACGCGGACAAGGTCGTTATCGCGATTCGCGACTTCCCGGACGCCGAAACCCTTGCGCACATGGGCTGTTCCACCCGGTGGGACCTGCTGGGTCTCTACAGCGGCATCGCCGTGGGCGAAAAGGAGGCCGGATACGTTGCGCCGGCGCCTGACCGCATCTTCCTGTATGCCCGCCCCATCGAGGCCTACGCCAGGGAGACCGGGGAGCGGCTCGCCGATGTCGTGCGCCATGTGCTGATCCACGAGATCGGCCACCATTTCGGCCTGTCGGACGACGATATGGAACGGATCGAGGCGGCAGCCGGGGAAGATGACCCAGATCGGGACCGGAATCGGAACCGGAAGCGCGACCGGGATTGACGGCGCCGGCGGCGCCCCGGCTTAACCCGGATTTGGGTCAACCTTGCGGGGCGGCGCCCGTTGTAATCACGATCTTGCCTGTCGACTTGCGGGCCAGCAGCATCGCCATCGCGTCGCGTATCTCCTCGAGGCCGAAAGTGGCCGAGATGTGCGGCACGAGCAGACCGTCGGCGTACCAGCCGAGCAGTTCCTCGAAGCCGCGCTGAACGACCGGCGGATCGTTCTTCATGTAGGCGCCCCAGAACACGCCGACGGCGGCGGCGTTCTTGAGCAGCAGGTAATTCGCCGGCGCTTGCGGAATGCGGCCGGCGGCGAAGCCGATCACAAGCAGGCGGCCTTCCCAGGCGATACAGCGCAGCGAGGCGTCGAACACGTCGCCGCCGACCGGATCGTAGATGACGTTTGCGCCCTTGCCGCCGGTCAGTTCCAGAACCCGGCTGCGGATGTCCTCCTCGGAATAGTCGATCGTCGCGTCGGCGCCGTTGGCTTCGGCGATGGCGCGCTTCTCCGCACCCCGGGCCGTGCCGATCACCCGCGCGCCGAGCACCTTGCCGATCTGTACGGCGGTAAGGCCGACGCCGCCGGCCGCGCCGTGGACCAGCAGGGTTTCGCCGGGTTGAAGCGCGCCGCGATGGCGCAGCGCGAGATGCGACGTGCCGTAGGCGACCGGAAAGGCGGCGGCGTGCGCGAAGCTCATGCTGTCGGGAATTTTCAGCACCCGTTCCGCCTGCGTGACGCAGCGCTCGGCAAAGCCGCCGTGGCCGGGCAGCGCCATGACCCGGTCGCCTTCCCTGAGCCCGCTCACCCCGGCGCCCACGGCTTCGATCTCGCCGGCGGCCTCCATTCCGGGGCTGAAGGGAAACGGCGGCTTTTCCTGGTACTTTCCGGCGACGATCAGCGTATCGGCGAAATTCAGGCCGGCGGCATGGACCGCGATGCGCACCTCGCCCGCCTCCGGATCGCGCACCGGCAGCGACCCGACTGCCAGATCTTTCGGTTCGGTCCACTCCCGAACGACAACTGCCCGCATGGCGCTCTTGCTCCGTCCGATTGTCAGGCCCGGCCCAGCCAGCCGGGTGCAATGTCGAAACCGCCGACGATTTCGCCGGCAGCGTTGCGGACCGGCGGCTCCACATAAGGGCGCAGCACGGCCCAGTCCGCATCGTCCAGCATTTCGAGATAGCGCAGGACGGCGGCCATCGCCACCTCCGCGGCCCGGCGAGCGCCGTCGTCGATCTTTATCGCCACCCCGAGGCCGAGATAGGGCAGGGCCGCCGTGTAGACGCCTTCCGCCCCGGTCTTGACCATCAGGCCGTGGCCTTTCCGGCCGATCAGCGCCGTATCGAACCGGTCCTTTCCGGCAACCTGTTCGGGGTGGCTGGCGATGGCGACCTTGAGCCGCCGTATGGCGGACTGGCGGGGCACCGGCATCCCGCGGGTGTCGGCGAAGCGGGCGTAGGCGCGTGCGACGGTTTTCAACGGAATGGCCCAGCATGGCACGCCGCAGCCGTCAACCGTCACCGCCGCGCCGCTCAGGTCGGTATCGGCCACTTCGCTGAGCGTTTCCAGGATACGCCTCTGCACCGGATGGTCCGACCGGGCGTAGCCCTCCGACGGCACGCCGTTGTTGAGCGCCGTCGCGATCATCGCCAGATGTTTGCCGCTGCAGGCGTTGTGCAGCCGCGACGGCGCTTCGCCGGCCGCCTCCATCCGCACGGCCGACATATGGCCCAGGGGCAGGCGCGGCCCGCAGGCCAGCGCGATCTCCGGCAATCCCAGCCGGTTCAGCCAGGCGCGTGCCGTGCGCAGGTGAACCGGGTCGCCGCTGTGGGAGGCGCAGGCCAGGGCGATCTCTTCGCCGGTCGCCTTCCAGACGTCCGCGGCGCCGTCCTCGACAAACGGTATGGCCTGGAGCGGCTTGATCGCCGAGCGCGGCAACACCGGCCGACCCACGTCGCCCGCAGCGAGTACGGTCTCCCCTTCCGCATCGACCACGCACACCGCGCCGCGATGGACGCTTTCCACGAAGCCCGAACGGGTGACGGTAACCAGCACTGGATTGGGCGGCGGTTCGGCGCTCATGGAACCAGGCATCGGAAGGGGGCGGGCCGAACCGGCGGGCGCCGGCCCGAATTTCGCAAAATCGTCTTGCCCGCTACTTAGGGGCAGGCCACATCACTGTCCATGCGCGGATATTTCGGCATCGGTGCGGAGGGGCTTTCCAAGGCCATGAATGCGGGTGCGCTGTTCCGCACCGCCCATGCCTTCGGCGCCAGCTTTCTGTTTACGGTCAACGCACCCTGCAGCCGGAGCGAACTCCGCAAATCCGATACCTCGAAAAGCTGGGCGCACGTTCCGCTGCACGATTTCGAGTCCTGGCGGGATTTGCGCCTGCCCGCCGGCTGCAGCCTGGTCGGCGTCGAACTGACCGACAGCGCGATCGATCTGCCCAGCTTCACGCATCCGCCGCAAGCCGCCTATATCCTTGGCCCGGAGCGCGGCAGCCTGTCGCCCGAAGTCACCGCCCTGTGCGCCCATGTGGTGAAAATCCCCACAAAATTCTCCGTAAATGTGTCTTTGGCCGGCGCCATCGTCATGTATGATCGGCTTCTGACGATGGGCCGCTTCGCGCGCCGGCCGGACGCGCCGGGCGGCCCTGCGGAACCGCTGCCGCCGCCGGAGTTCGGCCCGCCCTTGTGGGTCCGCAAGCAGCGAAACCGGGAAAAGCAGGGTGATTAGGGTTGGTCCTGCCGCCATGTCCGCAAGCGACCGCCGGCTTCTGGCCGCGTTAGCCTGTCTTGCAGCCTGTGCGCCGGCCGGAGTCGGGGCGACGGCAGCACGGGCGCAGGAAGGCCCGAAGAGCCTGATCGCCAAGTTCCGGGACTGGGAGGCCCACAAGACCCGGGTCGGCGGTGTTACGGTCTGCTACGCTGCCGCGGTGCCGAAAAAGAGCAGGGGCAAATACCGGCGGCGGGGCGAGACCAGCCTGCTGATCTCCTTCTGGCCGGAACGCAAACTGCGCGGGCAGGTCGAGGTCCGCGCCGGCTACCGGTACAAGGACGGCAGCGTCGCGACGCTGAGATTCAACAACGGCGCACAGTTCAAGCTCCGCGCCGAGGGCGACGGCGCATGGGCCCGCAACGAGGCCGCGGACCGGAAAATCGTAAGGCAACTGTCCGACCGGGCCCAGCTCACAGTCACCGGCCGGTCGTGGCGCGGCACCCTGACGGTCGATACCTATTCGCTGACCGGTTTTCGCGCTGCCTTCGCCCGGGCGAGAACCGCCTGCGGCATGTAGCGGCCCGGCGAAACCGCCGTGGGACTCCCCTTCGGCGCGCCCGCGGCTTAAACAGGGCCTCCGATCCCGCCTCCCATCCCGAAGAACGCCCATGATTCGCAGCAATCCCGTGAAGACCCGGCTGGCCGCCGGGCAGAAATGCCTCGGCCTCTGGCTGGTCGCCAACAGCAGCATGAACGCGGAAATCGTCGCCCAGGCCGGTTTCGATTTCGTCATCATCGACCACGAACACGGGCCCGGCGACCTGATGGGCGCCGCGGCGCAGATGCAGGCCCTTCGCGCCGGCAGCATCGGCGCCGCAAACGACGACGGGCGCGAGCCCGGCGGGCCGGCGGTTCTCCTCCGCGTGCCGTGGAACGACACGCCCTATATCAAGCGGGCACTCGATACCGGCGCCGAGGGGATCATGGTGCCCTATGTCGAGACCGCGGCGGAGGCCGAAGCGGCGGTGCGCGCCTGCAAATATCCGCCGGCCGGCAACCGGGGCTGCGCCGTCAGCGCGATCCGCGCCACCGGGTTCGGGCACGCTTCGGCCGAATACTGGAACCGGATCGGCGACGAAGTCTGCACCGTAATTCAGATCGAAACGCAGAAGGGCATCGCCAACATTCCGGAGATCGCGCAGGTCGAGGGCGTCGACATCCTGTTCATCGGCCCGACGGACGTGACGGCGACCAGCGGCTTCAACCCGACGGCGCCGACCGCGGAGAGCCGCGCCATCGTCGAGAGCGCCGAAGCCGCCGTGAAGGCATCGGGCAAGCCGATGGCCGCCGTACCCCATTCCGGCCATTCTCCCGCACAGATGTTCGAGCGCGGTTACGATCTCGTCGCCGCGGGCAGCGACCTCTCGCTGATCCGGGCCGGCGCCCGCGCCGCCATGGACGCTCATCGCGAGCGCTGGGGTTGAGCGACTCGAAAACGGGAACGATCGGAGAAACCGGACATGAATCGAAACGGAATTGTAGAAGACCCGCTGTTTCTCGACGACGAGGAACGCGATGACATCCGAGCGGCGGAGCGAAGCATAGCAGCCCGGAAGGAGCCGGCTGCCGACCCGGAATTCCCGGACAGAAAGCGTTGCCTCGAAGCGGCGGCCCGCGCGACGCTGGCGGCGCTAAACCGGACGCGTTCGCCATGACCCTCACGAACCGCCAGTGGCTGCTGGCCGAACGGCCGGCCGGGATGTTCGACGAATCCAATTTCCGGCTCGTGGAAACGCCGATCCCGGAACCGGGCGAGGGCGAGCTCCTGGTCCGCAATATCTGGCTGTCGGTCGATCCCTATATGCGCGGCCGGATGAACGCGGGGAAAAGCTACGCCAAACCGGTCGAGGTCGGGGCCGTCATGGAGGGCGGCACGGTCGGCGAGGTGATCGAGTCGAACCACCCGGATTTCCGGGTCGGCGATATCGTCGAAGAGCGGCTCGGCTGGCAGGAATACGGTGTCACCGGCGGCCGGCTCACCCGCAGGATCGACCCTGCCCTGGCGCCGGTCTCGACCGCCGTCGGCGTTCTCGGCATGCCCGGCATGACGGCCTATTTCGGCGCCAGAGAGGTGATGGGCGTCAAGGAAGGCGGCACGGTCGTCGTGTCGGCCGCGTCCGGCGCCGTCGGCGGCCTGGTCGGCCAGATCGCCCGGATAGAGGGCGCCGCACGGGTCGTCGGCATTGCCGGCGGCGACGCCAAGTGCGGCTATTGCGTCAACGAGCTGGGCTACGACGCCTGCCTCGATTATCGCGGGTTCGACAAGGACAGCGCCGCGCTCGGCACGGCTTTGGCGGATGCCTGCCCGGACGGCATCGACGGCTATTTCGACAATGTCGGCGGCTGGATTTCCGACGCCATCTATCCGCTCACAAACCCGTTCGGCCGGGTCGCGATCTGCGGCATGATCAGCGAATACAACCTGACCGAGCCGGAACGGGTGCCGCGCTATACCCGCCAGATCCTCACCAACCGCCTGCGCGTCACGGGCTTCATCGTCACCGATTTCTGGAGCCGCTGGCGCGAGGGTCAGGAAGCGATGGCCCGCTGGATCGCCGACGGCCGGCTCAAGTATCGCGAAGATGTCGAGATCGGCATAGAAAACGCGCCCAAAGCGCTGCTGAAGCTGTTCCGCAGCGAGAATTTCGGCAAACAGCTGGTCAGGCTGCGCGACGATCCGACGGCCTGAGCCGGGACATCGAAAGGTACGCGGGCGCGGCTAGCCCGGCGCCGTTTCGCCGCCGTCCGCCTCCGGCGCCGGCGGGAACACGGCGGTAAAGACGCTGCCGACGCCAACTTCGCTGGCGATCTCCAGCCGGCCGCCGTGGCGCGCAACGATGTGCTTGACGATCGCCAGCCCCAGCCCGGCGCCGCCGGAATCGGGTGCCCGGTCCGCGCCGGCCGCGCCGGCGCCTTCCGAAGACTCCGCCGGGGCCGGCGCAGCATTGCGCGCGCGGGCAACATCGACCCGGTAGAACCGCTCGGTCAGCCGCGGCAGATGCTCTTCCGGGATGCCTTCGCCGCTGTCGCTCACGGAAAGCGCCGCTTCGCCGGGCGCCATCCCGTAACCCCCGGGGGCGAAAACCCGGACCTCGATCGCCGAAGCGGGCCGGCCGTATTTGATCGCGTTTTCGATCAGGTTGCGGGCGACCCGGGCGATCTGGTCTTCGTCGCCGGCGATTTCCGCGGGCTGGAGATCGTGAATCAGGACAATCCGGCTTCCCAGCCGGTCGGCAACGATTTTCAGCGCATCGACGACGCGCCGCACCGTGGCGTTGAGCTCGACCCGGCCGGTCGGGGGCCGGTGCTGGTCCATCTCAATGTTCGACAGCGACATCAGGGTGTCGACCAGCCGGGTCATGCGCGCGGTCTGTTCCTCCATGATGCGCAAGAACCGGTCCTGGGCTTCTGCATCGTTCGCCGCCGGCCCGCGCAGGGTTTCGAGAAACCCGGCCAGCGACGTCAGCGGCGTACGCAATTCGTGGGAGACGTTGGCGACCAGGTCGACCCGCATGCGGTCGGCGTGGATCTGCGGGGTCAGGTCGCGCAGCAGGATCAACGCCCCCCGAGGCGCGCCGCCGCGCTCGCCGGACGGTTCCTGCCGGTCCGGCGCGTCGGATGGCGCCGTCCGGCCAAGCGGCGCAATCAGGGCCTCGAGATGGCGATCCTGAGGCACCGATTCGCGGATCGTCACCTCCCGGTCGACGCCGTCCTCGACGGTCTGCTGTACCGCCGACAGAAATTCCGGATGGCGAATCGTGTCCGGCAGGGTCCGTCCGACCGTTGCGCGGCGCAACAGCTCTTCCGCCGGCCGGCTGACAGCCAGGACTTCGCGCCGGGCGTCCACCGCAATCGCCGGCGCCGGCAGGCAGCGGACAAGTTCGATCGCCGCATCCTGCAACGCCGTGTCCGGAAGCCGGTCGCCGCCGATTTCCGCACCGGCCGGTTCGTCGCCTGACGGCTCGGCAGCGTGTGTCCTGCCGGGTCTTGCCGGCCGGAGCGCGCGAAAGGCCAGAACCGCGACAAAGCCGGCTGCGGCGCCGGCGAAAATCGCGAGCACCGCGCCGGCGCCGGAGTTGACGATACCGGCCACTGCGCCCGCGGCCGCGCCGGCGGCGAGCGGCGCAGCGAGATCGCGCGCCGGCCTTTCCGGCGCCGCGGCTGCGGCGGGCACGGCGCGGCGGTTATCGGCGCGACCGGTTCCGGCCGCCGCTTCGGGCGTTTCCTGCGGAGTCTCCCGATCCGCTCCCGGAATTTCGGTGTGCGCGTCGGTCACGCCCCGTCCCCCGTCCCCGATTGGCGCTGCCGTCCGGCAGGGTTCCGGCGCGGCCTGTGCCGTCGGACACTCCAAGCGGAAGACATGACATCACGGTGAACGGTTTCAGGCAATGTCGCGCCCGCCGGCGGGCCGGAATTGCCCGGAGCGGAATTGTCCCTATTCGCCCCGGTTCAGGCGGCGTCCGCGGCGGCGAAGGCGGCCAAGTTCAGCAGGTCGTTGACCGTCGAGCCCATCTGGGCGATCTGCACCGGCTTGTCGAGGCCCAGCATGATCGGCCCGATCGCCGTGCCGCCGCCGATTTTCTGCATCAGCTTGGCCGAGATATTGGCGGAGTCGAGATCCGGCATCACCAGCACGTTCGCCGGGCCGGAAAGCCGGCAAAACGGATAGAGCGCCATCAGGTCCGGGTCGAGGGCGACGTCGGCCGAAAGGTCGCCGTCGTATTCGAAATCGGTCCGGCGCGAATCGAGCAGGGCCACGGCGTCGCGGATCCGGTCGCCCCGGTCGGTCAGCGGATTGCCGAAATTGGAGTGGGACAGGAAGGCGACCCGCGGCTCGTGGCCCAGGTCGCGCGCCTTGGCGGCGGCCTGCTCGGCGATATCGGCCAGCATGACCGAAGTCGGCTCCTCGTTGACGCTCGAATCGGCGATGAACACGGTCCGGCCGCGCGCGACGATCATGGTCATTCCGAAGACCCGGGCGCCCTGGCGGTTGTCGATGAGATAGCGGATCTGCTCGTAGCTGACGGCAAAGCGCCGGGTCAGGCCGGTCAGCATGGCGTCCGCCTCGCCGCTGGCGACCAGGCAGGCCGCATAGACGTTGCGGTCCTGGTTCACCATGCGCTGGCAGTCGCGGAACAGCCAGCCCTCGCGTTGCTTGCGCTGGTACAGCAACTCGGCGAACCGCTTGTGCGACGTCGATTTGCGCGCATTGTGCACGTCGACTCCGGCGGGCAATTCGAGGCCTGCCTCCTCAAGCGCGGCCTGGATCAGCTGCTCGCGGCCGACCAGCACGGCGCTGCCGTAGCCCGAAGTGACATAGGCGATCGCCGCCCGGATGGCGCGTTCCTCCTCGCCCTCGGCGAAGACCATCTTCCTGGGGTTCGCGCGCGCCTGGTCCAGCACCCTTTGCAGAGAGGAGGCGGCCGGATCCAGCCGGCTGCGCAGTTCCTGGCGGTAGCCGTCTTCGTCGACGATGAATTTGCGGGCGACGCCGCTTTCCATGGCGGCGGTCGCGACGGCATAGGGCACCGCCTCGATCAGGCGCGGATCGAACGGCACCGGGATGACATAGTCCGGTCCGTAGCGCAGGCGCCGGCCGGCATAGGCGGCGTCGACCTCGTCCGGCACATCCTCCCGCGCCAGCTTTGCCAGTGCCTCGGCGGCGGCGATCTTCATCGTGTCGTTGATCGTCGACGCCCGGACATCGAGCGCGCCCCGGAAAATGTAGGGAAAGCCCAGCACGTTGTTGACCTGGTTCTGGTAGTCGGACCGGCCGGTCGCGACGATGGCGTCGGCGCGGACCGTCCGGACCTCCTCGGGCGTGATTTCCGGGTCCGGATTGGCGAGCGCAAAGACGATCGGCTTGGCGCTCATCCGCTTGATCATGTCGCCGGTGAACGCGCCCTTGACCGACAGGCCGACCGCCACGTCGGCGCCGCCGACTGCGTCTTCGAGCGTTCGCGCGTCCGTGGCCGCCGCATGGGCCGATTTCCACTGGTTCATGCCCTGCTCGCGGCCCTGATAAATCACGCCGCGGGTGTCGCACATGACGACGTGATCCTCCGGCACCCCCATCGCCTTGATCAGCTCGGCGCAGGCGATGCCCGATGCGCCGGCGCCGTTGATCACGACCTTCGCCTTGCGGATCGAGCGGCCGGTCAGGTCGAGCGCGTTGAGCAGGCCGGCCGCCATGATGATCGCGGTACCGTGCTGATCGTCGTGGAATACCGGGATGTCGAGGAGTTCGCGCAGTTGCTGCTCGATGATGAAGCAGTCCGGCGCCTTGATGTCCTCCAGATTGATCCCGCCGAAGCTGGCCCCGAGATAGCGGACGCAGTTGACGAAGGCATCGACATCCTCGGTGTCGACCTCCAGATCGATCGCGTCGACATCGGCGAAGCGCTTGAAAAGGACGGCCTTGCCCTCCATCACCGGCTTGGAGGCCAGTGCGCCCAGATTGCCGAGGCCGAGGATCGCCGTGCCGTTGGAGATGACGCCCACCAGGTTGCCGCGCGCCGTGTAGTCGTAAGCCGTGCCCTCGTCTTCCGAGATGCGCAGGACCGGCGCCGCAACGCCGGGCGAATAGGCGAGCGACAGGTCGCGCTGGGTGGTCAGCGGCTTGGTCGGCGCGATCTCGATCTTGCCCGGCCGGCCGGAGGCGTGGAGCAACAGGGCTTCCCGGTCGGTAACGTGTTTGGATTCGGACATGGCGGCAGCGCTGGCAGGCAAGGAATCGGTTGCCGTCGATATAGGCCGCGCCGCCGCGCCTGCCCATCGCCGCCACCGTCACACCCCCGGCACACCCCCGGGCACACCC
>VXNK01000112.1:18516-22552 GCA_009840595.1 Rhodospirillaceae bacterium | reverse complement strand
CCTCCCCCTAACCCCCTCCCCCAAGGGGAGGGGGGACGCATGGATTTGCTTGCCGGATCCGACTCGCGGGGTTGCGCAGAGGGAACCTACAGTCGGTTGGGACCCACGCCGTCCGAGCCTCGGCCGGCGTCGCACGCTTGACCGGCCCTGCGGCCCGTGGGAAGCCAGCGCATTCCGATCGCGGAGCGCGCCATGCTCGATCCCAAATTCCTCAAGTTCGACACGCTCAGCCTGCACGCCGGCCAGCATCCGGACCCGGCGACCGGGGCCCGGGCGGTGCCGATCTACCAGACGACCTCCTACATGTTCCCGGACGTCGAACACGCCGCCTCGCTGTTCAACCTGGAGCGGGCCGGCCACATCTATTCGCGGATTTCCAACCCGACGGTCGCGGTGCTGGAGGAGCGGCTGGCGGCGCTGGAAGGCGGCGTCGGTTCGATCTGCACCGCCAGCGGCATGGCGGCGATCCATCTGGCGGTGGCGACCCTGATGGGGCAGGGCGGGCATATCGTCTCCTCCGGGTCGATCTACGGCGGCACCCACAATCTGTTCACCCACACGCTGCCGCGGTTCGGCATTTCCACGACCTTCGTCGATCCGCGCGATCCGGCGGCCTTCGAGGCGGCGATCCGGCCGGAGACCAGGCTGGTCTTCGGCGAGACCCTCGGCAATCCGGGGCTGGAGGTTATGGACCTGCCGGTCATTTCGGAGATCGCCCACCGGCACGGCATCCCGGTGATGATCGACAGCACCTTCGCGACGCCCTGGCTGTTCCGGCCGTTCGAGCACGGCGCGGACATCGTCATGCATTCGGTGACCAAGTTCCTCGGCGGGCACGGCGTGGCGATCGGCGGCGCGATTATCGACGGCGGCACCTTCGACTGGGAGGCGTCCGGCCGCTTCCCGACCATGACCGAGCCCTACGCCGGCTATCACGGCCTCGACTTCGCCGACGAGTTCGGCCCCGCCGCCTTCATCATGCGCGCCCGGGCCGAGGGCCTGCGCGATTTCGGCGCCGCCATGGCGCCGGCCAACGCCTTCTACCTGTTGCAGGGCGTCGAATCCCTGCCGGTCCGCATGGCGCGCCATATCGAGAACACGCGCAGGATCGTCGCCTTCCTCGACGCCAGCCCGGACGTCGATTGGGTCAGCTATCCCGAACTGCCGTCTCATCCCGACCGCGAGCTGGCCAAACGCCTGCTGCCGAAAGGCTGCGGCGCGATCTTCAGCTTCGGCATCAAGGGCGGGCGCGAGGCCGGCCGCCGCTTCATCGAGCGGCTGGGCCTGTTCTCCCATCTCGCCAATGTCGGCGACGCGAAGTCCCTGGTCATCCATCCGGCGAGCACGACCCACCAGCAGATGGACGCCGCGGCGCTGAAGGCCGCCGGCGTCGGGGAAGACCTGGTGCGCCTGTCGGTCGGCCTGGAGGACGCGGACGACCTGATCGACGATCTGGCGGCGGCGCTGCGGGCGTCGCAGAAGAGCCGGTCGGCCTAGCGGGAGCGCGGATCATGGAACTCACCGTCAGCGGCAAACGCGTCTACGGCTCGACCGGCGGGCGGGATTTCGACCCCGCGCAGGATCCGGTTATCTTCCTGCACGGCAGCGGCATGGACCGCACGGTCTGGCAGCTCCAGACCCGCTATTTCGCGTGGCACGGGCGCAGCGTGCTGGCGGTCGACCTGCCGGGCCACGGCAAGTCGGCGGGACCGGCGCTCGCCAGCATCGAGGCCCAGGCCGAGTGGGTGATCGCCCTCATGGACGCCGCCGGCGTGGCGCAGGCGGCGCTGGTCGGCCATTCCATGGGCGCGGCGCTGGCGCTGGAGACCGCCGCGGCGTATCCGGACCGGGTGAGCGCCATCGCGCTGTGCGGCATTGCCGAGGCCATGCCGGTCCATCCGGAGTTGCTGGCGGCCGGCCTGGAGGGCGACCGCCACGCCTACGACCTCATCACCTCCTGGGGCTTCGACCGCAAGGCCCATATCGGCGGCCACAAGGCGCCCGGCACCTGGATGACCGGCGGCGCCATGCGGCTGCTGGAGCGCGGCCGGGACGCCGTGGTCGGCACCGACCTTGCGGCGTCGAACGCCTACAGGGGCGCGCCGGCCGCGGCGGCGAAGGTCCGGTGCCCGGCGCTGTTCGTGCTCGGCGACCGGGACCGCATGACCCCGCCGCGCAACGCCCGGCCGCTGATCGAGGCGATCGACGGCGCGGCGGTCGAGACCATCCCGAACTGCGGCCACATGATGATGGTCGAACGCCCGGACGAAACGCTGGATGCGCTGAGGAAGCTGTTGTAGCGGCGCAAGGAATATCCTCGTACACCCCGTTCTTTACTGCGCGGGAGAGCGCCCTTATTTCCTGCCCCACCACCGCGTGGGGCGACCCTCAATACTCAGGTGCTAAAGGTCGCTGCCGATCCGCTCACAAGGGTACAAGTCATGCCGAATAACCCGAAAGTGCCAAAGGCGAGAGACAACGGATCGGACGCCAAACCGGAAGACCGATCCGTGAAACGCGTCAGTCCAACCTCCGAGCGCATCATCAAGGAGACGTCGGTCAAACGGCGGAAAGCCATGGAGGTGTTGGCCAATCGGTAAGCGCCATTACCGGGTAACGTGGCCCGACGCCTTACGCGGCCATGAGGAAGCACTCCGCGATGGGGCCGCATCCGGGATACTGAACGAGAACTCAGTCCGGTCGGCGTTGGCCCGCCCCTATCACGGATATCATCGTTTCATTCACGAAAAAGCTGCTGCGCTGGTCCATGGCGTCGCGACCAATCACGGTTTCGCCGACGGGAACAAGCGGACGTCGCTCTATCTGGTGGAGTTGCTGTTGCAGCGCAGCGGCTATGAACTCGTCGAGGACGATATGGCCGTCGCCGATACCATCGTTGCGGTTGCCGCGGGGGATATCGACTACGAGGCGCTGGCGCAGTGGTTCAGGGAACGTGTCGTCCGGGCCGAAGGTGTGTAATTGCCGGAGGCGAAGCCGCCCGCCTCACCACAGCCAGGTCTCGACCTTCGGATACGGCGCGCCCTGGCCGAGATATTGCAGGCCCTTGACGGTGCGCACGATCCACCAGATCAGGGCTGCCAGCAGGATCAGCCAGCCGACGAAGACGAAGACGGTCGCCACGCCGGCGGCGCTGTAGAGCAGGCCGATCCAGAAAGTCCGGATCTGGAAGCGGTAATGGTCGGCGGCCCATTCGGCGGCGCCGTTCCGGCTCACATAGGCGATGATGACGCCGGCGATCGCGAGCACACCGAAAATGATGGCGCCGAGATAGAGGAAATAGACGATCTTCGCATTGCCGCTGCCGTCGGGTGCGGGATTTTCGGAGGGCAGGATATCGGCGTTCATTTGCGTCTCGCCGGTCCCTACGAAAACAGCACCGACGAGAGGCCGCGCCGGCCCTTCTGGGTGAGCGGGTGGCCGGGCCCCAGGGCGTCGAAGAATTTCAGCAGCAGCTTGCGCGCCTTGGCATCCTCCCATTCCCGGTCGCGCCGGATGCTGGCGAGCAGCGCGTCCATCGCGTCCCCCGTCCGGCCGCGGGCGTAGAGGGCGCAGGCCAGGTCGTAGCGGGCCTGCATATCGGCGGGGTCGGCCTCGACCTTGGCCTGCAAGGCATCCGGATCGCCGGTTTCGCCCAGCTCGTCGATCAGGGCGAGCGCCGCCCGGGCGGCCACGACATCGGGATCCTTCGCCATTTCCTCGGGCAGCTGGTCGAGCATCTGGCGCGCCTGGTCCGGCTGGCCGAGCGCGATCGCCGCCCGCGCCAGGCCGACCAGCGCCGTGGCGTTGGCGCCGTCGAGTTCGAGGATGCGGGAGTACATCCCGGCCGCGCTGCCGGCGTCGCCCTGCTCGAGCGCGGCGCGGGCTTCGGCAAGCATCTGGTCCACGACCGGATCGACCGGCGGTGCGCCGCCGGGCGCCGCGGGGGGCGCGCCCGGCGGCCGCGCCCCCGCGCGGGGGTGGGGGCGGGCGCGGCCGCAACCCCCACCACCACCCCGCGCCCCCCCCACGCGGAACC
>VXNK01000112.1:0-18506 GCA_009840595.1 Rhodospirillaceae bacterium | reverse complement strand
GCATCTGGTCCACGACCGGATCGACCGGCGGTGCGCCGCCGGGCGCCGCGGCGGCCAGCCGCTCGACGAACTGGCGGATCTGGCTTTCCGGCTGGGCGCCGACGAAGCCGTCGACCGGCCGGCCGCCGGCAAAGGCGAAGACCGCGGGAATCGACTGCACGCGCAGCTGGCCGGCCAGGGCCTGGTTCTTGTCGACGTCGACCTTGACCAGCCGGACCTTGCCGTTCTGCTCCCTGACCACCTTTTCGAGGGCCGGGCCGAGTTGCTTGCACGGGCCGCACCATGTCGCCCAGAAATCGACGATCACCGGCGTCTCCTGCGACGCCTCGATCACGTCTGCCGCGAAGTTGGCGGTGTCTGAATCCTTGATGACGTCGGCGCCTGCCGCGCCGGCCCCGCCGATCAGCGTATCCATGAAACCCCCTGCATCCTCGCCCCTGCACCCGCACGCCGTCGCGTCGCGCCTTACATGGCGGAGCGCGCCGCAGCGGACAAGGGGGTGGAAGCGCGCGGGGGCCGGCCCGGTTCGGCGCGCCGCCTCACTCCGCCGCCGCTTCCAGATCCATGATCTGCGGGTCGTGGCCGCAATCGCGGATGAACGTCACGAGGTCAGCGCTGGCGATGGTCGTCGTCGCGTCGTTGCGCAGCGGGTGGACGTTGACCAGCCGGTGCGCCATCAGCCCTTCGTCCAGGATCACCGTCGCCCGGCAGTCCGCATCGTTGATCAGGCCGAACGGGGAGACCGCGCCGGGCGCGACACCCAGAACCTCCATCAACAGTTCCGGGTTGCCGAAGGACAGTGAGCCCCGGGCGCCGATGCGCTTGCGGAAGGTCTTGAGGTCGACCGGCCGGTCCTCTTCGGCAACGATCAGCCAGACTTTCTTGTTCTTGTCGCGCAGGAACAGGTTCTTGACATGGCCGCCCGGCAGTTCGCCGCGCAGCGCCTTGCTCTCCGCTACCGTATGGAGCGGCGGATGCTCGGTCGTCGTCCAGCCGAGGCCCAGGGCGTCGAGCCGGGTGTAGAGATCCTGTTCGGTAGCGGGCATCGCGGTGTGCAGATCCTTGTCGAAAGCGGAGCGGCCGGGGCGGTCCGGCTTGAAAAGCCGAGGGCGCTATCTAACTGTGACGCAGCCGCGACGCCACCCCCTGCCAATCGCCCTTGTCAATTCGGGGGGCCGGCGTATAGTCCGCGGCTTCACGGGCGGTTCGGGCAAATTCCGGGACCGCCGCCGCAGTCTGCGCGGGAGTAGCTCAGAGGTAGAGCATCACGTTGCCAACGTGAGGGTCGCGAGTTCAAATCTCGTCTCCCGCTCCAGACTTCCCCGGTAAATTCCGTCCCCTGTCCGCAGCGCCATTCGCGCCTTGAAGTCATGCCCGGCCGGCGCTATCGGCTGCCGGGCGAACCATCCTGTCCGATATGTCATCCTGCCGCGGGCGGGCCGGCGGCAGCGCGAAGGGCATTCCCCCGAAAGGTCACCATGAGCACCAACAAGTCCCTCCTCATCCTGCCGGGCGACGGCATCGGCCCCGAAGTCATGGACCAGGTCGTCCGGGTCGCCGACTGGTTCGGCCGGGAACGGGCGGTGAAGTTCGATCTGGACGACGGTATCTGCGGCGGCGCGGCGCTCGACGCCGAGGGTACGGCGATGCCCGACTCGGTGATGGTCAAGGCAAAGGCCAGCGACGCCGTGATGTTCGGCGCGGTCGGCGGCCCGAAATGGGACGCCAACCCCTTCCACCTCAAGCCGGAACAGGGCCTGCTGCGCCTGCGCAAGGAACTCGACCTGTTCGCCAACCTGCGCCCGGCACTCTGCTTCGAGGCGCTGGCCGAAGCCTCCTCGCTCAAGGCGAACCTCGTCTCCGGCCTCGACATCGTGATCGTGCGGGAGCTGACGGGCGGGGTCTATTTCGGCGAGCCGCGCGGCATCGAGACCCTGGCCGACGGCAGCCGCAAGGGCGTCGATACCCAGCTCTACACCACGCCGGAGATCCACCGCATCGCCCGCGTCGCCTTCGAGCTGGCGCGCAAGCGGCGCAACCTGGTGCATTCGTCGGAGAAGTCGAACGTCATGCATAGTGGCGTGCTGTGGCGCGAGGAGGTGACGGCGATCCACGAGGTCGAATACGGCGATGTTGAACTGCGCCACATCCTGGCGGACAACTGCGCCATGCAACTCGTGCGCGCGCCCAAGCAGTTCGACGTGATCGTGACCGACAACCTGTTCGGCGACATGCTGTCCGACGTCGCCGCCATGCTGACCGGCTCGCTCGGCATGCTGCCCTCGGCCTCGCTCGGCGCGGCCGATCCGGCGACCGGCAAGCGCCACGCGCTCTACGAGCCGGTGCACGGCTCGGCGCCCGACATCGCCGGGCAGGGCGTCGCCAACCCGCTCGCCTCCATCCTCAGCTTCGCGATGGCGCTGCGCTATTCCTTCGACCTGGGCGACGAGGCCGACATGCTGGAAGCCGCGGTCGCGCAAGTGCTCGCCGAAGGCCTGCGCACCGCCGACCTGGCCCAGGCGAACACGACCCGCGTCTCGACCGCCGAAATGGGCGACGCCGTCCTGCGCGGGCTGGAGAAGACGGCGGGGTAGGGCGTCGCCCCTCCTACACCCCGAGCAACAACCGCTCCGGGTCCTCCAGGCCTTCCTTGACTTTCACCAGGAAGGTCACCGCCTCGCGGCCGTCGACGATGCGGTGGTCGTAGCTGAGCGCGAGATACATCATCGGGCGGATGACGACCTGGCCGTCGCGGGCGACCGGGCGCTGCTCGATCCGGTGCATGCCGAGGATGCCCGACTGGGGCGGGTTGAGGATCGGCGTCGAGAGCATCGAGCCGTAGACCCCGCCGTTCGAGATGGTGAAGGTGCCGCCGGTCAGCTCGGCCATCGAGAGGGCGCCGTCGCGCGCCCTGGCGCCGAGCTCGGCGATCGTCCGCTCGATATCGGCGAAGGACAGGCCGTCGGCGTCGCGCAGCACCGGCACCACGAGGCCCTGTTCCGTGCCGACCGCCACGCCGATGTCGTAGTAATTCTTGTAGACGATGTCGTCGCCGTCGATCTCGGCGTTGACCGCCGGGATCTCCTTCAGCGCCTCGATGCAGGCCTTGACGAAGAAGGACATGAAGCCGAGGCGCACGCCGTGGCGCTTCTCGAAGCTGTCCCGATAGCGTTTGCGCAGGTCGAGGATCGCGCCCATGTCGGCGTCGTTGAAGGTCGTCAGCATCGCCGCCGTGTTCTGGGCCTCCTTGAGCCGCTCGGCGATGCGCCGGCGCAGGCGGGACATGCGCACCCGGACTTCGCGCTCGCCGGCCTCGCGCGGCGCCGCCACCGGTGCCGGCTTCGGAGCGGGCTTCGGAGCAGGTTTTGGCGGCGGGGCCGGTCCCGGCGCGGGCTCGGAATCGGGCATCGGCGCTCCCTCCGCGGCGGCCTGCGCCGCCAAGTGCGCCTCGACGTCGGCCTTGAGCAGGCGGCCGTCCTTGCCCGTGCCCTCGATCGCCGCCGGATCGAGTTCGTGCTCGGCGACCAGCTTGCGCACCGCCGGGCTGAGCAGCAGGGCATCCGGTTCCGGTCCGGGCTCGGGTTCCGGCTCCGGTTCGGGCGCAGCCCGGGCGGGCGCTGCCGCCACGCCGGCCCCGGTCTCGTCGATCCGGCCGAGCACCGCGCCGACTTCGACCTCCGCGCCCTCGCCGGCGAGGATCTCCGCCAATGTGCCGGCCGCCGGGGCGTTGACCTCCAGCGTGACCTTGTCGGTTTCCAGTTCGACCAGGGGTTCGTCGGCTTCGACGGCGTCGCCGACCTGCTTGTACCACTTGGCGACCTCGGCTTCCGTCACCGATTCGCCGAGCGCCGGAACTTTGATGTCTACGGTCATGTCCTGGGTCCGGAACGGTATTTCGGTTAATTCAGATCGTTCAGTCGTCGAATTTCAGCGCCTCGTCGACCAGCCGTTTCTGCTCGGCGATGTGGCGCGCGTTGAGGCCGGTCGCGGGCGACGCCGATTCCGGCCGGCCGGCATAGCGGGGCCGGTCCGGAGTCATGCCGATTTCGCGCATCACCGCCTCGATCCGCCGGTCGACGAACGTCCAGGCGCCGGCATTCTCCGGCTCCTCCTGGCACCACACGACCTCGGCCTGTTTGAAGCGCGACAGTTCCTCGGTCAGCGGCCGGGCCGGGAAGGGATAGAGCTGTTCCATGCGCAGGATGCAGACGCGGTCGTTGAGGCCGCGCGCGTCGCGTTCCGCAGCCAGGTCGAAGTAGATCTTGCCGGAGCAGAGGATGACGCGCTCGATCCCTTCGTCCGGGCCGAGGTCCGAATCGTCCCACAGGATCCGGTGGAAGGAGCTGCCGGTCGTGAAGTCGGCCAGCGTCGAGACCGCCGCCTTGTGGCGCAGCAGGGATTTCGGCGACATCACGATCAGCGGCTTGCGCGTCTTGCGCCGGACCTGGCGGCGCAGGACGTGGAAATAGTTCGCCGGGCTGGTGCAATTCACCACCTGCATATTCTCCTCGGCGCACAATTGCAGATAACGCTCGATCCGGGCCGAAGAATGCTCCGGCCCTTGGCCCTCGTAGCCGTGGGGCAGCAGCATGACCAGGCCGCACAGGCGCAGCCATTTCGATTCGCCCGAGGCGATGAACTGGTCGATGATGATCTGGGCGCCGTTGGCGAAATCGCCGAACTGGGCCTCCCACAGGATCAGCGCGTTGGGCTCGGCGAGCGCATAGCCGTATTCGAAGCCGAGCACCGACATTTCGGCGAGCGGCGAATCGATCACCTCGAACAGCGCTTGGTCCGGCGACAGGTTCTGCAACGGCAGGTATTTGGCCTCGGTCTCCTGATCGACCAGCACGGCGTGGCGGTGGGAGAAGGTGCCCCGGCCGCTGTCCTGGCCGGACAGGCGCACCGGCGTGCCTTCGGCCAGCAGGGAGCCGAAGGCCAGGGATTCGGCGAGCGCCCAGTCGATCCCTTCGCCCTTGTCGACCGCCTTCTTGCGGGCATCCAACTGCCGGGCGATCTTGCGGTTCAGGTTGAAGTCCTCCGGCACGTCGCTGAGCTTGCGCCCGATCCGGCGCAGCTGCCCGGCATCCACCGCGGTATCGCCGCGGATATAGTCGCCGCGCGTCGGCTCCAGCCCGGTCCAGGCGCCTTCGAGCCAGTCCGCCTTGTTCGGCTTGTATCCGCCGGCGGCCTCGAAATCCGCCTCCAGCCTTTGCTCGAATTCGCCGACCATCGCTTCGGCGTCCCGGTTGGTCAGGACGCCTTCGTCGACCAGCTTGCGGCTGTAGACCTCGCGCACCGTCTCGTGGCGCGCGATTGTGCGGTACATCAGCGGCTGGGTGAAGGCCGGCTCGTCGCCCTCGTTGTGGCCGTGGCGCCGGTAGCAGAACATGTCGATCACGACATCGGTCTGGAAGGCGTCGCGGAACTCCGTCGCGATCCGGGCGACATGGACGACCGCTTCCGGATCGTCGCCGTTCACATGGAAGATCGGCGCCTGCACGATCTTGGCGAACTCGGTGCAGTAGGGGCCCGAGCGGCTGTGCACCGGATTGGTCGTAAAGCCGATCTGGTTGTTGACGATGAAATGAATCGTGCCGCCGGTGCGGTAGCCGTTCAGTTCGGCGAGGTCCAGGGTCTCCGCTACCACGCCCTGGCCGGAGAAGGCGGCGTCGCCGTGCAGCAGCAGACCCATCACCTGGCGCCGGGCGCTGCGAATCCTGGCGCCCCTGGCGGTGCGCTGGGTCTGCTTGGCGCGGACCTTGCCGGCGACGACCGGATTGACCGCCTCCAGGTGGGACGGATTGGCGGTCAGCGACAGATGGACGATGTTGCCGTCGAAGTCCCGGTCGGACGAGGTGCCGAGATGGTATTTGACGTCGCCGGAGCCCTGCACGTCCTCCGGGTTGGCGGACGCACCCTGGAATTCGGAAAAGATCGCCTGGTAGGGCTTGCCCATCATGTTGGCGAGCACGTTGAGCCGGCCGCGGTGCGGCATGCCGATGACGATTTCCTCGACGCCGAGCTGGCCGCCGCGCTTGATGATCTGTTCCAGCGCGGGGATGGTCGATTCGCCGCCGTCCAGGCCGAAGCGCTTGGTGCCGGTATGTTTCCTGTCGAGGAATTTTTCGAAAATCTCGGCCTGGATCAGGCTGCCGAGGATCGCCTTCTTGCCCTTGGTGGTGAATTCGGTGCGGTTTTCGATCGCCTCGATCCGGGACTGGATCCACGTTTTCTGGTCCGGGTCCTGGATATGCATGAATTCCACGCCGATGGTGCCGGCGTAGGTCGCCTTGCAGCGGGCGATGATCTCGCGCAGCGTCGCGGTGTCGCCGAGGCCGAGATAGTTGTTGATGTAGATGCGCCGGTCGAGGTCGCGCGGCGTGAAGCCGTAGGTCTCGTAATCCAGCTCCGGATGGTCCTCGCGCACTTCGATGCCGAGCGGATCGAGCTGGGCCAGCAGATGGCCGCGCACCCGGTAGCTGCGGATCAGGATCAGCGCCCGGATCGAATCCCGGGTCGCCTCGCGGATTTCGGCGTCCGTCGCGGGCGTTGCCGGCGCACCGGCCGGGCCGACATCTTTCCGGACCGCCGCGTTGCCGTTGCCGACGACCCGGGTCGCCCGGGGCGCCCAGTCCGGCCCGGACAGGTCGGCCAGCGCCGCCTGGGCGCCGTCGTCCAGATCGTCGAAGAAGTCGCGCCAGTCGTCGGCGACCGAGCGCGGATCGGCGAGATAGCGCTCGTACAGGTCGACGATGAAGGGCGCGTTGGCCCCGGTGAGGTAGGAGGACGCCTCGAAGTCCCGCGCCGTCTGTGTCATGGGTCCGGCTTGCTTGCTGTAGGTCTCGATGGCGCCCGGCCCGCGCCGGGCACCCTTAAACACTAGGTATCCCGGTCGCTCTTGTCACCGGGAAGCGCCATCACCGTTGCGCGACGGAACGCGAATTTGCGCGCTCAACCCTTCATCGCGGCGAGCATGGTGTCGCCGATCGCCGCCGGCGAATCCGCGACGTGGAAGCCGGCGCCTTTCATCGCCTCGATCTTGTCGCCCGCCGTACCCTTGCCGCCGGCGATGATCGCGCCGGCATGGCCCATGCGCCGGCCGGGCGGCGCGGTAAGGCCGGCGATGAAGCCGGTGATCGGCTTGGACGTACCCGACGCCTTGTAGAACTCCGCCGCCTCTTCCTCCGCCGTGCCGCCGATTTCGCCGATCATGACGATGCCCTCGGTCTCGTCGTCGGCCAGGAACATCTCCAGGCAGGCGATGAAGTTGGTGCCGTTGACCGGGTCGCCGCCGATGCCGATGCAGGTCGACTGGCCGAGGCCGGTCGCCGTGGTTTGGGCGACCGCCTCATAGGTCAGCGTGCCGGAGCGCGAGACCACGCCGATCCGGCCGCGCTTGTGGATATGGCCGGGCATGATGCCGATCTTGCAGGCGTCCGGCGTGATGACGCCGGGGCAGTTCGGCCCGATCAGCCGGGTCCCGGAATTCTGCAGCGCGCGCTTGACCCGCACCATGTCGAGCACCGGGATACCCTCGGTGATGCACACGACCAGTGCGACGCCGGCATCGATGGCCTCCAAGATCGCGTCGGCCGCAAAGGGCGGCGGGACGTAGATCGCGCTGGCGTTTGCGCCGGTCTGCGCCACCGCCTCGGCGACCGTGTCGAAGACCGGCAGGTCGAGATGGGTGGCGCCGCCCTTGCCGGGCGTGACGCCGCCGACCATGCGCGTGCCGTAGGCGATCGCCTGCTCGGAATGGAAGGTGCCCTGGCTGCCGGTGAAGCCCTGGCAGATCACCCTGGTGTTCTCGTCGACCAGTACCGCCATGGCTACGCCGCCTCCTTCACGGCTGTCACGACCTTCTCCGCCGCGTCGGCCAGGTCGTCGGCCGAGGTGATCGGCAGGCCGGAATCGGCGAGGATTTTCTTGCCCAGGTCGACGTTCGTGCCGGCCAGGCGCACGACCAGCGGAACGTGGAGGCTGACCTCCCGCGCCGCCGCCACCACGCCTTCTGCGATCACGTCGCAGCGCATGATGCCGCCGAAAATGTTGACCAGGATGCCCTCGACGTTGGGGTCGCTGAGGATGATCTTGAAGGCGGTGGTGACCCGCTCGCGGGTCGCGCCGCCGCCGACGTCGAGGAAATTCGCCGGCTCGGCGCCGTAGAGCTTGATGATGTCCATCGTGCCCATGGCGAGGCCGGCGCCGTTGACCATGCAGCCGATGGTGCCGTCCAGCTTGACATAGTTGAGGTCGTGCCGGGCGGCCTCCAGTTCCGCCGGGTCTTCCTCGTCCTCGTCGCGCAGTTCGGCGATGTCCGGGTGGCGGTAGAGCGCGTTGTCGTCGAAGTTCATCTTGGCGTCGAGGGCGAGCACTTCGCCGGCGCCGGTCACGACCAGCGGGTTGATCTCGACCAGGCTGGCGTCGAGTTCGGTAAAGGCCCGGTACATCGCCGTCAGGAACCGGGTTGCCGACTTCACCTGGTTGCCCTCCAGGCCGAGGCCGAAGGCGACGGTCCGGCAATGGTGGGCCTGGATGCCGGTCGCCGGGTCGATGGCGACGCGGATGATCTTCTCCGGCGTCTCCTCGGCGACCTGCTCGATGTCCATGCCGCCCTCGGTCGACGCCATGACGGTGACGCGGCTCGTAGCCCGGTCGAGCAGGACGGAGAGGTAAAGCTCCCGGGCGATGTCGCAGCCGTCCTCGATATAGAGGCGCTTGACCTCCTTGCCTTCCGGGCCGGTCTGCTTGGTGACCAGGACCTGGCCGAGCATGGCGTCGGCGTTTGCGCGCACATCCTCGATCGATTTCACGACCCGCACGCCCCCCTTGCCGTCCGGGTCGTTCCGGAACCGGCCGGCGCCGCGGCCGCCGGCATGGATCTGGGATTTCACGACCCAGACCGGGCCGCCGGTCTTCTCGGCCTGCTTGGCCGCCTCGTCCGGCGTCCAGGCGACGCCGCCGTCCGGCACCGCGATGCCGTAGCGGCGCATCAGCTCTTTGGCCTGATACTCGTGGATGTTCATGCTGGCTCCCCCTGCAGGGAAATGTGGGCGGTTCCGGGCCGGGGCAGGGCCGCCGTTACATCAAGGGCCGGGTCGCTTCGATCAGCGCCTTCACGGCGCTGACCGATTTTTCGAACATGGCCCGCTCCCCGTCGTCGAGCTCGATCTCCAGGATGCGCTCGACGCCGCCGGCGCCGATCACCACCGGAACGCCGACATACAGGCCCGAATGGCCGTATTCGCCGTCGAGCCAGGCGGCGCAGGGCAGGACGCGCTTCTTGTCCCGCAGGTAGCTCTCGGCCATCGAGATCGCCGAGGAGGCCGGCGCGTAGAAGGCCGAACTCGTCTTGAGCAGGCCGACGATCTCGGCGCCGCCGTCGCGGGTGCGCTGGATGATGGCGTCGACCTGCGCCTGGCTGATCCAGCCTGCTTTCACCAGGTCGGGCAGCGGCACGCCGGCGACCGTCGAATAGCGCGCCAGCGGGACCATGGTGTCGCCGTGGCCGCCGAGGACGAAGGCGGTGACGTCCTCCACCGAAACGTTCATCTCCTCGGCGAGGAAATAGCGGAAGCGCGCGCTGTCCAGCACGCCGGCCATGCCGACGACCCGGTTGTGCGGCAGGCCGCAATGCTCGCGCAGGGCCCAGACCATGGCGTCGAGCGGGTTGGTGATGCAGATGACGAAGGCGCCGGGGCAATGCTCGCGGATGCCGGCGCCGACCGCCTTCATGACCCCGGCGTTGGTGCCGATCAGGTCGTCCCGGCTCATGCCCGGCTTGCGCGGCACGCCGGCGGTCACGATCACGACGTCGGCGCCGGCGATCGGGGCATAGTCGGACGCGCCGGCGAAATCGGCGTCGAAGCCTTCGACCGGCGAGGCCTGGACAAGGTCCAGCGCCTTGCCCTCAGGCACGCCCTCGACGATATCGAACAGGACGACGTCGCCGAGTTCCTTGAGGCCGGCGAGCAGGGCAAGCGTGCCGCCGATCTGGCCGGCGCCGATCAGGGCGATCTTGTTTCGGGCCATGGGATTCCCCCCGGTACGAACAGGCTGTATGGACCGGCGGGCGTCCGCAAGAGGGAGCGCGTTCCGCCGTCGGATGACGCGGGCGGGATTAGCGCGACCGGCCGGGCATGGCAACCGCGCCAAATGCGCGGACCGCCGCCGGCTGCGGAAGTCGGTGGGGCGCCGCTACGGCGTCATCTCGTACAGGTTCCAGGCGGTCTTGGCGGCGACCCGGTCGTAGAGGGTGCGGGCGCGGTAGTTGTCGTCGCCGGTGATCCAGCGGATGCGGCTCCAGCCGCGTTCGGCGGCGATTTCGTTCAGCCGCGCCAGCAGCGCCTCGCCGACCCTCGCGCCGCGCGCCGCCGGATCGACGAACAGGTCGTCGAGAAAGCCGATCTCGATGCCGCGCAGCGGGCTCGGCATGGCCCGGTAATGGGCGAGGCCGACCAGCGCGCCGCCCCGCTCCGCCACCAGCGCCTCAAGGACATGGTCCGGTTTGTGTATCCAGAACCACACCGTGTTCAGCGTCTGCGCCGTCATCGGCACATTGTAGAAGTCGCCATACCCAAGGAACAGCGGCTCCCACCCCGCCCGGTCCCCCGGCACGGCGGCGCGGATGATGAGGTCGGTCATGGGGTTATCTCCGGCTTTGATGGGCGTTGGATCGCTTTACGCGCAGTGTCGAGCCAGAACAAATGGGAATCGTGTGGCAATATCTGTAGCGCTGGCTCGTAGGCGCACCGGGCTAGTTTCCATGGCTGTTCGGGTTCCGCGTTCGTCCACTCGGGTCTTCACATTGGTGACCGGTTTGACCGGATGGTTCATGACTTGCTGCATGGCATCCTGTACGTCCGATAATGTGGCTGCGTCGCATTCGGTTTCGGCAGAGGCGGCGGGACTCAGTTGTGGGTTTGGGTGTCGCGGACATAGTTTCCTTGCGCATCATGCCAGATAGTCGCTCACGCATTGAGGCGTTATGCCCAAAGCCAGAACGGGGCAGCCACCGTTTCGGCCAGCATCAAGCCGATATTGGAGCTTGCCCATGAAGGTGGTTGATGCCCCGAACTTCTCGTAGACCTCCTTTGCGCCCTCTTCCCCGGATTTGGTCAGAACCTTTCCCAGTTTCCGCATGAAATCCGTATCGAGGCTGTTTCCTCTTGTGAGCAAAACGCCGACCTCAATCGCGCCCGCCGCATGGAAGGCCGAGAACGCGTAGAGGTCGCGGTCATAGGTCTGGTCCTTGCTGTTCCATTCGAGGTCCAGCGCGACCTTGCCGCTCACAAAGTCTATCCGGTGTCCGTCGAGATATCCCTCGCGGATGTACTCCCGCAAAATCTCGTTGCCCTTCGGCGGCCGAAGTCTGACGTGAAGATCGGCGGTGATTCGGGTTTCTTGCCAATCCGGAGCCGCAAATAGCGTGTCCACATATCTCGCAATCGGGCCTTTGCTGCCGCCAGGAAGGCGGATCATGGTTGTTGTGATCTCGAAAGCCTCTAGCGCCTGGATTATCTGCGAGAACTGAACCGGGAAACTCTGCGAAAGGACAGTTGCCGCGTTTCGGTAGCTGAAAATCTCAAATTTTTGCTTCACCTTTGTCGGGAAGAATCCCTCGACTAACGACCAGTCGTCAGCTACCGCACTGGCTGTCATGGAGCGGCGACCGCGTTTGCCGAGTTGTAGGCATAGGTCGGCCAGTCCGGGCGGTAGTCATTCGCAGCCTGATGGCCCCAGACCGTCCAGCCGTCCCGCTTTCCCCGGCCGAACAATTCCAGATACGGACCCCAACTGCACGCCTCGATGAGGTCGTATTGCTCGTCGGGCTTGCGGGAATGTTCGCGTTTTCGGCTGGCCATCAAGTTGACTTGACGCCTTCCCGGCGCGAGCGTCCGGGCGCCTTTGCCGCGAATGCCGAACAGGACCAATTCCGTGACGTTGCGGAAATAAAAGCCGACGCCGCGCCCGTCCGAGCCGCCATCCTTGCGGATTTTGTGCCAGACGATGTTCGTCTTGTACTCGAAACCCCAGGCCTTCAGGACATCGAGGCCGTGGGGCAGGAGCGCATTGGGCACCCACAGGTAGCAATGCGCAGCGTCGAGCAAACATTCCTTGACGGGGAGATCTGCGATTTCCCCGAAAGACAAGGTGTCGTAACGGCTCAACCTTCGGTGCTCGGGCGCGACCTTGCCTGTACGATTGTCGAAACGCCACGGGGGATCGGCCAGTACGGTACCGAACTTTTGGTCCCCGATTTCGAATTCGAAATCAGCCGCAGCCTTGGACGTCATAACCCCAATTCCTTGCCATACCGTGTATTTTAATCGTTTAATAATAAATTGAACAATATAAGAACACAACACGATATATAGCTACTATTCCATCCTGCACACTACAGGTTGTGTTTCAAGGCTGTATTTTGCCGGCCGCCGACCTGTCCACAACTTTCGCCACCCCTCACGTCCGGTACCCCGCATCCTTCCGGTCCATCAAGCGCATCAGCGCCGGCCATTCGAGGGTATCGTCGGCTGCGCCGCCGTTGCCGGCGACGCCGCTGTCCCACTGGGCGGCGGTGTGCTCCTGCACCGCCCGGGCGGGCAGGCTCGGGGCGCCGCTCGCCATGACGTCGAGCTGAATCTTGCAGGCCATCTCCAGATAGTAGATGCGCCGGAAGGCCTGGCTGATATTCGCCCCGCAGGCGAGCAGGCCGTGGTTGCGCAGGATCATCACGCTACACGCGCCCAGGTCGCCGATCAGCCGGTCCTGCTCGGCTTCGTCGAGCGCGATGCCCTCATAGTCGTGATAGGCGATGCGGCCGAGGAACTGGAAGCCGTTCTGCTCCATCGGGATCAACCCTTCTTCCAGGCAGGAGACCGCGATGCCGGCCCGCGTGTGGGTGTGGATGACCGCCTCGAGGTCCGGCCGCGCCCGGTGGATGCAGGCATGGATGACGTAGCCCGCCGGGTTGATCCGCGCGGCGGGATCGTCGACCGGCCGGCCGTCCAGGTCGACCTTGACCAGGCTCGAGGCCGTGATCTCGGAATAGTGCGGGCCGAACGGATTGATCAGGAAGTGATGCTCCGGCCCCGGCACCCGCGCGGTGATGTGGTTGTAGATCAGGTCGGTCATGCCGAAATGATCGATCAGCCGGTAGCAGGCCGCGAGCTGGACCCGCACGTCCCACTCTTCGGCGGAGATGCCGTCGGGGCGATGGTCCGACCGGCCGGCCGGCAGCGTGGCGACGTTCATGGCGATTTCCTTCCCCAAAATCGGGCGCGTTACGCGGATGGGAAGAACATGCCGCTTCCTCATTCGATTGTCACCCCGGCCGGCCATGCGCCGGGCCGGCTTTGCGCGGATGCCGGCGCTCCTGTAGGACAGCGGCGGACCCCCCGACCCCGGCATACGCAGCACATCCCGGAGGCGCCATGTTCTACCGGCCCGGCCACGAGCGTCACGGCCTGCCCCACAACCCGTTCAACGCGCTGGTCGTACCGCGGCCGATCGGCTGGATTTCCAGCCTGGCGCCGGACGGCACGGCCAATCTCGCGCCCTATTCCTTCTTCAACGCGGTCAGCTATTCCCCGCCCCAGGTCATGTTCTCGGCCGGCCCGCGCCCGCACCGCAAGGGCGAGCCCTACGACCCCAAGGATTCCCGGACCAATCCCGAAGCGACCGGCGAATTCGTCTGCAACATGGCGACCTGGGACCTGCGCGACGCCATGAACCTCACCTCCGAGCATGTCCCGCCCGGCATCGACGAGTTCGACCATGCCGGCCTGACCAAGGCGCCGTCGGAAACCGTCGCGCCGCCGCGGGTCGCCGAATCGCCGATCCATCTGGAATGCCGTTTTCTCCGGAGCGTGCCGCTCAAGGCGTGGGAGGGCTACGGACCGAACGTGGTGATTTTCGGCGAGGTCGTGGGCGTCCATATCGACGATGCGGTGCTGACCGACGGCTTCGTCGACATGGCGAAGGTCCGCCCGATCGGCCGGCTCGGCTATCTCGACTACGTCACCGTGGCCGACGTCTGGACCATGCCCCGGCCGGACTGATTGCGCCCCTCAGGCGCGCAGCGCCGCGGGATCGAGCGGATCGAGCCGGGCCGGATCGAAGGGCCGCAGATCGACCGTCGTGGCCGCCCCGTCCGCGATCATTTCCGCCATCGCCTCGCCGGTCGAGGGGCCGTTGAGCATGCCCCAGACGCTGTGGCCCGTGGCAATATATGCGCCGGCGATGCCCGGCACCGGGCCGATCAGCGGCAGCCCGTCCGCCGTGACCGGCCGGAAGCAGGCCTGCTCCGCCAACACGTTCGACGCCGCGAGGACCGGCGACACGCAGGCGGTCAGGCGCCTGAGCCGCGCGACGGCATCGGGTTCGGGTTCGACATCGGCCGGATCGACGGGGAGGCCCTGTTCGCCAGACGAGCCGCAGACATAGGTCGTGCCGTCCGGCCGCGGATAGAATTCGGGATGCGCCGCCTCCCCGCCTTCCGTTTCGACATCGGCGAACAGCGATTCCGGCGAGGGTTCGTAGTCGAAGACCAGGCTGTGCGCCTTGACGCCGAAGACGGCGGGCAGCGGCAGCCAGCGGCAGGCCAGCAGCGACCACGGACCCAGGGCGACGACCACCGCGTCCGCCGCCAGTTCGGCATCGTCGACGATGGCGCCGGTCACGCGTTTGCCGTCGGGCGACAGGGCAAAGCCCTGCACGCAGCCGTCGACCAGCCGCGCGCCGCATTCGGTCGCGCCCGCCATCATCGCTGCGGTGAAGGCCGCGGGATGGAGCTGGGCCGTCGTGTCCGGTGTGCTGAGCCGGCCGTGAACCGCGCTGTCCGCGCCGAGCCAGTCCGGCGGCGCCAGTCTGCCGAAGCGGCTGACATCCCGTCCTTCGCGCGCGACGACGCCCAGCGCACCGACCCGGCGATAGCCCCAGTCGCGTTCCGAGCCTTGCGCAAGCTCGGCGTGCAGGTCGAAGCCGCGCCGGGCGAGCGCCGCCACCGGCGTGCCGTCGCACCAGTCGCGCGCCAGGAAGCCGCCGGACTTGCCCGACGCCGCGTTGGCGACGCCGGCGCGCTCGACCACGACCGCCTCGATGCCGCGCAGGCTGAGGAAATACGCGATGCACGCGCCGATCACGCCGCCGCCGCAGATCAGCACCTTCACACCGCCCGCCCCCGCTCAGGCCCCGCGCTCATTCGGGACCCTGGCGCGCTTCGAGATAGTCCTTGGATTGCATCTCCATCAGGCGCGAGACGGTGCGCTGGAATTCCATCGCGATGTGGGTGCCTCGGTAGAGGTCCTGCGGCGCGCCCGCCGCCGAGGCGAGCAGCTTGACCTTCCGCTCGTAGAGCGTGTCGACCAGGATGGCGAAGCGCTTGACCGGGTTCTTTTCGTCCGGCTTGAAGCGCGGGATGCCGTCGATCAGCACGGTCCGGTAGGCCTCGGCGATGGCGATATAGTCGGCGGCGGCGCGCGCCTCGCGGCACAGCGCATCGAACGGGAAGCGCGCGACGCCGTGGGCGGTCAGCGGCACCGGCACGTCCCGTCCCTTGACGGTCAGCCGGGCCGGCGCGGCCTCGGCGCCGTCGGTCAGGGCTTCGAACGCCCTGTCGAGCGCCCGGGTCGCCGCCGGGCCGAGCGGCGTGCGCCAGACCTGCATCGTCATCAGTCGGGCGAGCCGGTAGTCCCGCGCCGCCTCCAGATGCAGCACGTCCAGCTTCGTCTTGAGCAGTTCGATGAAGGGCAGGAAGAGCTGGCGCTGCAGGCCGCCCTCGTAGAGCCGGTCGGGCGGCCAGTTCGACGTGGCGACGACGATCGCGCCGCGGGCGAACAGGGCCTCGAACAGGCGGCCGAGGATCATGGCGTCGGCGATGTTGACGACGTGCAGTTCGTCGAAGCAGAGCAGCCAGGCGTCCTCGGCGATGTCGGCGGCGACGGCGGGCAGCAGGTCGTCGACCCGGCGGCCTATTCGCGACTCGCCGCGCCGCTTGTGCAGCCGGTCCTGGATTTCCAGCATGAATTCGTGGAAATGGACCCGGCGCTTGCGGGCGACCGGCGCAGCGTCGAAGAACAGGTCCATCAGCATGGACTTGCCGCGCCCGACGCCGCCGTAGAGATAGAGGCCGCGCGGCGGCTCCGGCGCCTTTCTGTTGGCAAGCCCGAAGCGGGATAGCCAGGAGCCGGCCCGGCCGGGCTCATAACCGCGGATCGCCTGGTGCAGGCCGCTGAGTTTCTCCGCCGCCAGCGCCTGGGCCGGGTCGTGGCTCAGATGCCCGGCGGCGACCCGGGCGCGCCACGCCCCCAAAGGCGTTGGCGCGGACGCGGTTGCAGCGGGGCCGTCCGCCATCGGCGCGCGGCTCAGCTTTCCGCCTCGTCGGCGACACGCAGGTGGCGCTCCGGCGCGGCGAGGATCGTATCGACGGCGTCGGCAACCATGCGCTCGACCAGTTCCCCGGCGGCCGGCCGGTCGGCGATCAGGTCCAGCCCTTCGCCGGCGAAGGTGACGGCCGTATCGGTGTCGCCGCCGCGCTGGGCGGCAAAGAAGCGCTCCCGCAGTGCCGGGCCCTCGGCGCGCAGGGCGTCGTCCCGCCCGTGCCATTCGTCGCTGAAGGCGTTGCGGACGGCGCGCCCGGTATAGGGCTCCGGCCAGGTCAGGCCGCGCGCCGTGTCGAAGACCTTCGTGCGCAGCGTGTCGTCGCCGCCGGTGCGCTCGATCAGCGCCTTCTGGTTCGGATGGCCCAGCGCCTCCTGCGTCGCCCAAAAGCGGGTGCCGACCAGCACGCCCTCGGCGCCGAGCATCAGGGCCGCGGCCAGCCCGCGCCCGTCGGCGATGCCGCCCGCCGCGGCGACCGGGACCGGCGCGACCGCATCGGCGACTGCGGGCACCAAGGGCAGGGTCGCCCGGTTCGCGCCGTGGCCGCCGGCCTCCGTGCCCTGGGCGACGACGATGTCCGCCCCTTTGGCCGCCACGTCCTTCGCGTCCTTCAGGGTCTGGACCTGGCAGATCAGCGCCGCGCCGGTGTCCTTCACCTTCGCGGCGTAGGGCGCGATATCGCCGAAGGACAGCATGACCGCCGCCGGCCGGCGCTCCAGCGCGGCGTCGAGCGCGCCCGGCCGCCTGTCGAGCGCCCAGGTGATGAAGCCGATGCCGACCGCCCGGTTGCCGGCCTTGTCGAACTCGGCCGATATCCAGTCGTCCGAGCCCCAGCCGAGCGCCGGGTCGGCATAGCCGGCGCCGATCAGGCCGAGCCCGCCGGCCGCCGAGACCGCCCCGGCCAGCGCGCCGCCTGAAACTCCGCCCATCGGCGCAAGCAGCACCGGATGGTCGATGCCGAGCAGGCGGGTGATCGCGGTCGAGAGTTTCATGGCCGCGGGCATAGCGGCTTTTGCCGGGCGGTGGCAAAGGGAATGTCGCGCCGGTTCCGGGGTCCGGGCGCCGGGCGGGCTTTCCTTTGGGCCGTCCTGCCTATCTAGGTGGAAAGTCCGGCGTCGGATCGGGCGCCGGGCCCATCGCAACGGGGGCCACCGCAACGGGGCGCATCGCAAGGGGCCGCAAGGGGAGCTGCATGACCGGGATCGACGAAAGCCGGCCTTTCCTGCCGGTCAATATTGCGGTGATGACCGTCTCCGACACCCGCAGCGCCGCCGACGACCGGTCCGGCGACACGCTGGCCGGGCGGATCGAAGGCGCGGGCCATGTCGTCGCCGAGCGCCGGATCGTGCCGGACGAGATGGCGGAGATCGTCGCCGCGCTCGAAGGCTGGATCGCCGACCCGGCGATCGACGTCGTCGTCTCGACCGGCGGCACCGGCGTGACCGGCCGCGACGTGACGCCGGAGGCCTTCGAGCGGGTTTTCGAGAAGAAGATCGAGGGTTTCGGCGAACTGTTCCGCTGGATCAGCTTCCAGAAAATCCGCACCTCGACCGTCCAGTCGCGCGCGGTCGGCGGCGTGGCCGGCGGCACCTACCTGTTCGCCCTGCCGGGCTCGCCCGGCGCCTGCAAGGACGGCTGGGACGGGATCCTGCAATACCAGCTCGACAACCGGTATCGGCCCTGCAACTTCGTCGAACTCATGCCGCGCCTGCAGGAGCATACCGGGCGCTAGGGCGGCCGTTCCGATGGAATTGTCCTGCAATCCTCTTTTTTGATCGACCATTCCAGTATTTTTCTCCGGCGCCGAAGCTGTTTTTCGCGGTTTTCCGGCGTTTTCCACGCTCTGCACCGATTCAGACAGACCGGTCTATCTACACACTTTTTTTGCGCCTTGTACGCCTCGAAACGCCCGAACCCCGCGGAAACGCTGGGAAAACGCGATTCGAAAAATGGAGAAAATAATCCTGAAAGGAATATTTCCATAAATCTCAAGCGGCGGACAAATGGCGGGTGGGCGGATGGACGCCCCCATCGCCTCCGCTTCAGGATTCCCCTGCGAAACCCCTTTCCGTCATTTCGACCGGAGCCCCGGATTTAATCCGGGGCGGAGTGGAGAAATCTGG
>VXNK01000119.1 GCA_009840595.1 Rhodospirillaceae bacterium | reverse complement strand
GGGTTAGGGGGAGGGGTACACGGACCCCGTCGCAGTGCCGGGATCGGACATCGGTGCAGCGGCAGCCGACCCCTCCCCTGGCCCCTCCCCCAAGGGGAGGGGGATTCGGTCAGTGCTTTTCTTGCAGCGGAATCCTGTAAAGGGAGCCAAAACTCCCCGCGTGGCCCCTGCGCCCGCACCGGCGCTCAGGGAGACAATCGCTCGTGGGGCGCGTCGCGGGTGTGAGCCTGCGACACCTTGTTGCGACTCGTTCGCATTTTCATTCTTGCGCCGCCAACCGCCCCTCGATAGTTTGCGAATGATTATCAATTGCACAGGCGCCCGGGGACCTACGACGATGCCCAGAACGCTCCCGATTCTCGCCGGCGCTCTTGCGCTCACTGCGATCGGCACGGCGGCCGCCGCCGAGAACGTCAACATCTATTCCTACCGCCAGGCGGTGCTGATGAAGCCCCTGCTCGACCGGTTCGAGCAGAAGACGGGCGTCAAGGCGCAGGTCGTCTATCTCAAGAGGGGCATGATCGCCCGGCTCGAGGCCGAAGGCGCGGCCAGCCCGGCGGACGTGATCCTGACGACGGACGCCGCCCGGCTGATCCAGCTTGACCGGCTGGGCGCGTTTCAACCGCTGAATTCCGCTACGCTCAAAGCCGCCGTTCCGGCCAATCTGCGTCATCCGAAGGGCCACTGGTTCGGCCTCACGGTGCGCGGCCGGCCGATTTTCTACAATCCGGCCAGGGTTGAGCCGTCGGACCTGTCGACCTACGAGGCCCTGGCCGACGGCAAGTGGAAAGGCCGCATCTGCATCCGCTCGTCCTCGAACGTCTATAACCAGTCGCTGATCGCTTCGATGATTGCCGCGAACGGCGCCGGGAAGGTGCAGGCCTGGGCCGACGGCTTCGTGAAAAACTTCGCCCGCAAGCCGGCCGGTGGCGACCGCGACCAGATCCGCGCCGTGGCGGCCGGGGAATGCGACATCGCGATCGCCAACACCTATTATTTTGCCGGCCTCGCCAAATCGAAGAAGGAACGCGACCGCAAGGCCGCCGCCGCCGTCCGCCTGTTCTGGCCGAACCAGAAGGGCCCCGGTTCCGCCGGTCGGGGCGCCCATGTCAACATCTCGGGCGCCGGCGTGGCGAAGCATGCGAAGAACCGGGCCAACGCGGTCAGGCTGATCGAGTTCCTGGCGAGCAAGGAAGCCCAGGAAATCTACGCCCGGATCGTCAACGAATACCCGGTGCGCAAGGACGTCCAGCCCGGCCGGATCGTCGCCGATTTCGGCGAGTTCAAGGCCGATTCGCTGGCGCTGTCCGAACTGGCCAAACACCAGAAGGAAGCCGTCCGCATCGCCGACCGCGCCGGCTGGCGCTAGCGGCCGAATACGGCTTTCGGGGACCGTCGCGGGTAGCAGGCGCGGTTCGCGGCAGATAACCGCCGCGGCCGCGTTTTCCCGAGCCTGTCCTAAGAGGATTCGCCCGTCGGCCGCAGTCCGAAGACCTCGATCGGCGCGGCAAGCCCCTTGACCGGATGGACCCCCAGGGACCGGAGCGTTGCGCCGGACCGCTCGGCCACTGCCGATGTGACCAGCACGGGTTCGCCGAGCGGTTTGCAAAGCTCCTGGACCCGGCTTGCGACGTTGACGGTCGGTGAGATCGCGGTGAAATCGAGCCGGTCCGGGCTGCCGATGTTGCCGAAAATGACGGCGCCGAGGTGAATGCCGATGCCGGCCGCCAACGGCTCCAGCCCATCGCCCCGGCGCCGGACGTTGAGGGCGCCGAGCGCCTCCGTCGCGGCGGCCGCCGCTTTCAGCGCATCCCGGCACCGGTTCGGATGGTCATCGCCGCCATCGACCGGAAAAAGGGCAAGAACGCCGTCGCCGATGAACTTCAGGACGTCCCTGCCATGGGCGTGGACCGACCGGACGACGGCCTCGAAATACCCGTCCAGGGCGCTTAACAGCGCCGTGTCGCTCCAGCTCTCCGATTTGGCGGTAAAGTCGCGCAGATCGGAAAACATGACCACGGCGTCGAGGCTCAGATGCTCGCCGCGCCGGATCGTCCCCTCGATCACCGCCTTTGCCGGACCCTCGCCGAGATAGGTCCGCAGCAGGCTTTCGGACGAGCGCCGCATGGCCACCGGCTCGAAAGCCGCCGCGAGGGCGTGCCGGGTCCCGGCGATCAGGTCGATATGCGCCGGCGAAAACCCGCCGGGATCGGTGGTCACGAAACTGCAGCCCTGCGCCGAGCCGTCGCCATATTCCAGCGCCATGGCGAAAAAGTCCGTCCCACCGGCCGCGGCAAGCTCGTGATAGGTGATGTGGTCCCTGTCCGGATCCAGCCCGACCAGGCTCTTGCGCAGCATCGAGCGGTCGTCGACGACCTGCTGGAACGGGTTGCCGAGCCAGGCTCCCGTTTCCAGAATTTCCCGCGCGACGGTGTATTCGGTCGTTTCCTCCGGCGTCCAGATGATGCCCCAGGCGGAGAGCAGCGGATTGGCCAGGCGCTGGGCGAAGCGCGCGCGGGACAGCGGCACCCCGGCTGCGGCGAGGCGGCGGGCATAGCCTTCCGCGATCGCGACTCCGTCGCCGGAGAGGCGGCCGGGGCCGGTCAGCCAGTCTTTCAGGTCGTCATCTGCGGACATTCGCTCGATCCGGGGTTTCGAGAGCTGCCGCCCCGCCGGCCGCCGAACCGCCGGCTATTTCCCTCCCGGCACGGCGATCCCGAACCGGCGCAGGGTGCCTTCGAGGGTCGGCTTGCCGAGGCGGATGCGGTCGTCGTTCAGCAGGTAGGAAAACGAGAAGCCGAGCCCGAGGATCAGGACGCCGATCAGGAAGCAGTAGATCACCGCGCGGTCGGGATACTGGTCTTTGATGTAGCCGATATAGACCGGACCGAAGATGCCGGCCGCCGCCCAGGCCGTCAGCATCGCGCCGTAGATCACCGACATGCGCTTGGTGCCGAACACGTCGAGCACGAAGGACGGCATGGTCGCGAAACCGCCGCCGAAACAGAGCAGCACATAGCAGACCAGCGCGGAGAAGATCCACGGGTTGCTCTCGGTCATCAGCACGCCGAAGACGATCATCTGGCTGCCGAGCAGAATCCGGAACACGCGCACCCGGCCGAGCCGGTCCGACAGCAGGCCCCAGAACAGCCGGCCCGCGCCGTTGCACAGCGAGCTGACCGCGATCAGGGTCGCGCCGTATTGCGCCAGCACCTCCGGCTCGACGGTCGGGTCGGCCAGCCCCCAGACATCCTGGAGCAGGGACGACTGGAAGCTGATGACGGAAATGCCGGCCGCGATGTTGAAGAAGAAGACGATCCACATGATCGCGAATTCGCGCGACAGGAGACATTGCCGGACGGAACCCGATTCCTCTTCCTCCAGCACCGCCGCCTGCACGCCGGCGGCCGTCACCCGGTAGCCGGGCGGCGGATCGTGCAGCAGGAAGCTGGACGGCAGCAGAATGACGGCGAACAGGACGCCGAGCCAGATGAAGACGGAGGGCAGGTCGCCTTCCGTGGCCAGGATGAGGATGGGCGCCAGCACCTTGCTCAACAGGAACGCGCCGACGCCGAAGCCCATCACGACGATGCCGGTCGCCAGCCCCTTGCGGTCGGGATACCATTTCGCGGCCGTCGCCACCGGCGTGACATAGCCGAGGCCGATCCCGGCGCCGCCGATCACGCCGTAGCCGAGATAGAACAGCGGCAGGTAATCGATCTGCAGCGCGAAGCCGCCGATGACGTAGCCGCCGGAGAACAGCAGGCTGCCGATGATCGCGAGCTTGCGTGGGCCGAGCCGGGGCAGGGCCGCGCCGGCCCAAGCCGCCGAGCAGCCGAGCGAGAAAATGGTGACGCTGAAGGCGATCGCGGTTTCGGTGTAGGACCAGTCGTGCTGCCGCACGAGCAGCGTCTGGAAAAAGCTCCACGCATAGACGGTGCCCAGGCAGATCTGCAGCACCGTGCAGAGCAGGACCGTCATCGCGCGGGGGAGCGTCACGGCAGGCTCCGCGCTGCCGGCCGGGCGTCCGGCTCGGGCCGGATCACGCCGAAGATGCCGGAGTTGCCGGAGAAGGCCGCGCCGGCGCCGGCAGGTCCCCCGTCCCGGAGAAATACTGGAACAGGCGGGCGAGCTGTCCGACCTCGTCGTCGCGCACCAGGACGCCGTTGTCCGCCGCGCCCGATTGTTCGCGCGCCAGTTCCACGGCGTAGGCGAGCAGGTTCGCGACCGGCCGCGCCGCGAGGTTCACCAGCCAGATCGCGGCGACGATGCCGATGACGAAGATGGTCGAGAACAGATAGACCTGCTGGCCGATCGCGCGCTGAATCTTCAGCGCGACCAGCCCGGTATCCATGCCGATGTAGACCCTGCCGGCGACGCCGGCGAGGATCGGGCTGCTGACCTCGACGAAATCGCCCATGCCCGGCAGGCTGCGCCGGACCGACACCGCGCCGTGGCCCTCGCCGCGCAGGATTTCCTCGGGAATGCCGGGCACGAAGGTGTGGGCGAGATACTCGCCGCTGTCGTTGATGATGTAGATGTAGCTGATGCCCTGGATTTCGACGAACTGGTCGATCAGGGACTGCAGCGCCGACAGGTCGCGGTTCAGGATGATGTCGACACTGGAGTCGGCGATCGTCTTGGCGACGCCCCTGGCGTTGGACTCGTACTCCTCCGTCAACTGGGAATCGACGGTGTAGATGGCCAGCATCGAGGTCGATATGCCGATCACGCCGAACAGCATGAAGATGCCGAACAGCGTCTTCTGGAAAAGCTTCTGAATCTTCATTGCGCTAGAACCTGCCTTTCCAGTCGTCCAGGGGCACGAACCGGCCGCCGTCGACCACGGTATAGTAAACCCGGTCCAGGCCCTGCCGCCGGTTGGCGGAGAACGAGACCGGCACGCCGACGCCGAGATCGAAGTCCTTGACCGAGAACACGGCGTTTTCCAGCTTGCCGCGTTCCGGCCTGTCGCCCATGCGCCGCAGAATCTCGACCATCAGCTTCGCATCGAGAAACCCCTCGAGGCTGACGAAGCTGTGGGCGAACGGCGTGTAGGCTTCCTTGAGCAGTTCTTTGGGCGGCTGCGGATTGTAGCGCCGCATCAGTTCGCGGTACTCGCGCACGGCCGGGATCGAGGCGTCCTCGTAGCTCGGGACGACCTGGGAGTTGACCAGCAGTTCGGTGTAGCGCTTCGGCTCGTCCTGCGACTCGGCGATCAGCTTGAGCAGGTTCTCGCTGCCGACGAAGGAGAGATTGGCGATCGGCACGCGCAGGCCGTTGTCCACGGCGTCGCGCAGGAAGGCGGCGCAGGCGGCATAGGCGCCGATGCAGATCACGGCGTCGGCCCTGGCGTTCTTGAGGATCTGGGCCTGCCGGCGCATCACGCTGGTGAATTTCTGGCCGCGCCGGTAGGTCGCCTCGCCGACGATTTTCAGGCCGTATTTCCCGAGCGCGCGCCGCACGCCGGCCCAGCCGCTGCGGCCGTAGGCGTCGGCCTGGTAGAACATGCCGATGCGCTTCCGGCCGACGGCGACGAAATTGTCGACCAGGCCGCCGGTTTCCTGGCGGTAGGAGGCGCGCAGGTTGAACGCGAACTCGCCATAGGGCGGCTGGCGCTGCGGCTGGGCGCCGGTGAAGGGGAAGAAGAGGTAGGTCTTCTCGTCCTGGAACTTCTTCAGCAGCGGCAAGACCCGGGTGACCGTCGGCGTGCCGACATAGCCGAACAGGGCGAACACCCGGTCCTTCAGCATCAGCCTGACGGTGTTCTCCACCGAGGGGTTCGGCTGATAGCCGTCGTCATAGGTCCTGAGGACGATCTTGCGGCCGCCGACGCCGCCGGCCCGGTTGACATGGGTGAAGTAGGCCGCGGCGCCGCGATAGAGCTCGATGCCGAGGCCGCGCGACGGCCCCGAGAACGCCGCCGACATGCCGAGGACGATTTCGGTATCGGTAAAGCCCGCGGCATTGCCGGTGGCGGCGCGCGACAGGGACCGGGGCAGGACGAGGAATCCGCCGGCGCCGGCACCGGCGCCGAGCGCCGCTCTCCTCGTCATCCGTTTCATGGCGCGTTCCTGAATATCGCCGCGGTCGGCGGACGCAGGGCCGTCTCCGGTCTGAAATCGGTCTGGCTGTCCGGCGGCTGAATCGATTGTGCCATCGCCATCGGGCGCTTGGACGTTTTGGGTAGGGGTGCCTTGTGTACCAGATTATCCCGGCGATGTTGAGCCACCGCATGGATCGCCCCGCCATCCCGCGCGCCGGGTCATGCAGACCGGCCTTCCGCGGGCGACGCGGCCCGGGCGGCAAGAATATCCCCCGCAGCGCGCCGCGCATCGTCCTGGGTAGCGACGATCCGGTCTTCCGGGACGTTGCGCAGGATTTCGAGGGTCTCCAGCGTGGCGGCGGCATCGTCCGCGAGGCCCATCACGACGCAGGCCGTGCCCGATTCGGCAGCGACCTCCAACAGTTGTTCGAGCACCATCGCGGCGCTGTCGTCGATATAGGCGGTGCCCGAGAAGTCGAAGATGACGACCTCATGCTCCCTGATGTCCGGGCCGATCACGCTGACCAGCTTGTGGGACGAGGCGACCGTCAATGTGCCCCTCAGCGCCACCATGCCGACCCGGGCGGCAAGCGGATCTGCATCCGCCACGGCCGTATCTTCGGGAAAGAAGGTCGTGTCGAGAATCGGCACCGACACCACGCTGTCCAGTTCCAGCCGCTCCAGCCGCCGGGCATGGACCATTCCGCCGGCGATCAGACCGATCGCCACCGCGGTGATCAGGTCGACGAACACCGTGAGGAAAAGCGTCGTCAGCATGATGAAGAGGTGCTCGCGCCGCAGGCGATGGACCCGCCGCAGCACGCGCCAGTCGATGATGTCCCAGCCGACCTTGATCAGGACGCCGGCCAGCGCGGCGAGCGGAATCGGCTCGACGAACCCGCCCAGGCCGAGCATAAGCGCAAGCAGGAGCAGTGCGCGCAACACGCCCGAAACCGGCGTCGATCCGCCGGAGCGGATGTTCGTGACGGTGCCCATGGTCGCCCCGGTGCCCGGCAGCGCCCCGAACAGTCCGGCGACCATGTTGCCGATGCCCTGGCCGACCAGTTCCCTGTCCGGGTTGTGGCGGTTCCCGGTCAGCGAATCGGCCACGAGGGACGTCAGCAGACTGTCCACCGAGCCGAGCAGGGCAAGGATGATCGCCGGTTCCAGCGCCTGCAGGAGGAAGCCGGCCGACGGCAGCCCGATCTGCAGGGCCGGCAGGCCGGTCGGGATGGCGCCGATCACCGGCGCGTCGGTCAGCCAGAAGATGCCCAGCGCCGTCCCGGCGACCAGCGCCACCAGCGGGCCGGGCGCGAAGCGCGAGAACCGCCGGGGCCAGAGGAATCCGACGGCGAGGGAGACGGCGCCGATGGCGAAGGCGCCGGTGTCGATGTTCTCCACCGCTTCCGGCAGCGCCCGGGCGGCGCCCATGGGCCCGCCGGTGGCGCCGGACGCGCCGAGCAGCGGCAGCGCCTGCATCAGCATGATGATGACGCCGATGCCGGACATGAAGCCGGACACGACCATGTTGGGCGTGTAGGCCACGAAACGGCCGATCTTCGACAGGCCCAGCAGCACCTGCAACAAGCCGGCCAGGACGACGACGGTCAGGGCTTCGACGAGGCTGTCCGCGTAGCTGGTGAGGACGACCGCCATGGCGACGGTCATCGGCGCGGTCGGGCCGGAAATCTGCGACCGCGTGCCGCCGAACACGGAAGCGAAGAAGCCGACGGCAATCGCCCCGTACAGGCCCGCGGCGGCCCCCATGCCCGAGGCGATGCCGAAGCCGAGCGCGACCGGCAACGCGACCACCATGGAGGTGACGCCGCCGAAAATGTCGCCGCGGAGCGTGGCAAGATCGTATTTCATGCCTGGAAGTCAGATAACTTCTGTTTTCCGTGTATCGATTTTCCTCAACGTTGAGAAGGCAGGATTTGCGCTCCGGTACAATATCCGTAGTTTCGCCGAAACGGCGGAAGGCCGTTCCGCCCGGGCGCCGCAAACGACCCTCGCTTCGCTCTCCGAAGCAGCAGCAGGGTCCGGAACGCGCAGGTCCCTTGCAATGACGGCGATCAGCCGGCTACAGGACTGTGCCGCGATCGGCGAAAGCAGCGCCGGACATCGCTCTTCCCGCGCCTGACCCCGCGTCCGATAGGGAACAACGGATGACGACCCAGCCCATTTCGCCCGCCCTTTTCGACTTCCTGCGCGAACTCGGGGCCAACAACGAGCGGCCGTGGTTCGAGGCCAACAAGGCGCGCTACCGCGAAGAGGTGCGCGATCCGATGCTCGATTTCATCGCCGCTTTCGCCGGTCCGCTGGCGCAGGTCAGCCCGCATTTCCGCGCCGATCCGCGGCCCAACGGCGGCTCGCTGTTCCGCATCTACCGCGACACCCGCTTCTCCAAGGACAAGACGCCCTACAAGACCAATGTCGGCGCCCATTTCCGCCACGAGGCCGGCCGGGACGCCCACGCGCCCGGCTTCTACCTCCACCTGGAGCCGGACGCCTGTTTCGCCGGCTGCGGCATCTGGCATCCCGACGGCCCGGCGCTCGCCAGGATCCGCGACGCCATCGTCGAGCGCGCGGACGAATGGCGGCGCATCACGACGGCGAAAGACTTCCTCGGCACGTTCGAAATGTGGGGCCAGTCCCTCAAGCGGCCGCCGCGCGGCTACGACCCCGATCACCCGCTGATCGACGACCTCAAGCGCAAGGATTTCGTCGCCGTCGCCCGCTTCCCGGAAGCCGAGGCCTGCGCCCCCGATTTCCCCGAACGCTTTGCCGCCTTCGCCCGCACCGGCGCCGGCTTCACCGCCTTCCTCTCCCGCGCCGTGGGGGTGGCGTTTTAGACAGGATTCGACTGCAAGAAGCTGCAGGGAAGCCAAGCGGTCCCCCGCCCCCAAGGGGAAGGGATTCGGTCGGGTGCAAACCGGCGACATCGCAGGGTATTCGGACAGAGGCCGGCCACCTTACCGGACTCAGCCCCCGGCACCGAAAGCTTCACCGTTGCACCCGCCCGGCCCGGCTTTCTTCCCCGCTCACAGAATTGTGAAATAGAGTACTCTATAATACAGAGTTAAAAGCGGCTATATCGAAACATATCGCACATCCGGAACAGCGGGGACGCCATGACCGTGACCAAGGACGCCGCCGCCTCGGCGCTGCACGAAATCGACAGGGCGGAACGGCACAGCCTCACCCTGTTCGGGTACTCGGCAGGCAGTCCTTACCTGCTGCTCTGGGGCCCACTGTGGATCGTCGCCGGCGCGGTCGGGGCGGTCTCGCCGGAGAATGCCGGCCTCGGATGGGCCGCCGTCGACGCGATCGGTCTAGCCGGCACCGCCGGGCTCGTGATCGCCCAGAGTCGCCGTTACCGCGGCAAGGGCGATCGCACGGCAGCCTACCGCTTCCTTGGCGCCGTGGTCGTTTTAGCGGCTTTCATCACGATGACGTTCGCGGTCTTCGCCCCGGTTTCGGGTGTCCAGGTCCAGACCTTCATCGTCCTGCTGGTCGCAGCGGCCTACGCGCTCGTCGGCTGCTGGTTCGGCCTGCGCTTCGCGGCGGTCGGGGCGGCGCTCGCCGGCCTCGCGGTCGGCGCCTTCCACTATGCGCCGGCCCACATGGCCTACATCGTGCCGCTCCTCGGCGGCGGCGCGCTGATTCTCGGCGGCCTCTGGATGAGGCGCGCGCGATGAGCGGGCCCGACGAGATCGTCCACCAGACGACGCGCCTCAGGGTCCTGTCGGCGCTGTACGCCCTGCCGCGCCGGGAAATGCTTGAATTCGTCCGGCTCAAGGCGATCACCGGCGCGACCGACGGCAATCTCGGCGCCCATCTGACGACCCTGGAGAAGGCCGGCTATATCGAGATCGTCAAGGATTTCGCCGGTCGCAAGCCGCGGACCCGCGCCGCCATAACCGGCGCCGGCCGGCGTGCCTTCCGGGATCACGTCGCCTATCTGCGCGACATCCTGGACGGCGACGGCGGCGGCGCCTGAACGACCCCTCGCAGGGAGGAAGAACCATGACCGCCAACCGCAGCCTGTTTGCCGGCGCCCTCGTCCTGCTGTGCCTGGCCGGCCCCGCCGCACCGGTTGGCGCAGCATCGCCGGTCGTGCCCCTGGTGACCTACCATCAGTACTGGGACCACCACTGGTTCGTCTGGCTGCCGCGCCACCCGGTGTACGAGAGCGCGGAAATCATGTCGATCGACAGGGCCGGCAGCCCCTATCGCGCGGTCTGGGTGTTCTTCACCGAGCGAAAGGGCGGCAAACGCCAGCTTCACTTCTTCGACGACAGGCAGATCGTCGAGAATTTTCCGGGCAGCCACTACCGGCCGATCGTCTACCGGCGGTCCGGCGCCGCAGGACGGGCGCAAAGCGTTCGGGCGGCACTGAATGGCCTGGACGGCGCGCCCATCGAGATTGCCGTCGACCTCACCGACCGGCCGCTCGCTCCTGTCCGGACCGGCCTGACCGACCAGTCGGGACATGCCGCCGACAGGCATTTTCTTCTGTTCCACCGCGACCGCAACGCCCTGACGCGGCGCAACGAGGTGCGGATCGGCGGTCGCGACTACTCTTTCGGCCCCGGCGACGACCCGATGGGCAGGCATGGTTTCGTAGCGGCCTACAGCGCCGGCATCCAGATCGCCGTCATCCCGTTCGGCCGCTGGTGGTTCGTGCGGCGCGGTACGCAACTGAATTCCGCGCCGGCCGGCTTTCCCTTCGCGGTCGGATCGTCCGAAAGCGGCACGCGCCTGACCGCACCGATGCCGGGGTACCGCAACCGGATTGCCGTCGATCTGGACGGCGCCGGCGCGTTCATTGGATACCGGCACGCCGCGGCTACGCACCGGCTGGCGCTCAGACTGGACGGCGCGCTCCCGCTCGCGCCCGATGCGCCGCGCACGGCGCGCGGGTTCGTCATCCACATGAATCCGGAAAACCCGGTCGCGCGGGGCGAGGCGGTTTCGACGCCGATGCCGGACGGCCGCCGCCTGACGTGGCGGTTTCATTCGCCGCGCTGGGCGGCGGCCTATCCGTTCGAATCGGTCATCCGGCCGAACGGCAGCGGCCACAGCCTGACGCTTCGCTCGCTGCGCCAGTGAGGCCGCCGGCCGCTCAGGAATAGCGCTCCAGAACCCGGTCGCGGATGCCGGCCGGCACCAAGATACGGAACAGCCGCGCGACCCAGGTCGTGCGGGTCACATAGTAGCGCGCCTTCGGCTTCGGGCTTTCGAGGGCGTGGATCAGCTTCGCGGTCACCGCTTCCGGGCCGAGCTCGCCCGGGTCCCGGCGCGGCGCCGGATCGTAGAGGCGCGGTTCGAGCACCGTGTCGTAGAACTCCCGCCACGCGCTGCCTTCCTTGTCGATCCATTTCTCGTAATGCGGGCGCGATTTCTCGCGGATCGAGGTGCGGATCGGGCCGGGCAGGATGAGCGAGACCTCGATCGGCGTGCCGCGCAGCTCCAGCCGCAGCGTGTCGGTCAGCCCTTCCATGGCGTGCTTGGTCGCCGTGTAGGCGCCGCGGAAGCGCAGATAGGCGAAGCCCAGGACCGAGGAGCAGTTGACGATCCGGCCCCGGCCGCGCTGGCGCATGGCGCGGATCGCCCGGCGCGCCAGCTCGTGCGGCCCGAACAGGTTGGCCCGGAAGATCGCCTCCAGCGCCTCGTAGCTGAAATCCTCCGCCGCGCCGGGCATGGCGTAGGCGCCGTTGTTGAACAGCGCGTCGAGCGCACCGTCGCAGCGGTCGAGCGTCTCCGCCATCGCTGCGTCGATCGAGGCCGGATCGGCATAATCGAGGCGGAAGCTCTCCAGCCCCTCTTCGCGCAGCGCGACGCAATCCGCCTCCTGCCGGCAGGTCGCGAAGACCCGCCAGCCCCGCCGATGCAGCGTTCTGGCGGCGTCGAGGCCGATGCCGGAAGAACAGCCGGTGATGAGAACCGTCTTCATGCCGCCGATCCGATGCCGGCCCGCCGGAACCGGCTCATCCGCCGTTTTTCGCCGCCAGCCCCGCCAGCACGCGCTCCGGCGACAGCGGCAGTTCGGTGATCCGCACGCCGACGGCGTCGTGGATCGCGTTGGCGATGGCGCTGGCGACCGGCAGCATGCCGCCTTCGCCCATGCCCTTGGCGCCGAACGGCCCGGGGCCGTGGCCCTGCTCCTGGGTGACGGAGCGGAAATCGGCGCTCATTCGCCGTCTTCGTTTTCTTCGTCCGTTGCTTCAAACAAGTCGTCGGAAGCGTCTTGGGTGCGCGGGGGTCGACGTTGCTCCGGCGTTGGCTGAGGCAATTCGGAAACCTTGAAGCAGGGGCCGGCCACGACCCGGTCGAGTATACCCTCCAAATCCGGTTCCATCGCTAGAGTTTCTTCGAGCACCCAGAGTAGTTCCAGAAGTTCCTCGGTCATGCGGGCCGTCCAACGCTCGGGGCGGATATCATCGAGCGGCGAGGATTTCTTCCCGGCCCGCTTCTTCTTCCGATATCCCAGCCAGGATTGGACGACCATTAGGCCGGAGACTTCAAAATTCCACACTTCGGCCGACACCGGCCCGAAGCGGCCGGTACCTACGCGAATCACCTGCTCGGCTTCGATCCATTCAAAATCCTCAGGATAGAGTGCTGGATCATCGGAGACTGGAGTTATGCACCGCGCTCGCCCTGCAGGGATGGTCGATCTCCGACCATCGCCTCGAAAGCGTTCGGCATAGGTATGAAGCCAAACCAAGCGACGGCCAAGAGTTGCGGCCTCAGTGAAAAGAGCTCCGTCTTTCGTGATCGGCACTCGCGCTCCGGGCGTCTCTAGTTCGTTCCAAAAACGACGTGTATAGGATTGGCCACCGAGTATGGAATAAATATAGGCTGCCAAATCACCAGCTTCTACTTCTCGACAGAGCGTATCACTTAAAGTGTCAAGAAGACCGATGGTAATGTTCGGCTCACTTCCCTCTATGTCCAGGAATAGCGGCATGATGTCTTTACCGCCTCGTCCACAAAAGACGTGCAAATCGGGGATATCTGAAGAAACACCCATTGCAGAACCTTGACCGAGCACCTCCGTCATCAGAGAGAAAAAATATAATTGTGATTCACTTTGCAATCGCCAAAGCACCTCTCCCATACGATCATTGAACCGTATATCTTCAATCGCCCATTGGCGATCAAGAAATCTGTAGGTGTAACGGCTAATGTTAGGGCATTGAGTTGAAGCATCCAAACTTGATATCGTTGGAAGGTATCGACCCGTATTGTGATCCTTGTATCGCTTCTCAATTTTTCGGAACTTATTATTTCTAAAGTAGGTCTCTCGGTCTTTTCCCGTTTTTGAAAGAAGATGCTGCCAGCGCACCTGGATTACCTCAGAAGTTTCGGCAATTGGCCAAGGTCGGCCGAATTTCGAACCGCTCCTTTGGTACGGAAAAATGTCCAATAGCTTCGGCCATTCCATAAATTTACCGTTGCGTTCCGGTACAAACGGTGCATGCCAATCGTTAGAGCAGTCGAGAAAATTAACACTTGAAAAATCAGTTATCGCATCGAGCTGGCGCAACTTCGCTTCGCGGGAATCGCTTTCAATTCTCACATAGCGCACGTTAGCGGGGATGTCACATTGAGAATTATTCCCACGCACGCCTATAGCGATAGCCACTGGTGTTCTAATACTGAACACATTTGGCGTTTTCCGTGTGCCGAGATTGTCACCACCAAGATCGATAATCCAAAGATCATCGAACGTGCGTCGCATCATTTCTCTCATACCAATGAATCCTGGCCCAGCCAGATAGCTCGACGCGGTAATGAAAGAAACGATGCCACCGCAATTCTGTTGCTCGAACAGACGCCACAAGGCCCAGCGCCAGAAATAGACATAGTCGTTATAGAGATTCTTAACGTGAACGCCAGCCCCCGCTTGACTAGCGGGCTCGGAGAAATCGAGGAGAATCGGGCGCTCTTTGACGTCGCCACCCTCTACTTGAGCAGTGGGCAAATCCATCTTGGCTTGACCCCTATCGCCAAACCGAACCCAACCGCCCTTTCGCTGAGTCGCCTCATCGCCCTCCTCTATCTGCTGTCGGTCATAAGGCGGATTGCCAAGGCAAACCAAGATCTCGCCCTCTGCCTTTACCTTGCGGGCTGCTTGGTGTTCTTGGGTTAATGCCTTGTAGGTTAGCGTCAATCTGCCCGGTGGTGCGATATTCGGGCTACCGAGTGTATCGGCAAGATAGATGTTGAGCCGCTCTCCGAGAACTGCCCCCTCACTTTCGAGCGCTTGGGTCAGCCGTACATGCGCGACTGCGTAGGGACCGATAAGAATTTCGAAACCGTGCATGTTGCGCGCCATTTGTGCAGCGCGTGCTGGGACGGCGCCTTCCCCGTAACGATCTCGAACTCGGCTCAGCCCATGTTTCACGGCAGCAACTGGATAGGTGCCGGTGCCCACTGCGGGATCGAGAAAGACTACGCCTTCGTCGGCGAAACCGGCCGTTTTACCGAAGCGTGTATCGAGAATTTCGCTGATAAGTCGAACCTGAAGCTCAACCACTGCCCGAGGCGTATAATATACTCCATAATCTTTTCGCAGTTTAGGGTCATAAGCAGCCAGAAAGTCTTCGTAGAAATAGAGCCATATTTCGGGGTTTGATTTGAGGAAATCATGCGGGTCCAGCACTTTCAATGATCGCTGTAACAATTCAAAACCGATCCGTAACTCATCACGCGCTTCCCTTTGCCCAAGTCGCTCTAGCGCGAGAGCCAATACACCGTTGTTCCTATCGAGCGTCGCGGCTGCAGCGGCCGGATCGAGATCATCAGCACCGGAAAGGCGTGCCAGAAGAAGGGCATATGCGATAGTCTGCGCATAGGCATCGGCAAACTGTCCATCGTCCGCTTCGGGAAAAAAGTGCTGCTGCCATTCGCTCTTCAGCAGCGATGCTGCGGACTCGGGATCGTCGAGCGCTGCTTCAACTTCGGTGCGCAGGAAGCGGGTCAAAGGTGCGAGATATTCTGCCAGTCGCCTAGGCTGGTGCGGCACAATTGGGTCCCAGCCGAGGAAATCTAGAATTAGTGCGCCCAAAGCTACAGCATTTTCTCTCGTGACAGCCTTTCGTCCCCTCTCTGTCGGATCGTCATCGAATCGGACGATCGAACCCTTCCGTTCGCCGCTGCGATAGAGCGCCCACTCGCGGCCATCGGTATAGATGAGATTCGGAAGCCCCTTCAGCTTATTCCACTGCGCCTTATTGTGCTTGCCCTTCAGCTTCGGTGCATCAGCCCCGAAGCCTGGCGCCTTTAATTCAATGTAGCCGCAGATCAATCCACCTACAAGAATTGCCACGTCGGGTCTAACTTTGTGCTCGGGAAGGTGAACTTCTGTCCTGCTTTCGACACTTAACCCGACTGCATCGCCTGCATTCTTCACAAGGTCCGCGACTGGCTGCTTTAGCTGGTCTTCCGGAGATGCAGCGCCGAGCCGAGCGAATTTCGCCTCCAGATCATCGGAAAACTTCTCAAGAATAGAAATGTCCATCAGTTGGATTGTCCGAAAATTGGTGTTTCCTGTGAATTCCGGTACTAGTAGCCGGGTGAGTCGAATAGCTGGTGTTGCCCCGGTCTACAAGCCGCACGTTGACCTTCACCGGCTACCTGTCGCCGTTTTTCGCCGCCAGCCCCGCCAGCACGCGCTCCGGCGACAGCGGCAGTTCGGTGATCCGCACGCCGACGGCGTCGTGGATCGCGTTGGCGATGGCGCTGGCGACCGGCAGCATGCCGCCTTCGCCCATGCCCTTGGCGCCGAACGGGCCGGGGCCGTGGCCCTGTTCCTGGGTGACGGAGCGGAAATCCGCCGGCAGGTCGTCGGCGAGCGGCACCCGGTAGGTCAGCGCGTCGCCGTTCACCAGCCGCGAACCGTCGTAGATCATGCGCTCGAACAGCGCCTGGGAGAGACCCATGAGCGCGGCGCCCTCGTCCTGGCCGCGGCAGACCAGGGGGTGGATCGCACGGCCGGCGTCGCCGGTGACGAACAGCTTCTCGACCGTGACCTGGCCGGTTTCGGTATCGACCGCGACCTGGGCGCCGCCCCAGCCGATCTCCCAGAACACGCAGGGCGCCTCGAGCGGCGCGGCGTGGCTGTTCTTCGCCTTGTGGAAGCCCTCGCCGACGAACTCCCAGCCGGTGCCGCCGAAATGGCCCATGATCATCGGCGCGAGCGCATGGGCCTCGTTGCCCCGGCGGATTTCCCAGTCCGCCAGGTCGAGCTCGTCCGCCGGGCAGCCCAGCTTTTCGGCGGCGAAATCGAGGATCTGCCGGCGCGCGGACAGCGCCGCCCGGTCGACCGCCTGGCCCATCACCGAGATCGCCGAACTGGCATTGGTGCCCTGGTCGAAGGGCGTGTGGTCGGTATCGACCGGCATGTAGCGGACCCGGGAACGGTCGGCGCCGAGCCGTTCGGCGACCACGGCGGAAAGCGCCGTGTGCGCGCCCTGGCCGATCTCGGCGGTGCCGCATTGCAGGAAGATGTCGCCGCCGGTCGAGACCTTGACCCGGGCGAGCGCCGGCTTGTTGACCCCGCCGCCGTCCTTGAAGCCGATGGCCAAGCCCATGCCGCGCTTGACGGGACCGTCGCTTTGCAGCTCGTCGCGGCGCCGGTAGCCGAGTTCGCGCACGACCAGATCGAGGCCTTCGCGCAAATCGCTGTCCATGCCGCTCTCGCCGGGCACGAAGGGCTCGCCCAGGTCGATCAGGTTCTTCCGCCGCATCTCGTAGGGATCGATGCCGAGCCGGTGCGCGATCATGTCGATCTGGGATTCGCAGGCCCAACTGGTCTGAGTGCCGCCGAAGCCGCGGAACGGACCGGCGGGCGCCGTGTTGGTCATCACGCAGTAGCAGTCGGTCTTGATATGCCGGTAACGGTACGGCCCCGGAATGCGGTAGCCGGCCTTCTCGGCGACCAGCGGGCTGCCGTCGGAATAGGCGCCGGAATCGAGCAGGATCTCGCTCTCCCGCGCGACCAGAGTGCCATCCGCCATCACGCCGGTCTTTACCTTGAGGATCGCGGCGTGCTGGGTGTTGGTGAGGAAGCCCTCCTCCAGGGTCAGGCAGAAGCGCACCGGCCGGCCGGCGAGGCGCGACAGGGCGAGCGCCACCGGCTCGGTCTTGCAGCCGTTCTTGCTGCCGAAGCCGCCGCCGATATAGGGCACCCGCACGGCGATCCGGTTCTCGGCGATGCCGAAGATGCGGGCGATCTCCTTGCGCACCGGGAACGGGTTCTGGCAGCTCGACCACAGTTCGATCCGGTCCTCGCGCGACCAGTCGGCGATGCAGACGAACGGCTCCAGGTGGAGATGGTGCATGCGCGAGAAATGGAACACGTCCTCGAAGACGTGATCGCATTCGGCGAAGGCGTCGGCCGGGCCGGTCTCGTAGGAGAAGCGGTAGCAGACGTTCCTGCGCGGCCGCAGTTCGCCCGAGGCGCCCTGCCCGTATTTGGGCACGATGCCGATGGGCGGTTTCTCGAACAGTTCAGGGGCGTCGGGGTCCGAGGCGCGTTCGATATCGGTGACGGCGGGCAGCGGCTCGTACTCCACGCGGATCGCGGCGAGCGCGCGGTTGGCCGTGCCCTCGTCTTCGGCGGCGACGGCGGCGACGATATCGCCCTCGTAGCGCACCTTATCCGTGGCCACGATCGGCTGGTCCTTGATGAAATAGCCGTAAACCGGCATCGGGATTGCGGCGGTCTCGTCCCGGGTCAGCACGGCGTGGACCCCCGGCATGGCGCGCGCTGCAGAAGCGTCGATGGACCGGATGCGGGCGTGGCCGTGCGGGCTGCGCAACACCTTCGCGTGCAGCATGCCCGGCAGGTCGATATCGGTCGTGTAGACCGCGCGGCCGGACACCTTCTCCCCGGCGTCGATGCGCCGGTCCGGCCGGCCGATAGTGCGCAGCGGCAGTTCGGTCATGAGGCCGTCTCCCGTTTGCGCCGGGCAGCATCGCGCACCGCTTCCAGAATCAGGCTGTAGCCGGTGCAACGGCAGATGTTGGAGCCGATCCAGTCGCGGATCGTCGCGTCGTCCGGATCCGGTTCGCGGGCGAGCAGCGCCTCGGTCAGCAGGATCATGCCGGCGGTGCAGTAGCCGCACTGGAAGGCCGAATTATCGGCGAAGGCGGCCTGGACCGGGCTCAGGTCGCCGCCGTCCGAGAGGCCTTCGACGGTTCGGACGTTGCGGCCTCCGACCTCGAAGGCGAACACCGAACAGCTTGCCCGCGGCACGTCGTCGACCAGCACGGTGCAGGCGCCGCAGACCGCGCGTTCGCAGGCCAGCCTGGTGCCGCGCCCGTCGCGCCGTTCGCGCAGCAGGTCGGCCAGCGTGGTCGCCGTCGTCGTCGCCATGCCGACCGGCGCCCCGTTCAGGCTGAAGGAGAGATCGAAGCGGGGATCGAGGCGCTCAGGCACGGGCCGCCTCCATCCGCACAAGCTGCCGGGCCAGCACCGCCGCCCCGGCCCGGCGCAGCCAGGCATTGCCGCTCGCCGGGTCGGCGAAATCGTCGGGCAGCGCGTCGTAGGCCGCAGCAGCGATGCCTTTGGCGTCGTTGCCCGACAGGTCGAGATCGATTGCAAAAGGCCGCAGATATTCCGTGGCGATGACGGCCCGGCCCTGCGCCCTACCGGCGCTGTCGCGCCACAGGGCGAGCGCCTGGGTCATCAGCGGGCGCAGGGAGCGGTCGTAGTCGAGGCGCAGGCCGGCGGCGAGCGGGATCGACAGGCGCGTCAGCAGCGACCGCGGCGGCTCGGCCCGGTCCCAGATATCCGCCGGCGTCAGTTCGGCCTCGCCTCCGGCCGAAGCGAAATGCGCCGTGCCGCCGAGTGCGGTCAGCAGGATCGACATTTCATAGCGGGTGTGGCGCGCCATCAGGTTGCCGCCGGCGGTGCCGCTCAGCCGGATGCGCATCTTGCCGAGCTTCGACCAGGCCTCGGCCAGTCCCGGAACGGCCGCCGTCGCCTCTGCCGCCGCGCCTTCGGCGTGGGTGGTCAGGGCGCCGATGGAAAGCGCGCCGCCTTCGGTCCGCACCCCGCCCAGTTCGTCCAGCCGCTTCAGCCAGATCAGCGTGCCGATCGGCTTGCCCGCACGCACCGCGCCGCACAGGTCGGTGCCGCCGGCATAGGGCACCGGCGCTTCGGCGTCGGCCATCGCCGCGACCGCCTCCTCGACGCTCGCCGGCGCAATGACCGGAAAGGGCGGCACGTCCCGATAGGAGGCGGCAATCAGCCCGGCCTGGGCGACTTCATACATGCGCGGACGGCGTCCTTTCGGATGGTAAGCCGGGCTGCGGTTCCGGCATCCCGCTTTCTTCGCGGCAGCCGGCGCGCAGGGCCGGATCTCTCCGGATGCGGGGGCGGTTCGGGGCGGCGGGTTGCGGCGCCATCATTGCGCATGGCCGCGCGCGATACCAGCGCCATATGGCGGGTTTGCCGGGCGGCCCGGATACCGTTCCCGCCAGCCGGAACGCCGGCCCGGCGCAGGGCGCGGTTGACCTCCGGTTTCGCGGCGGCGCATTGTTTCCACGGCGGCGGGGACTGCCGTCCGGGCGTCGGCCCGCATCCCGGCGGTCGCCGATGGCCGTACGCCCCTCCAGATCGAGAGGATGACCATGACCGGCGTATTGGAAGCCTTCGCCAAGGCGAACGGCATCAGGTATTTCCTGTTCAACTTTACCGATCTGCGCGGAATGCAGCGCTCGAAGCTGGTGCCCGCGGCCGCCGCCCCGGCGATGGAACAGGCGGGCGCGGGGTTCGCCGGCTTCGCGACCTATCTCGACATGACGCCGGCGCACCCCGACATGTTCGCCGTCCCCGATACGGCCGGCGTCATCCGGCTGCCGTGGCAACCCGACGTAGCCTGGGTTCCGGGCGACCTGGCGATGGACGGCAGGCCGGTAGAGCAGGCCCCCCGGGTCGTGCTGAAGACGCTGGCGGCCAAGGCGCTGGCCGGGGGGCTGCGCATGAAGTCCGGCGTCGAGGCCGAATACCACCTGATCGACGCGGACGGGACGGACATATCCGACCCGCGCGATATCGAGGCCAAGCCCTGCTACGACCAGCAGGCCCTGATGCGCCGTTACGATGTCGTCTCCGAGATTTGCGACGCCATGCTCGAGCTGGGTTGGAGCCCCTACCAGAACGACCACGAGGACGCCAACGGCCAGTTCGAGATGAACTGGGACTATGACGACGCTCTCGTGACCGCCGACCGGCACGCCTTTTTCAAGTTCATGGTCAAGTCGATCGCCGAGAAGCACGGGCTGCGCGCCACCTTCATGCCGAAGCCGTTCCCCGGCCTGACGGGCAACGGCTGCCACGCGCACGTCTCCATCTGGAACGCGGAGGGAACGGTCAACCTGTTCCACGACCCGGAGGGGGAACTCGGCCTGTCGGAGACCGCCTTGCATTTTCTCGGCGGCGTGCTCCACCACGCCGAAGCGCTCTGCGCCGTGACCAACCCGATCGTGAACTCCTACAAACGCATCAACGCGCCGGCGACGGCGTCGGGCGCCACCTGGTCGCCCAATACGGTGACATGGACCGGCAACAACCGCACGCACATGGTGCGGGTGCCCGATCCGGGCCGCTTCGAGTTCCGGCTCGCCGATGGCGCCGCCAACCCCTATCTGCTCCAGGCGGCCTATCTGGCTGCCGGCCTCGACGGCATCGAAAACCGGCGCGATCCCGGCCGGCGGCTCGATCTCGACATGTATGCCGAAGGGCACCGGCTGCGCCGCGTCAAGCGCCTGCCGCTCTACCTGCTCGACGCGATCCGGGCGTTCGAGCGCAACGCCGTCCTGAAGGCGGCGCTCGGCGCCGAATTCACGGCCGCTTACGCGAAGCAGAAGATGCAGGAGTGGGACGCCTATTCCCGGCATTTGAGCGACTGGGAGCGGGAAACCTCGCTCGACATCTGAGCCGGCCCCGGCCGCAACGCCGGCGCCGTCTACCGGGGCATGCGGCTCGACAAATCCTGCGAACCGCTGCGCCGGACCGCTCTGCCGATCCCCGACATTGCTGCCGCGACCGGATCTTCCGGCGCCGCCTTTTTCGCCGCGGCCTTCCGGAAACGCTTCGGCCTTGCGCCGTCGCTCTGCCGCGTCGAACCGCGCCAGTCGACCCCATCGCCGACCGTTCCGGCAAACCAATTCCGACCAATTAATTGCACATGCATCTAAATTCATTGAATTATTTTGCATTAAGCGCCATGCTGCACGGGCGCGGACAGGTGCCGGCCGATTATAAGTCGGCTGACGGCGGCATTGCTGCCCACCCGGCCCGGCCCGGCGCCATCACATACTGTTTGGAATGTCCAGGGGAGCCAGAGCCATGGAAGGCAACCTCAACGCCATTACAACGGTGTTCACCGAGTTCTATTACTGGGCGACGATACCGTTGATGTTTTTCATCCATATCGGATTCTGCATGTACGAAGTCGGCGCCAGCCGGCGGCGCAACCACATGCACACGCTGATGAAAAACACGATGCTGATCCCGCTGGTCACCATCACCTTCTTCTTCTTCGGCTGGTGGCTCTACTGGGCCATGCCGAACGGCCCCTGGATCACCGGCGGGCTCCTGCTCGGGGACGCGGCGCCCAACGCGCCCTGGTCCGAGACCATGGGGCCGAATACCGGCGACCGGATAACCGGCGTGTTCTGGGCGGCCTTCCTGCTGTTCTCCTGGACGGCGGCCTCCATCGTCTCCGGTTCCGTGATCGAGCGGATCAATTCCGGCGCCTTCTGGATCCTCGCGGTCGTGATCGGATCGGGCGCCTGGATCATCGACGCGGCCTGGGGCTGGCACTATGGCGGCTGGATGGTGCAGGTACTCGGTTATCACGATGCCTACGCCTCCGGCGTGATCCACGCGATCGCCGGCGGGTTTGCGCTCGGCATCCTGGTCGTGCTCGGGCCGCGGCTCGGCAAGTTCGCCAAGGACGGCACGCCGCGGGACATCAACCCCCACAATCCGTGGATGGTGTGCCTCGGCCTGTTCTTCATTTATGCCGGCTTCTGGGGCTTCTATGTGGCGTGCAACGTGCCGCTGATCGGCCCGGAGGGAATCGACGGCCAGATCAAGGGCGACACCTGGACGGCGACGACGATCTACCTGACGCCGACGACCCTCGGCGCGATCACGGTCAACTTCCTGATGTCGCTGTCGGGCGGCCTGCTGGTCGGCTATCTGGCGTCCAAGGGCAACGCCTTCTGGACCTATTCGGGCGGCCTTGCCGGCATCATCACGGCCTCGGCGGGCAACGACCTGTACCACCCGATCCAGGCCATGATCATCGCCGGCTTCGGCACATGGTGCGCCTACAAGCTGCACTACTGGGTGGAGCGGAAGTTCAAGATCGACGATGCGGTCGGCGCCGTGGCGGTCCACGGCTATGCCGGCTTCATCGGCCTGGTGATCTGCGGCTTCGTCCTCTGGGGGCACCCGAGTTCGCCGTATGAGGGCTATGCCACGATCAACCCGCTCGGCCAGTTCGTCGGCGCGATCATCATGTTCTTCGTGCTCGG
>VXNK01000141.1:15653-22970 GCA_009840595.1 Rhodospirillaceae bacterium | reverse complement strand
GGTTAGGGGGAGGGGGCCGCCGGGGCGCAGCAGCAGTACGGTCAGAAGCCGGCATCGGGATCGTTGAGATACTCTTCCTCCTCCGGCGTGTTCGGCCGGCCGAGGATGGCGTTGCGGTGGGGGAAGCGGCCGAACCGGTCGATGACCTCCTTGTGGGCGACGGCCCATTGCAGGAAATCCGTGTCGGGGCAGCGCTCGCGCACCAGATCGACGCAGCGTTGCTGGTCGGCGGCGTCTTCGGAATGTTCGAGCGGCAGGTAGAAGAACATCCGGTGCTCCTGGTCCGCCACGGCCAGATCGTGGCCGCGCGCGAGCGCCGCCGCCGTCACGTCGCGCGCCCTGGGATCGGCGGCAAAGGCGCGCGGCGTGTCGCGGTACATGTTGCGCGGGAACTGGTCGAGCAGGATGACCAGGGCCAGCGCGCCGTCGGCCGTGTCCTGCCAGCGGTCCAGCTTCCCGGCCACGGCCGCCTTGTGCGCGGCTTCGAAATTCCGCCGGATTTCGGCGTCGAAATCGGCGTCCTTGTCGAACCAGCGTTCCCGGGTCGCCGGCGCGAGCCAGAAATCGAGCACATCCTGCGGTGTCGTCATGCGTTGCACCTCCTGAACGTCCGGTGGTCTGTCAGCATCTGTCGCGGGGCCGCGATATGGACACCCGATCCATAGCTATGGTGTAACCGGAGCGCCATTCCTAAATCCAGAGTGCCGGAACCGCCGCGCCGCCGGCGGCCCTTCTGCCGCTGCACCCGGAGCCCGAACCATGCCTCTCACCGGAACGCAGAACAGCTTCGACGCCCGCCGGACCCTCGAGGCCGGGGGCAGGACCTACAGCTATTTCAGCCTGCCGGCGGCGGCGGAGAACGGCCTGAACGGTACCGGCGGCGATATCGCCCGGCTGCCTTTCTCGCTCAAGGTGCTGCTGGAGAACATGCTGCGCTACGAGGACGGCGGCACCGTCACCGCCGACGACATCCGCGCTTTCGGCGCCTGGCTGGACCGGCGCAAATCGAGCCGCGAAATCGCCTACCGGCCGGCGCGCGTGCTGATGCAGGACTTTACCGGCGTCCCCGCGGTCGTCGACCTGGCGGCGATGCGCGACGCCATCGGCGCGCTCGGCGGCGATCCGAAGCGGATCAATCCGCTGGTCCCGGTCGACCTCGTGATCGACCATTCGGTGTCGATCGACCATTTCGGCACGCCCGACGCCTTCCGGCAGAATGTCGAGCGCGAGTTCGAGCGCAACCGGGAGCGCTACGAGTTCCTGCGCTGGGGCGCGTCGGCCTTCGACAATTTCCGCGTCGTGCCGCCGGGCACCGGCATCTGCCACCAGGTCAACGTCGAATATCTCGCCCAGACCGTGTGGTCCGGCGACGAGAACGGCGAGACGATCGCCTATCCGGACACCTGCGTCGGCACCGACAGCCACACGACGATGGTCAACGGCCTCGCCGTGCTCGGCTGGGGCGTCGGCGGCATCGAGGCCGAGGCGGCGATGCTCGGCCAGCCGGTCTCGATGCTCATTCCCGAAGTGATCGGCTTCAAGCTGACCGGCACGCTGAAGGAGGGCGCGACGGCGACGGACCTGGTGCTGACCGTCACCCAGATGCTGCGCGCCCGCGGCGTGGTCGGCAAGTTCGTCGAGTTTTTCGGCGCCGGCCTCGACAATCTGAGCCTGGCGGACAAGGCGACGATCTCCAACATGGCGCCGGAATACGGCGCGACCTGCGGCTTCTTCCCGATCGACGCCGAGACCCTGCGCTATCTCGAATTCACCGGCCGGGACCCGGCACGGGTCGCCCTCGTCGAGGCCTATGCGAAGGCCCAGGGCATGTGGCGCGACGCCGATACGCCCGATCCGCTGTTCACCGACACGCTGGAGCTCGACCTCGGCGACGTGGTGCCGTCGATCGCCGGCCCGAAACGGCCGCAGGACCGGATCGCGCTCACCAACGCAAGCAGCGAATTCGAGGCGCTCGAGTCCCGCCGGCGCGCGCAGCCGGTCGATGGCGCGGACTGGACGCTCGACGACGGCGACGTCGTCATCGCCTCGATCACGAGCTGCACCAACACGTCGAACCCGGCGGTGCTGGTGGCCGCCGGCCTGCTCGCCCGCAAGGCGCGGGAGAAGGGGCTGCAGCGCAAGCCCTGGGTCAAGACCAGCTTCGCGCCCGGCTCCCAGGTCGTCAGCGACTATATCGAGGCGGCCGGCCTGCAGGACGATCTCGACGCGCTGGGCTTCAACCTGGTCGGCTACGGCTGCACGACCTGCATCGGCAATTCCGGGCCGCTGCCGGAGCCGATCCATAACGCCGTCGAGGCCGGCGACCTGACGGTCTGCGCCGTGCTGTCCGGCAACCGCAATTTCGAGGGCCGGGTCCATCCGCTGACAAGGGGCAACTATCTGGCCTCGCCGCCGCTGGTCGTCGCCTATGCGCTCGCCGGCTCGCTGCGGATCGACCTCTACACCGACCCGATCGGGCAGGACGGCGACGGCAACGACGTCTATCTCAAGGATATCTGGCCGACCGGCCGGGAAGTCGCCGAGACCATCGACCGCTGCGTGACGCCGGCCATGTTCCGGGAGCGCTATGCCGACGTCTTCACCGGCGACGAGAACTGGCAGACCATCGAAGTCTCCGGCGGCCTGACCTACGACTGGGATTCGTCCAGCACCTATGTCCGCAACCCGCCCTATTTCGAGGGCATGACGGCCGAGCCCGCCGCGGTCGGGGACATCGCCGGCGCCCGCTCCCTCGCCCGGCTCGGCGATTCGGTGACGACCGACCACATCTCGCCCGCCGGCGTGATCAAGGAGGACGGCCCGGCCGGCGACTATCTCAAGACCTACCAGATCCGGCCGCGCGACTTTAACAGCTTCGGCTCGCGCCGCGGCAACCACGAGGTCATGATGCGCGGCACCTTCGCCAACATCCGCATCCGCAACGAGATGGCGCCGGGCACCGAAGGCGGCGTGACCCGGCACCAGCCGTCCGGCGAGGAAATGCCGATCTACGACGCCGCCATGCGCTACCGGGCCGAGGGCGTGCCCCTAGTCGTCGTCGGCGGCAAGGAATACGGCACCGGCTCGTCGCGCGACTGGGCGGCCAAGGGCACAAGGCTGCTCGGCGTCCGGGCGGTGATCGTCGAGAGCTTCGAGCGCATCCACCGCTCGAACCTGGTCGGCATGGGCGTGCTGCCGCTCCAGTTCAAGGACGGGGTTACGCGCGAGAGCCTCGGCCTCAAAGGCGACGAGACCTTCGACATCGCCGGCATCGCCGGCGGCATAACGCCGGGCATGGATGTCGCCTGCACGATCCGCTACGCCGGCGGTGCGACCCGGACCGTCCCCCTGCTGTGCCGGATCGACACCGCCGACGAGGTCGCCTATTTCGGCAACGGCGGCATCCTGCACTACGTCCTGCGCAGCATGGCGGCGGCGGCCTGACCGCTGCCGCCGACGCGGCAACGAGGAAGAGGAAGACGAATGCCCGATGCGGAAATCCAGGCGCCGCCGGACTTCGGTTACGGGCGGCGCGACCCGGCGGCCGGCCTGAACGACACGGAAGCGGCGATCGCGACCCGGCGTTCGGTGCGCGCCTTCCTGCCCGACCGGCCGGTACCGAAGGACCTGATCGAGCGCATCCTGAACGTCGCGGCCCGGGCGCCGAGCGGCACCAACGTCCAGCCCTGGCACGTCACGGTCGTCACCGGCGCGGCGCGCGAGGCGGTCAGCGCCGCGGTCCACGCGAAGCGCGACGGCGGCGGCGCGCAGGAGATGGGCTACAACTACTACCCGGTGCAGTGGTTCGAGCCCTACATCTCGCGGCGCCGCAAGCTGGGCTGGGACATGTACGGCCTGCTCGGCATCGCCAAGGGCGAACGCGACAGGACCTACAGGCAGCACGGCCGCAATTTCGATTTCTTCGACGCGCCGGTCGGCCTGTTCTTCCACATGGACAGGCGCATGGAGACCGGCTCCTTCATCGACATGGGCCTGTTCCTGGAGAATGTGATGGTCGCGGCGCGCAGCCACGGGCTGGACACCTGCCCGCAGGCGGCCTGGGTCGACTATACGGACACGGTAAAATCCATCCTCGACATTCCCGAAGACCATATCCTGATCTGCGGCATGAGCATGGGCTACGAAGACACGTCCGCGCCCGTCAACGCGCTCTATTCCGAGCGCGAGCCCGCCGCCGCCTTCGCCGACTGGCAGGGGTTCGGGGACTGAACGCCGGCCGCCGAAGCCGCGCCGGAACGCAGGCGAAACCGCACGCATCTATATTAACCGTTTAACTTTCCGCCTTTTTCGGGATATGCTGACACCCGATTGAACTTTTCGGCATCGCGACCGGACGGCCCGGATGGAGACCACCGCAACCGAGATCGAAGCCGCCCTCGACGAGCTTCCCGGTCTTCCGGCCTGGGTGAGCGGGTGGCAGGTCGAAACGGGACTCGACTGGGTGGACGACCCGGCCGTGTGGGTCTGGGTCCTGCTGGAAGACGAGGAGGTCGAAGCCGCGGCTCTGGACCGGCTGCAGGAAGTTATTCGCGACCGCGTTCGCCTGCTGACCGGCCCCGCGGTCTGGGCCTATGTCCGCTTCCGCGGCGCTTCCGAGATGGCGCAACTGGCGTGAGCCTTCACTCCGATCTGCTGGCCCAGGCCCGGCATCTCGCCCGCAGGGAATCGAAGCGGCCGCGGCAAGCCAGCCTGCGCCGGTCGGTTTCGGCCTCCTACTACGCCGTTTTCCACATGCTGATCGACGAAGCGACGCGGCGCATGATGTCCGGGAACGACCGGATAGCCCTGCGCCGCTGCCTGGCCCGCGGCTTCTCCCACCGCAATATGCACCGGGTCGCGCTGCAATTCGCCGGCAGCGGCGTATCGCAGAAACTTCGCCCCGGCTTGAACGGCCTGCCGTTGCAGCCCGAGCTTGTGGCGCTGGCCAGAACGTTCGTCGATCTTCAACAGGCCCGCCACGAGGCCGACTACAATCTGGCGCTCCGTTTCACCCGCCGCGAGGCCCTCAATCTCGCGAACCGGGCAGACCGGGCAATGACCGCCTGGCGCGATCTGCGGAAAACGGCGCAGGCGGATACCTTTCTCACCGGGCTCCTCGCGTTCGGAAACCTGCAAGGCTGACGCCTCGCGCCCCTGGCAGCCGCGGTTCCGTTCCGCCGCCCGGCGTGACCGGTCGGACGCGCCGCCGCATCCCGGCGATTACAGGCGGGCGGGCCGGGATGTCGCAAGCGCATCGTCCAATCGGGCGCAAAGCCGCGGAATCCTTGGATTTCCGCGATTTATGTGACATCAGGTCGCGAAGAATCGGCTGGCGGCGGAGGCGCTGCGGCTCCTATTTTCGGCCCGTTCGGGGGGCCGTTTCGCCGGGACCGGGACCGTGGCCGGAGGCGGGCGCCGAAGGCAGGGTTCAAAGGGCCCGATAAAAAGGGTAGGGCGGGCGCGGTCCGGAAATGTCCCGGAAATGTCTCGCCCCGGGGCCGAAGGAACCCGATCTTTCCGGCGGGAGCCCGGATTCTGCGGTGCCGGCGACAGCGCCGCACCTTAGGCATGACAGGATGAACCTATGGCATTCGCCTACCGTCCGGCGCGCCGCGCCGCTTTTCCGGCCCTCTGCGGGGCCCTGACGGCCGCCGGGGCGCTTGCGGTTTCCGGCGCGGCCTTCGCGGCGCAGCCCGAACCGTGGCAGATGGGCTTCCAGAAAGCCGCAACGCCGGTCATGGAGCGGGTGGACGAATTCCACGACCTGCTGCTCATCCTCATCACGCTGATTTCCATCTTCGTGCTCGCCCTGCTGGTGCTGACGGTGGTGAAATTCCGCGAATCGAAGAACCCGACGCCGTCCAAGACGACCCACAATCTGCTGCTCGAAGTCGTGTGGACGGTCGTTCCGGTGCTCATCCTTGTGGTCATCGCGGTGCCGTCCTTCCGCCTGCTCTACTATTCCGATAAGGCCCCCGAGCCGACCGCGGCCGAGAAGGCCGCCGGCAAGACGGTCATGTCGGTCAAGGCGACCGGCCACCAGTGGTACTGGAGCTACGAATATTCGACCGCAGAGGGCGGCCGGCTGCGCTTCGAGAGCCGGATCGCCTGCCGCGGCACGATCGACCCGGACAACCGCAAGGAATGCGAGGAGGCGAACGCGCGCTTCCAGGCCGAGCACAAGCGCGACGTCATCCGGCTGCTCGACGTCGACAACGAGATGGTGCTGCCGGTCGGCGCGACCGTCCGGGTCTACGTCACCGCCGCCGACGTGATCCACGCCTGGACCATTCCGGCCTCCGGCGCAAAGATCGATGCCGTGCCGGGGCAGACCAACGAGACCTGGGTCCGCTTCACCCGTCCGGGCTGGTATTTCGGCCAGTGTTCGGAAATCTGCGGCCAGGATCACGCCTACATGCCGATCGCCCTGCGGGTCGTGTCGGCCGAAGACTACAAGGCCTGGCTCGCCGGGGCGTGGAAGAAGGCGACGGAAGACAGCGACGGTTTCAGCGTGGTGCGCGAGCCGCAGAAGACGGCGCGGACCGGAAAGCCGGCAGCGCTCGTCGCGGCTTCGGCACAGCGGTAAACGGCGGCCGGCGCGCCGCCCGGCATATCGCCGCCGGGCCGGGGCGCGCAGCCGACAGGACAAGGGCCGGCGCCCCGGGTTTCGGGCAGCGCCGGAGGACATAGGGAAAAGGACCTGCAATGGCCTACGGTGCAGCCCACGCCCACGACGACCACGCCCATGACGACCACACCCCGGGCTTCTGGGTCCGATGGTTCTATTCGACCAACCACAAGGATATCGGGACCCTCTACCTGATCTTCGCCGTGATCGGCGGCCTGGTCGGCCTGACCATGTCGATCTGGTTCCGGGCCGAGTTGCAGAACCCCGGCGTCCAGATGATGGACGGCCATTTCTTCAACGTCCTGGTCACGTCCCACGGCCTGATCATGATCTTCTTCATGGTCATGCCGGCGATGATCGGCGGGTTCGGCAACTGGATCGTACCGATCATGATCGGCGCGCCGGACATGGCCTTCCCGCGCATGAACAATATCAGCTTCTGGCTGCTGCCGCCGGCGCTGATCCTGCTGATCCTCTCGGCGGTCCTGGGCGGCGGCGCGGGCACCGGCTGGACGATCTATCCGCCGCTGTCCTCGACCGGCGCCGATTTCGGCTTCACCGGCCATGACGGGCCGGCGATGGACATGGCGATCTTCGCGCTGCACATCGCCGGCGCCAGCTCGATCCTGGGCGCGATCAACTTCATCACCACGATCTTCAACATGCGCGCGCCGGGCATGACCCTGCAC
>VXNK01000141.1:0-15553 GCA_009840595.1 Rhodospirillaceae bacterium | reverse complement strand
ATCGGCTTCGTCGGCTTCATCGTCTGGGCGCACCACATGTACACGGTGGGCATGGACGTGAACACGCGGGCCTATTTCACCGCCGCGACCATGGTGATCGCGGTGCCGACGGGCATCAAGATCTTCTCCTGGATCGCCACCATGTGGGGCGGCTCGCTCCGGCTCGAAACGCCGATGCTGTTCGCCTTCGGCTTCATCTTCCTGTTCACCGTGGGCGGCGTGACCGGCGTCGTGCTGGCCAACGCCGGCATCGACTATGTGCTGCACGACACCTACTATGTCGTGGCGCATTTCCACTATGTGCTGTCGCTGGGCGCGGTGTTCGCGATCTTTGCCGGCTTCTACTACTGGTTCCCGAAAATGACCGGGAAAATGTATCCGGAGATGCTCGGCAAGGTGCATTTCTGGCTGATGTTCATCAGCGCGAACCTGACCTTCTTCCCGATGCACTTCCTCGGCCTCGCCGGCATGCCGCGCCGCTACGTCGATTATCCCGACGCCTATGCCGGCTGGAACCTGGTGGCGTCGCTGGGCGCGTATCTCGGCGGCCTCGCGACCCTGCTGTTCCTGTTCATCCTGTTCAGGGCCTATACGCGGGGCGCGACGGCAGGCGCCAATCCGTGGGGCGAAGGCGCGACGACCCTGGAATGGACGGTGTCCTCGCCGCCGCCCTTCCACACCTTCGACGAACTGCCGAAGGTCGAAGCCCAGGCGCACCACTAGGCGGCCGGCAGACGCAGCGGGTTCGCCAGACGCCATGACCGGAACGCCATGACCGGAACGCCAGCATCGGCAGCATCGCCGCCGCTTGTGTCCGCCGCCGCCGCGGAGGCGGACTGGCGGGACTACATGGCCCTGCTCAAGCCGCGGGTGATGTCGCTCGTGGTGCTGACCGGCCTGGTCGGCCTCTATCTGGCGCCGGGTCCGATCCATCCGGTGATCGCGGCGCTTGCGACGCTCTGCATCGCGGTCGGCGCCGGTGCCTCGGGCGCGATCAACATGTGGTTCGACCGCGATATCGACGCCGTGATGGCGCGGACCTGCGAACGGCCGGTCCCGGCCGGCCGGGTGGAGCCGGAAAGCGCGCTGGCGTTCGGCGTGATCCTGGCGGTCTTCGCGGTCATGCTCATGGGGCTGACGGTGAACTGGGCCGCCGGCGCCCTGCTCGCGCTCACCATCGGCTTCTACGTCTTCGTCTACACCATGTGGCTGAAGCGCCGGACGCCGCAGAACATCGTGATCGGCGGCGCCGCGGGGGCCTTTCCGCCGATGATCGGCTGGGCGGCGGTGACCGGAGATGTCGGGCTCGGCAGCGTCGTGCTCTTCCTGCTGATCTTCGTGTGGACGCCGCCGCATTTCTGGGCGCTGTCGCTCTATCGCGACGCGGACTACGCCCGCGCCGGCGTGCCGATGCTGCCGGTGGTTGCCGGGCGGCGGGAGACCAAGAAGCAGATCCTGGCCTACACCGTCCTGCTGGCGCCGCTCGCCCTGGCCCCGGTCGCCATCGGCCTGGCCGGCTGGCTGTACGGCGCGGTCGCCGCGGTTCTCTCGCTGTGGTTCCTGCACGCGGCGGTCGAGGTCTGGCGCACCGGCGACGGCGAGGGCGAAAGCGACGGCGCGGCGAAGCGCATGTTCCTGATCTCGCTCGCCCATCTGTTCGGCCTGTTCGCGGCGCTCGGCGCCGACCGGGCGCTGAGCGGCGTGCTCTGAGGCGGGTCCGGTGACCGACGCAGCCGAAACCAAAGGTCCCGAGCTCGATGCCGATGCCGTCCGGGCGAAGCGGCGCGGGCGGAATCTGGCCCTGCTGGCCGTGCTCGTCGCTTTCGTGCTGACCGTCTACATCGTCACGATCGTCAAGTTCGAGCTGGCGGCGGGCTGAGGGCGGAAGCGGACGATGGCAACGCGGAGATCCCTCGCAAAAGGCAAGCGGAACACCGTTTTCGGCATTCTGGCGATCCTCTCGGGCATGACGCTGCTCGTCGTCTACGCCGTGCCGCTCTACGATCTGTTCTGCCGGGCGACCGGCTTCGGCGGCACGACCCAGCGGGCGGCGGCGGCGCCGGAGGCGGCCGGTACAGGCGCAGCCTCGGGGCGGATCGTGACCGTGCGTTTCCTCGCCAACACGAACCCGAACCTGCCCTGGCGTTTCCAGCCCGAGGTCGAAAGCGTGCGGGTTGCTGTCGGCAAGCGGCGGCTCGTCGCCTATACCGCCCGGAATCTCGACGACCGCGAGACCACCGGCATCGCCACCTTCAACGTCACGCCCGCGAAGGCCGGGGTCTATTTCACCAAGATCGCCTGTTTCTGCTTCGACGAGCAGACTCTGAAGCCCGGCCAGGCGGTGAACATGCCGGTCAGCTTCTTCATCGATCCGGCGATCGCGCAGGACCGCAACCTGCGCGACGTCGACACCATCACCCTGTCCTACACCTTCTTCCGCGCCGCCGGAGACGCCGCGGACAAGGCGGCGGGGGCGGGACAGGCGGGCAACGGCACGGTCGCGCAGGCGGCCCGCAACCGGGGCACAGGACAATGACGGCCGGCGCCGCGCCGGGCCGAAGGGGAACCGACGAACATGGCTGAAGCCCACAAACATCCCTATCACCTGGTGGATCCGAGCCCCTGGCCCCTCGTCGGCGGCGCCTCGGCGCTCGCCCTGTTCGGCGGCGCGGTCCTGTGGATCCACGGCATTACGGGCCCCTACATCTCGATCGCGGGTTTCCTGGGCCTGCTGTTCGTCATGTATGTGTGGTGGCGCGACGTGATCCGCGAAGCCGAGCGCGACGGCTTCCACAACAAGGTCGTCCAGCTCGGCCTGCGCTATGGCATGGTCCTGTTCATCGCCTCGGAGGTGATGTTCTTCGCGGCCTTCTTCTGGGCCTTCTTCGACAGCGCGATCTTCGGCACCGGCGGCGAACAGGTCGGCGACGCCGCCAAGATGTATGCCCGCGAACTGGCCAACGGCGGGCAATGGCCGCCGGCCCATATCAGCGTGTTCGACGCCTGGGACCTGCCGCTGCTCAACACCATGGTCCTGCTGCTTTCCGGCTGCACGGTGACCTGGGCGCATCACGCGCTGAAGGAGGGCAACCGCAAGGGGCTGATCCAGGGGCTGACCGCCACCGTCTTCCTCGGCCTGTGCTTCACCGGCCTGCAGGCGGTCGAATATGCCCAGGCGCCGTTCAGCTTCGCCATGCTGATCGAAGGCGGCCAGAAGGTGACGGAGGAGGGCGCGCGGATCGCCAACGGCGGCATCTATTCGTCGGCTTTCTTCATGGCGACGGGCTTCCACGGCTTCCACGTCATCGTCGGCACGGCCTTCCTGGCCGTCTGCCTGTTCCGCGCGATCAAGGGGCATTTCAAGCCGGACCACCATTTCGGCTTCGAGGCTGCGGCCTGGTACTGGCACTTCGTCGACGTCGTCTGGCTGTTCCTGTTCTGCTTCATCTATGTCATCGGCAGCGCGGGCGCGCCGGTCGCCCTCCACTAGCCGGCCCTCCACCAGCCGGTCCTCCACTGGGCGGCCCTCCACCGGATGGCGCGGGGCGCAATCGGCGGCCGGGTGCAGATGAGCGTATCCCCCTTCGGCGCCGGCCTCCGCTGCAAATGCCCGGCCTGCGGAAGGGGCGCCCTCTTCCGCGGCTTCCTCTCGGTCGTTCCCGAATGCGCGGTCTGCGGGCAGGACCTGCGGGCCCACGAGGAGGGCGACGGCCCGGCGGTCTTCGCCATCCTGCTGCTGGGCGCGATCGTGGTCGGGCTGGCGCTGCTGGCCGAAGTGCATTTCCGGCCGCCGCTCTGGCTCCATGCCGCGCTGTGGACGCCGCTCACCCTGGGCGGCGCCGTGGCGTTGCTCCGCCCCCTCAAGGCAACGCTCATCGCCCTGCAATTCCGCCACCGCCGCGAAGACTATGACGCCGCCGGCTAAAGTTCCGCCGCGAACGGGCGCCGCCGGAGTCCCCCTCCCCTTGGGGGAGGGAGTCGGGGGGAGGGGAGTCGCGGGCCAGGATCGAGCGTCTCCGCTCCCCGGTCCGGCCCGCCGAAGTCCCAACACCGTTGCCGCCCCGGACTTGATCCGGGGCCCAGAGTCGCCCGGCGCGGCTTCGACTTGTGGCTCCTGGACCCCGGATCGTCGCTGCGCTCCGTCCGGGGCGGCAATAGAGGGTGGGTCGGGAGCAAGCCACGCGCGCACGCCCCCTCCCCCCTCCCCCTGGGCGAGGGGCGAACGGCCGCGCCGCCTCCTTATCCCTCCCCCTCTTCAGAGGGGGGGGGGTCGCCTCGCCCCCTAGGGCGGCGCCATGACCGTGCTCGGCTTCCGGCCGGCCCTGTGGCCGACGCTGATCGCCCTGCCGGCGGTCGTGCTGACCTTCGGGCTCGGGGTCTGGCAGGTCCAGCGCCTGGCCTGGAAGGAAGGGCTGATCGCCGAGCGCACGGCCCGGATCGCGCTGCCGGTGCTGTCCGGGCTGCCGGCGGCGTTCGCGCCGGACAAGCACCTGTTCCGGCGCGCCCGGTTCTCCGGCGTCTTTCTGCACGACCGGGAGATGTACCGGCCGGCCCGCTCGCGGCGCCGGGGCGAGATCGGCGTGCAGGTCGTCACGCCGCTCCGCCTCGACGGCGGCGGCACGATCCTGGTCAACCGGGGCTGGGTGCCCGACCTGCGGCGCAATCCGGAGACGAGGCGCGACGGGCTGGTTGCCGGGCGGGTCGCCCTGGTCGGCGTCCTGCGCACGCCGGCGCGGGCGGGCTGGTTCGTGCCCGACAACGATCCGGCGGCGAACGCCTGGTTCCGCCTCGACCTCGGGCAGATGGCGAAGCACGCCGGGCTCGCCGCGGTCCGGCCCTATTATGCCGAGCTCGTGGCCGATGCGCCCGGCGGCTGGCCGCGCGGCGGCCAGACCCGGGTGACGGTGCGCAACGCCCATCTGGAATACGCCATCACCTGGTTCTCGCTCGGCCTGATCGGCATCGTCGTCTATGTCCTGTGGCATCGCCGCTTCCGGCCCGCGGACAAGAACGGGGCGGACCGTAGCGCGGCGGACAACCGGGCGGCGTGAGCGCCTACGCCACTCTGGAGGGCCGCTTCCGGCGCGCCGGCCTGCTCGACGCCGCGGCCGGCATCCTGTGGTGGGACCGCGCCGTCGTCATGCCCGAGGGCAGCGCCGGCGCCCGCGCCGAACAGACGGCCGCGCTGCGGCTCGCCGGCCGCGAAATCCTCACCGCCGCCGACATGGCGGACCTGCTGGACGAAGCCGCGGAAGAGCCGCTGGACGGCTGGCAGGCCGCCAATCTGCGCGAAATGCGCCGCGCGTGGGTGCGCAGCGCCGCCGTCCCGCCCCGCCTGGTCGAAGCCCGCACCCGCGCCAACGCCGCCTGCGAGATGGCCTGGCGCACGGCGCGGCCGGCCTCGGACTACGCCGCCGTCCTGCCGCTGCTGGAAGAGGTCGCCGCGCTGACCGTCGAAGCGGGGCAGGCCCTGTCCGCGGCGCTCGACGTGCCGCCCTACGACGCCCTGCTCGACGGCTTCGAGCCCGGCGGCCGGTCCGCGGACATCGACCCGGTGTTCGACGATCTGGCCGCCTTCCTGCCCGGCTTTACCGGAGACGCCATCGAGCGCCAGGCCGCGCGGCCGCCGCTACGGATCGAGGGGCCGTTCCCGGCCGGCCGGCAGGAGGCGCTCGGCCGCCGTTTCATGGCGGCGCTCGGCTTCGATTTCGACCGCGGCCGGCTCGATGTCAGCCACCATCCCTTCACCGGCGGCGCGCCCGGCGACATCCGCATCACCACCCGCTACGACGAAGCGGACTTCCTGACCGGGCTCTACGCCGTCCTGCACGAGACCGGCCACGCCCAATACGCGGCCGGGCTGCCCGCGCAATGGCGGCACCAGCCGGTCGGCGGCGCGCGTGGCATGACGCTGCACGAAAGCCAGTCCCTGCTGATCGAGATGCAGGTGTGCCGCGGCGCGGCGTTCATGGCGTGGGCGGCGCCCCTGATGGCCGAGGCGTTCGGCGGCGCGGGGCCGGCCTGGTCGGCGGAGAACCTGCTCGCGCTGGTCACCCGGGTCGAGCGCGGCTTCATCCGGGTCGACGCCGACGAGGTCACCTATCCGGCCCATGTCATCCTGCGCTACCGGCTGGAGAAAGCGGTCCTCGCCGGCGACCTGCCGCTCGCGGACCTGCCCGGCGCGTGGAACGACGGGATGGCGGCGCTGCTCGGCATCCGGCCGCCGGACGACCGCCGCGGCTGCCTGCAGGACATCCACTGGTATTCCGGCGCCTGGGGCTATTTCCCGACCTACACGCTGGGCGCGATGGCCGCGGCCCAGCTTTACGCGGCGGCGAAGGTGGCCGACGGCGCTATCGAGCCGGCGCTGGCCGGAGGCGATTTCGCGCCGCTCTACGGCTGGCTCCGCCCCAATGTCCACGAACGGGCGTCCCGCTACGGCACCGGCGACCTGATCGAACGCGCCACCGGCCGCCCGCTCGACGCCGCGGCGTTCAAGGCCCATCTGGCAGCGCGCTACCTCGATTCCTGAGGCGCCGGCGCCGCGCCTTCCCACGCCGCGATCAGGGCGGCGACCGCGGCGGCGGGATCGGCGGCGGCCATGACGGCGCCCATGACGGCGGCGCCGTCCGCGCCCGCGGCCCGGCACGCGCCGATGGTTTCGGCGGTCACGCCGCCGAGCGCGAGCAGGCGGCAGCCGGCCGGGCGCAGTTGCGCCGCGGCAGCTTCCAGCGCCGCCAGTCCGAGCGCCGGCCCGTAGCCGGGCTTGCTGTCCGTCGCGAAGACCGGGCTGAGGGTGACGTAGTCCGCGCCCGCTTCCTGGGCCGCCTGCGCCGCGGCGAGGCTATGGCAGGACTTGCCGAACAGGCGGGAGTCCGGGGCCAGCCGCCTTGCTTCTTCGATATCGCCGTGCCGCGGCAGGTGCCAGGCGGCGATTCCTTCGGCGATCCCTTCGGCCTTGGGCGCCGGGACGCCGTGCAGGCCGACCGTCGCGTCGGCGGGCGCGATGCCGGCGAGCCGCCGGACCAGGTCGAATTGTTCCGCCGGCGGCAGGTCCTTTTCGCGCACCGAGATCCAGCGCGCGCCGGCCGCGAAGGCGGCGGCGGCAATCACCTCCAGCGGCAGCCGCGTCCGCCGCCGGTCGGTGACGATCATCAGGGGCGGATCGGGCAGGATATTGCGGGCATGCATGGCGCCGGACGCAGTCAGCCGCCGATCAACCCCATCTGCGGGCTCGAGGCCTCGGCGTGGTCCTTCTTCGGGATGCGCCCGGCGCGGCGGGCGGCGCGGCCGGCGGCGACGGCGTCGCGCATGGCTCCGGCCATCAGCACCGGATCGAGCGCCTTCGCCACCGCGGTGTTGAGCAGCACCGCATCGCAGCCCAGCTCCATCGCCAGCGCCGCGTCCGACGCTGTGCCGATCCCGGCGTCGAGGATCACCGGCACCGGGCTGCGGGCGCAGATCAGTTCGATATTGTAGGGGTTGGCGACGCCGATGCCGGTGCCGATCGGCGCGCCCAGCGGCATCACGGCGGCGCAGCCGGCGTCGGCCAGGCGCTGGCACAGCACGGGATCGTCGGTGCAATAGGGCAGCACCTGGAAGCCGTCCGCCGCCAGGTCCCGCGCCGCGCCGACGAGATTTTCGACGTCCGGATACAGCGTCTCGCGGTCGCCGATCAGCTCCAGCTTGATCCAGTCGGTCTCCAGCGCCTCGCGCGCCAGTTGCGCGGTCAGGACGGCGTCCTTCGCGCTCATGCAGCCGGCGGTGTTGGGCAGCAGGGTCCAGTCGCGGCCGAGCAGGTCGACCATGCTCTCGGCATAGCCCTCCAGGCTGATGCGGCGGATCGAAACCGTCGCCACCTCGGCGCCGCTCGCCGTCAGCGCATCCAGCATGACCTGCTGGTTGGGATAGCCGGAGGTGCCGAGGAACAGGCGGCTGGCGAAGCTGCGCCCGGCAATGTGGAAGATGTCGTCGGTCATGGCGAAGGCCGTCCCTAACCGCCGCGGAAGGGCTTGACGATCTCGACCGCGTCGCCCTCCGCCAGAACCGTCTCGGCCCACGCGCCGCGCGGCGCCACGGCCGCGTTCACGGCGACGGCGACGCCGCGGGCTTCGGCGTCGATGCCCTGTTCGTCGAGCAGGGTTCGCACGGTTGCCGCCGCCGTCTCCACCGGGTCGCCGTTCAGCACGATCTTCATCGCCGGCTACTCCGCCGCCAGCGCCGCCGGCCCGGATTCGAGCGCCGGGTCGAAGCGCGCCAGCGTGAACGGCGCGAGCGCCGGGTCGAGATCGCCGGTCAGGACGAAGCGGCTCACCAGGTCGGCGGTCACGGGTGCAAGCAGGATGCCGTTGCGGTGATGCCCGGTCGCGTAGACCAGGCCGTCGAGCGGGCCGGGCCCCAGGATCGGCGCATCGTCACGCGAGCCGGGCCGGAAGCCGACCCAGGTTTCCGCGATCGGCAGTTCCTCGATCCCCGGCAGGGCGCGCCAGGCGGCGTCGAGCAGGGCATACTGGCCGCCGGCGGTGATCGCGTCGTCGAAACCCTTTTCCTCCACCGTCGCGCCGATCAGCAGCCGGCCGTCGCGCCGCGGCACCAGGTAGATGCCGGGCGCCCACAGCACATGGCGCAGCAGCGGCGCGTCCGGGTCCATCTGCAAGGCGAGCATCTGGCCCTTGACGGGGCGGACCGGCGGCAGGGCGGCCGGCGCCAGCCCGCCGACCGCGCGGCACCAGGCGCCGGCGGCCAGCACCACCCGGTCGGCCGGTACGGTCTCGTCCCCGACGACGACGCCCGTCGCCCGGCCGTTCTCGATCCGGACGGCCTCCACACCGGAGTCCGGCCGCAGCCGCGCCCCGGCGCGCTTGGCGGCCTCCGCCAGCGCCGAGGTGAGGGCGCGGTTGTCGACCTGGTGATCGTCCGGGCTCCAGACGGCGGCCGGAATCCGGGGGTTGAGATACGGCTCCCGCTGCCGCGCCTCGGCGCCGCCGATCAGCGTCGCCTCGATGCCGGCGCGGCGGTGATAGTCGTGGATGAAGCGAAGCTGCCGCTCGTCGTCGCGGGTGAGCGCGACGACCAGGGTGCCGTCGTCGCGATAGCCGATGTCTTGCCCGCTCGCCGCCTCGACTTCGGCGGCGAAGGCCGGCCAGGCCTGCTGGCTCCGGCGGTTGAGCTGCAACAGGTCCAGTTCGCCGGGCTCGGTCTCGACGCCGGCAGCGAGCATCCCGGCGGCGGCGTGGCTGGCGCCCCGGCCGATCGCGCCCCGGTCGAAGATATCGACCCGGCAGCCGGCCTGGGCCAGCCGCCAGCCGATGCCCAGCCCGCACACGCCGGCGCCGATGACGGCGACGGTTTCCGGGCGTCGGGTACGGGTATGCGGGGTCTGAATCGGACGGCTCCCTACGCTGGCATGACCCAGGTCAGGTTCGGCGGGTATGATCTCAGACGCCCGGCCCACCGGCGGCAAAAGCGGCGGCGGCCGGACGACACCCCGGCGGAACTTCGATCCCGCAAGACTAGCACCCCTGCCGGCCGTCGCGCCAGTGGCGTTGCGTCGCCGGTCGGCCGAGCCGGCGCAGGATGTAGGCGAAGATTGACCGGGTGTAGCCAGATGGCTACAGCTAGTCCATGACCAAGACCGCCGCTTCACCCTACGATGTCGCCGAACATCTGCGCACGCCGGCGGATATGGCCGCGTATCTGGAGGCATCCATAGAGGAGGCCGATGGCGACGCCGCGTTCATCGCCAAGGCGCTCGGCGACATCGCCCGCGCCAAGGGCATGTCGCAGGTTGCGTGCGATGCCGGCCTGTCCCGCGAAAGCCTCTACAAGGCGCTCTCGGGAGACCGCAATCCGAGTCTGGACACGGTTCTCAGGGTCGTCGGCGCCCTGGGGCTGAAACTGCGCGCCGAAGCGGCGCTCGCTTCGGACGCGGCCGGGCGAGGTGCACCGGAACGCCGCTGAAATCGCCGGCGGGCCATTCGGGGACGCACCTCAAGCCGGTTCGATACGGGCCGTGACGGCGTCCGGAATTCCGCGCTAAGGTCGTTTGGCAGGCCCGGCCGGCGTCCCGGTCCGGGCCCGGAAATCGAGGGAAATTCCAGGGGCGCAGGCCGCCGGAGGAAACCGTCTATGAAGCATGTCACGGTCGTCGATCATCCGCTGGTCCGGCACAAGCTGTCCCTGCTGCGGCGGAAGGAAACCGATACCGCCCGGTTCCGCCTGCTGCTGCGCGAGATTGCCCTGCTGCTCGGCTACGAGGTGACCCGCGATCTGGAGACCGAGGACCGGACGATCGAGACGCCGCTGGCGCCGATGCAGGCGCCGTTCCTCGCCGGCAAGAAGCTCGTCCTGATCTCGATCCTGCGGGCGGGCAACGGGCTTCTGGAAGGGATGATGGACCTCGTCCCCTCCGCGCGCGTCGGCCATGTCGGCCTCTACCGGGACCCGGAGACGCTGATGGCCGTCGAGTATTATTTCAAGGTGCCCGAAGACCTGCGCGACCGGCCGGTGATTGCGCTCGATCCGATGCTGGCGACCGGCAACTCGGCGGTCGCCGCGGTCGAGCGGATCAAGGCCGCCGGCGCGCGCCGGCTCAAGTTCCTGTGCCTGCTGGCCGCGCCGGAGGGGATCGAGGCGTTCCACGCCGCGCACCCGGACGTGCCGGTCTACACCGCCGCCATCGACGAGCGGCTGAACGATCACGGCTATATCGTGCCCGGCGTCGGCGACGCGGGCGACCGGCTCTACGGCACGAAATGACCCGCCGCGAGCCCTAGACGATCCGGCTGTCGCGCCTGCCCCAGTAGCGGTCCTTGAGGAGGCGCTTGTAGAGCTTGCCGGTCGGGTGGCGGGGCAGGGCTTCCATGAAATCGACGCTGCGCGGCACCTTGACCGCGCTCAAGCCGGCGCGCGCGAAGCCGATGAGGTCGCCGGCCAAGGCGTCGCCGGCGTCGGCCATCGAGAGCGGCTGGACGACGGCCTTGACTTCCTCGCCGAATTCCTCGCTCGGCACGCCGATCACCGCCACGTCCGCGACCTTCGGATGGGTGATCAGCAGATTCTCGATCTCCTGCGGATAGACGTTCACGCCGCCGGAGATGATGGTGAACGACCTGCGGTCGGTCAGGTAGAGATAGCCGTCTTCGTCCAGGTGGCCGATGTCGCCCAGGGTGGACCGGCCGCGGTCGTCGTAGGCCTCGGCGGTGCGCTCCGGGTCGTTGAAATATTCGAAGGGCGGCCCGTCCGAGAAATAGACCGTGCCGGTCTCGCCGGCCGGGAGGTCCGCGCCGTCCTCGCCGACGATGTGGAGCACGCCGACGACCGGCCGGCCGACCGAACCGCGGTGCTCCAGCCACTCTTCGGTGTTTATCAGCGTCAGCCCGTTGCTCTCCGTGCCGCCGTAATATTCGAGCAGGATCGGCCCCCACCAGTCGATCATCGCCTGCTTCACGGGAATCGGGCAGGGCGCGGCGGCATGGATCGCCGTGACGTGGCTGGACAGGTCGTGCCTTGTCCGCTCGGCCTCCGGCAATTTCAGCATGCGCACGAACATGGACGGCACCCACTGGCTGTGGGTGACCCGGTGGCGCTCGATCGACGCCAGGCTGTGCGCGGCGTCGAACCGCTCCATGACCACGCTGGTCGCCCCGCGCGCCACCGAGGCCATGTTGTAGCGCAGCGGCGCGGCGTGATAGAGCGGCGCCGGCGACAGGTAGACCATGTCCCGGTGCAGGCCGACCGCGTCGGCCAGCATGGCGAGCGCCCCGTCATGCTCGCCGAACGCCATGCCCTGGAGCGGCCGCTTGACCGCCTTGGGCCGGCCGGTGGTGCCGGACGAATAGAGCATGTCCGTGCCCTCGACCTCGTCGGCGATCCGGCCTTCCGGCTGGGCGGCGACGGCATCCTCGTAGGAGGCGAAGCCGTCCGCCGCGCCGCCGATCATCAGGCAGTGCTCCAGCTTCGGGCAGAGCGGCGGCACGGCAATCGCCGCGTCGCGCTTGTAGTCCGTCGAGACGAACAGCCGGGCGCCGCAGTCGTTGACGATGTAGGCGACCTCGCCGGCGGTGAGGTAGGAGCTGATCGCCGTGTAGTAGAGCCCGGCCCGCTTGGCGCCCCAGCACAGCTCGAAAAAGCGCGGATGGTTCTCGACGAAGAAGGCGATATGGTCGCCGGCGCGGATGCCGAGCGCGCGCAGCAAATGGGCGAAGCGGTTCGACCGCGCCTCGAGGTCGGCATAGGTCACAATCTCGCCGCTGCCGGCCATGATCAGCGCGGGCTTGTCGGGCGTCCGTTCGGCGAAGTCGGGCAGGGTCGGCATGGCGGGCGTGCAGAAGGTCGGCGGATCGGCAAACTCGGGGCGGGAGGTTCATACGGCAAGCGGCGCTCGATGGGAAACCCCGTCGGGAGCGACGCCGCGCGCCTTGCTGCATCCGCGGCGGTGGCTTAAGCAGGAGGGGCGCGGAGCACGGGTCGCCCGCGACCCGGAACGGCAACAGAGCCGGGCGATCGGTCCTCCGAAACGACGAACGGCCGAACGCCGGCCGGAATGGCCGGGCGGCGAGGCGGCGGGCTTCTGCGGGCAGCGCTTCGGCCGGGGGTTGCCGGGATGAAGAAAGCCACGAAAAGAACGATCCGGCGGCAGCAGGTTGCCCTGATCGCCCTCGCCGGCGCGATCGTATTTTTCATTTACGATCTTGTCGTCGACGTGATTCTCGAAGGAGAGTTCGGCACCACCCACTTCTTTATCGAATTCGTTGTCTTCGTTGGCGTTTCGGTAGCGCTCGTATTCGGCGCACGGGATCTTCGGAAAGTCCGGCGCCGATTGGAAGCCGAGAAGAAAATCACCAAGTTTTTCTCGCAGCAGCTCGCCGAGAGTATCGAAGAGCAAATGGACGAGTGGCTGATGACCCGGAGCGAAAAGGACACCGCATGGCTGATCATAAAGGGTTATAGATTTTCTGAAATTGCCGAAATCCGGAACGTTAAGGAAAGTACAGCGCGATTGCAGGCAACGTCGCTCTATGCGAAAGCCGGGGTCAGCGGGCGGGCGGAATTCGTCGCGGAAATGTTTCTGCCGTTACTCTTGTCCGCTACGGAGAACCCGACCGACGGCGACGACGCATCGCAGGACGGGTAGATTGGCGCCGCAAGCCGGCGATATCGGAAAAGGCGCGACCTGGTTTTGCGTGCGAAAGAACGGCGCCCGGCAGCGCGAGGGCTGGATGAAGGGTGTGCCGTTGCAGGCGCTTCGCAAGGCGATCGGTGCTCCGAAAGATACCGATATAGAGGTCTGTCTCGTCGATAAATTTCGCCGTGTCGATCCCGGGAAATTTTCCGGGACATTTTTCAATAGAGTCCGGGGTGTTACCGGCGTGGAATTCGCTTTCCGGGACGAAGCCGTAAGCCTGCCGCCGACACGGATGATCGCTGCCAATCTGAGCTTCGAGCGCGCTTACGAGAGATTTCTGGGGAAGAGGGGTATTCGCGAGAAGGAATTTCTGACGAAAGGACGTCTGCGGGCTTTTTCCGCCACGCAATATCTTCTTTTGTCAGGGCACGATAATGAGCCTGTAGAACTGTTTCGCGGGTCTCCGGCGGTGGAGCCGGATCGGTCGGGGTATCGGGAACGCGCCGCGGCGCTGGCCGATGGCATCGGGCGATGGATGCTGGCCAATCTGACGTCCGGCGGCGCGCTGCCGTACAAATACTGGCCGAGCCGGGGCGACGTATCGCCGGCCGACAATGCGATCCGCCGGTTTCTGGCCACGGCGGCTCTCCTGCGGTACGGCAATCGCTCGGGCCGCAAGGAGATCGGCGAAGCAGGGCTCCGGAATCTGCGCTATAACCTGTCGCGGTATTTCCGGAACATCGGCAACGGGTGCGGCGCCATCGTGGAGGGGGATGTCGCCAAGCTCGGCGCGGCCGCCGTCGCGGGCCTGGCGATCCTGGAATGTCCGGCGCCGCAGGAATTCGACGGCGCGCTTGCCTTGCTGGCCGCCGGAGTCGGTTCGCTCGAGCACGACGGGCACGGCTTCCGGACCTTTTTCTTTCCGCAGGCGCGCGACGGCGAGAACTGGAACTTCTATTCGGGCGAAGCCCTGTTGTTCCAGGCCGAACTGGCGCGCCGGCAGTCGGCGCACGCGCCGACCGTCGAGCGGTGTGCGGCGGCCTTCGAGCGCTGCCGGGCGCGGCACTACAGGAACCGCAATCCCGCATTCGTCCCGTGGCACACCCAGGCCTGCGCCTCGCTGTTCGCCCGGACGGGCCGGCGCGAATTCGCCGATTTCGTTTTCGAGATGAACGACTGGCTGCTGCCGATGCAGCAGTGGGAAGGCCTCGCGCCGGATCTTCGCGGCCGGTTTTACAATCCGGAGAGACCGGAGTTCGGCCCGCCGCACGCCGCGTCGACCGGGGCCTATCTGGAGGGGATGGCCGATGCCGCTTCATTGGCCGGCGCGCTCGGCGACCGGGCGCGCGAGTCGGCCTATGAACGGGTGCTGCAACGGGGGTTGCGCTCGCTGCGGCAATTGCAATTCCGCGACGAAAGAGATGCGTTCTATGTCGCAAGAAAAAGCCGCGCTCTCGGCGCCTTGCGCACGGAAGCCTACGATAACGCAATTCGCGTCGATTCCGCTGCACACGCCCTGGCGGCGGCGGTCAAGATACTGTGGCCGATGGAGTTCGGCCGGTTCGAATCGATACGGAAGACACCGCTGGAGGCGTGATTCTGGTTTTGCCGTCGGGAATCCTTCCGCCGTCCGGTTTCGGCTTTCGGGCCGGATTCAACTTTCGGGAGGATAAACGTGCAGCCCGCAACCCGCCTGCGGCAGAACATCGAAGATAAGGTGAATGCGCGGCTCCGCCGATCGGTTGTACGCCGAATGCGTCACCTTGTTGTCGAACGCCCAGAGTTCTCCCGGCCGCATGACCGCTGTCTCGTTCCCGGCCGTCAGGGGGCTTCCCTGCCGGCTTTGCAGGACCAGATGGTACCGGTCCCTGATCCGGTAGTAAGCGCCGGTATCGATATGCGGGAATACCTCGGCGTTGGGCGCCAGCGATACCAGGGTTGCGCGTCCGATTTCGCCGCCGCTGTTTTCGGCGACCGATTCGCAGAACCGGAGCGCGGAGGGAAAATGCCGGGCTGCCGGAGCGATCCGGCTCTCGTGAACGTCGTTTGCGTTTTTTGCGCCGGGCGGCAGCGGTTTCCTGGGCGCGCGAAGAAAGATATTCAGAGTGTTCCGCTGACAGCGGACCTTTCGCTGGCGGCTCCGGTCTGCATGCCATAATTCCGGGGCTTTCGCCAATTCGGCCAGAATTCGGGACGTATCGATATTCTCGCCGATTTTAGTGAAGTGCAGCATGCGTTATCGCTCGCGATTCCTTCGGATCGGGATTACGCGCCCGGTGTTGCGCCGGAATGAGGTTCGGAAGACAGGAGTTCGGCGGTGCGATCCGAATTCGGGCGCCGTTCCTGTCAGAACGGAGCGCTTTCGCTGCTCCATCCGTCACTGCGATCGCCGTCGCCATCTCCGTCCCCGTCGCCATCGCCGTCGCC
>VXNK01000081.1 GCA_009840595.1 Rhodospirillaceae bacterium | reverse complement strand
GGGCGAGGGGGAAGGCGAGGGGGTTATCGAGCGACCGCGTTACTCTGCGTGAGCGCTTTGTGGAGGATTAAAAGCGATAAACTTCGCCGTGCCGCGCATCGAAGTCGTCTTCCGTTTCGAGGATTTCCAGGAACTCGGTAAACGAATCGGCCAACCATGTCATGCTCGAACGATCGGGGTCGATCTTCGATTGAACGAAAACTTCGACATTATATACCGACGGGTTGCGGCGGGATTCCTCGAAATTCAGTGCTGCATAGACGTTGATTTCGCTCGCCGAAAAGGGAATGAGAAGTGGCTGATTCCAACTGAGGAAGTGGCTTTCATATGCTTCTCCGACCGAATGACGACCTACCCTTTTGTCGAAATGCAGAAAATACGCCATATCGGCGAATTCCGGATAATTTTCGCCTTCGGGAATAAACTGGTACCCCCATTCTTCGTCGGGATAGATTCCGCCAAATTCCGAAAGGAATTCGACAAAATCCAGCGGAAAAAAGACCCCACGCGCGCGGCCCCATTCCTCAATCTCCGGCGCTGACACTTTCCTCACGCCTTCAGTGCGTTCGGAGTTCATAAGCATGCTTCTTTTCATTCTATCTTTTCCATTCCTGCGATTGCCCTACCAGAGACTTCGGCCGCCGCGATGCGCAAGCCCGTGGAAGCGTTCATCGACGATCAGCATTCGGCCCACGCGGTAATCGTGATGAATCCGAATGCCGAGTTTTTTCAATTCCACCTTGTGCTTCATCTTCCCTATCTGTTCCGGCGTAAAGCCCATTTTCTCCAGCTCTTTCGAATTGGAGCGCGCCATTTCCCGTAGTTGTTTGATTACACGATTCCTATGGGCCTTCTCGCCTTTCGCAACGACCTCCGGCGGCAGCCAGAAGGCGCCGCGGGCCGGGAATTCAGGTAGTCCGTAGCGATTGTAATAGACTGTCACTTTGGCTCCGTCGTCCAGACGCCTCGTCACCAGCCAACCGCCGTCACCGGCCGGCTTCCGTGTGATGTTCGGGGCCGATTCGCTGGGCAGCCGGTCGATGTAGACGCGTTCGCCCTTGAGATCGAGAGCGTAGGCCCGCTTGCCGTCCCAATGAAGCCGCGCCTCGCCGACCAGCACGTCCGGACGGCCGCCGCCGACCTTGATCGGCTGCCCCTTGTACTCCGGTGCGCCAACGGTCGGGACTTTCCGCCCGAACCGTGCCCGCCAGCGCCTGCTGCGGTAGACTTCCCGGAAAAACCGCTGCGTCGATTCCCGGCCGCTCCAGTCGATCCCGGCGCCGTGGAGATCGGGGTCCGGCGTTCCCTGCGCCGTGCGCGCATCGGCCGGCCTTTTCTTCGGTCCAGCGTGCGCTCGACCGTCGTTCCGGCGGCGGCTTCGAGGAACAGCCGCTTGCGCTCGGCCGCGGTCTTCCCGGCGGCGGCGGCCTTCGCCGCGTCGATCAGCTTGCGCTGCATGGCGGGCTTGCCGCGCCAGGCGCGCCGGATCGCGTTGCGGACGGCGGCGTCGCGGACCTCGGCGCTCCCGTGGGCGGCGGTCGCGGCGGCGAGGATGCGCCGGTTCACGGTCGCGCCCAGCGGACCGGGGCCGTGAACGAACTGCCGTTCGAGCCGGGCCAGCGCGTCCTTGCGGTCGAACTTCGCCGCCGCTTCCCGGTCGGCGGGGCGGTCCGGTTTCCGCGATCCGGCGGTATCGTCCTCTTTCGCCGGCGCCGGACCTTTCGCGGGCGCGCCCTCCGGGGGTGGCATGACCGCGGAGTCCCTGCCGCCGGCGTTACGTTCGGACGCATCCCGCGCGTCGTCCGCATCGGCATCGGGGGCCGGCGCCTCCGCGAGCGCGTTTCCGGCCTTCAGCGCGTCGTTCCGAGCCGCTTTTGCATTCGTGAGCAGAAGCAGGGCGTTGCGCCTGTGTCCTTCGGCGGCGCGGCGGTCGCCGGCGTCCAGGGCCCCTTCGGCCTTGCCGAGAGCGTGCGAGGCTTCGCGGGCAAGGGTGTCGACAGTGGCCCGGCCGGGGGCGGCATCGTTCCGCTCGCCGGTCGGAGCGGGGCGGCGCGCCATGTTCTGCCGATACTTTTCGCCGGCGCGCAGCGCGCTCAGGACGGTGGCGTGCTCGGTAAAGCCGGGGAGCGCGGCGTCTTCCCGCCGGGCGGTCGCCGCGACCTCGGCATCGTGCGCCTGCCGGTTGTCGCCGTGGGTCCGTTCGGCCGCGATGCTCGTCTGCTTGATCGCTTCGCGCGCCTGCAGAAACCCGCCGGCCAGCGTTCGCCAGTGGGCCGGAAGCAGTCCGGCCGCCGGGCCCGTCAGGGGCGAGCGGCTGGGTCGTTCCGGTTGCCGGTGCGGGGCATAGGTGGTTCCGGGCGCTGCTCCGGGCTTCGCTTTCGCCAAGCCGGCGGACCGGCGCAGCCGCTCGGCGGTCCGCACCTGGCGGGCGGGGCCGGGCTGCCGTTCCGCGCGCTCCCCGGCGCGCCGGGCGTTGTCCAGCGCCTCCAGGCCCAGATCCTTGAGGTCGGCGTCGAGCGGGACGCGCCAGCCGGGAATCGCCTCGTAGCCGCCGGCGGAGGTCCCGGATGCCGTTTCGGCCGGCGGCCCGGGCGAACGATCCGTGCCGGGCCGCGGCTTCCGGTCGGACAGGCCGAGCAGCCGCCGGCCCAGAGTCGTGCCGAGGATTTTCCCGCTGGCGAGACGCCAGCGATCCTCTAACGGTATCGCGCCGAACGGGTCGGCGGCCGCGGCCGGTTTCGCGGGCGGGCCGAAGGGGCTTTCGAACGGGTCGATCATGGCAGAAGCTTGTGTTCGGGGCGTGTGTCCGGGGCGCGCGCGAGCCGGCGCCGTCCCCGCCGCTCGGCGAAGCGGGAGAAGCGCCGGTCCGGGCGGCCGGTTGCTGAGTTGCGTGGTAGGGAGGCGGGGCGGCGGCCGGTTCGGCGGCCATCGGGGGATCCGATGGGTATTCCGGATTCAGGCCGGGATTGCGTTATGGCGGGCCGTTGCGGCGGGCCGAACCGAAGGGCGGACCGCGCTTTTGCCCGCACCGCACCGGAATCCGGCGGCGATTATCGGAAAAAGTTCGCGGCATAGCGAATCCACCGAAATCCGATTGTGCCGGCCCCGGCGCCGGGGGATTTCCCTGCAAATCGGCTTCACGCCACAAAGGATATCCTTCCCCCTCTTCAGAGGGGGAAGTGGCCGAGCGCAGCGAGGTCGATGGGGGTGCCGTGCCGAAGCTGCAAGAAGCGCCTTGCGGCGCTGCGCGTCTGGCGACGCGCCACCCCCACCTGGCCTCCCCCTCTGAAGAGGGGGAGGTATGGGATTGCGGATGGGCGCGGTCTCTCCCTTTCGCAGCCGCCCCCTACCCCGGATACAGCCGGTCGAAGCCGTCGCGGACCTTGGCGATCGTGGCCGGGTCGTGGTCGCGCCAGTAGCGGGGGTCGTCCATCAGGCGGCGCAGTTCGGCCTCGTCGGCCGCCGGGCCGGCCGGGCCGGTGCGCGACAGGAAATCGGGCTCGCCGTGCTGCATCATGCGGTGCATCGCGGCGACGCCGGCCGGGGTCGCGGCGAGGGTCTGGTACAGGTCTTCGGGCAGGGCCGACGCGCCCCACTGGCGGGTCTGCTCGGCCCGCGCCTCCCAGTCGTCGCCGGGAAAGACCGCGCGCAGCTGCCGCTCGCCGCGCAGGCCGGCGATCTCTCCGGCCATCCGGTCGAGCAGCGGCAGGACGTATTCGTGCGCGATGTCGTAGACCAGCTGCGCCTGGCCCTGGGTGAAGCCGTGCTCGTGCAGGACGCCGTTCAGCTCGGCGTCGTTGCCGAGCCAGGGATGGTCGGCCTCGATGCGGTAGCCGTCCGGGCCGTCCGGTACCGTATCGTCGGCCGCCGAATCGTCCAGCGGGCCGTCCGCCTCGTCGGGGTCCGCCGCGTCGTCGGGGTCCGGTCCGGCGGGCGGGTCGCCGGAGTCTGCGCCGTGCGGCCGGCCGGCGGACCCGTCGCCCGGGTCGCCGCGGTCGGCGTCTTCGCGGGCGCCGCCGGGCTTCAGATGCTCGCCGGCGCCGAAGCGCTTTTCGAGCGCCATGTAGGATTTCATCAGCGCGTCGACGCGCAGTTCGCCGGTCTCCGGGTCGAGGAACTTGGCCGGCGCGGCAACCGCCGAGCCGTCCGGCGCCCCCGGCGCCGCAGAGCCGCCGCTGCCCGCCGGTTCGGCGGCGGTGTCGTTCCCGGCAAATTGTTCGGAATGTTCTGTCATTGCTATCTCCAATCGGGGTGGGTCAGTCGCCGCGGCGGCCGCGGTCGATCAGGGCGGTGAGGCGGTGGACCAGGCGGCGCTGGCCTTCGAGGTCGCGCAGGGCCGCGTCGGAGGTCTGCGGCCCGCAGGTGCGCTCGACGGTGACCGCGCGCAGATGCGCCAGCAGTATCCGGCCGTCGTCGGTGCCGAAGCAGCGCGCGGCGGCGCGGGCGATGGCGCGCATGTCTTGGGGCGGGTCGCGCCGAGCAGGCGGGCCATTTCCGCCTTGCGCTCCAGCACCTCGGTCGCGGTCATCTTCGGGCTGTCGGCCTGGCCCAGCTTGTCGACCAGCAGGGCGCGGCGGATGCGCTGGCGCAAATCGTTCAGCACCAGCTCCGACACGTCGAAGCGGCCCGGCGCGCCGAGCGGCTTCAGGCCCTCGGAGCCGACCGCCTTGGGAATCACGACGCCCGGCGACAGCTTGATGTTGGCCGGGTTGATGACGCCGTCGTCGTCGGCCTGCCACATGCCGGTGACCGCGATCGACGCGTTCTTGAGCACCAGCTCGACCACCTTGTTGGCCGTGCGGATGTCGGGCAGCGCCTTCATCACCGGCGAGCGGCCCCAGGCCTCGCCCGGCGCCTTCATCCAGCGGAAGGCGATCACCGGATGGTCGGCGAAGGCGCCGGCCGCCAGCGGTTTCTCCGCCGCGTCGCGCCCGGCGGTCCCGGTGGCGGCCCCGGTTGCGGTTCCGGTTCCGGTTGCGGTTCCGGTTCCGGCGGCGGACCCGGCACCTGCGGAGCGGGCCTCGGCCGGCTCCTCGCGGAAGGCGGTGTAGCGGACCGTGCCGTCCTCGCGCCGCGTCGCCTCGACCACCGCGATCCGGCGGTCGTCGCCCCTGGTCCGGGCTTGGGCCTCGTCCGGCGTCAGCGGCGCGTCGGGAAAGCGCCGGACGAACGCGTCGAGCGGCAGTTCCGTGCGCCGGAACACGGTCTCAAGCCGGCCGGTCTCGCCCTCGTCGAGCCAGACCTCGGGCAGCGGCAGGGCGCGGAAGCGGAAGGCGCTGGCGCCGCCGGGCGCGCTTTCCTCGAACAGCAGCGCGGCGGTGCCGCCGGTCACCAGGTCGAGATAGCACTGGTGCATCTCGACCAGGAAATTCGAGCGGTCGAAATGGCCCTGCAGCGCGGCGCCGATATCCTCCAGCACCGGCCCCGCCGCGGCGGCCTCGTCGGGCGGCAGGTCGGCGCCCGCGGTCAGGTTGAACCAGCGCGACCAGGGCGGCGTCAGCTCGGCCAGCAGGCTGGCGGCGAGCTGGTCGACCGCGTCCGGCGCGGTGCCGTCGAACAGCGGGTCGGCGGTGCGTGCGGCGGTCGTGGCGAAGCCGCTGCGCAGCGGCAGAGCGTGGGCGTAGCAGTCGCGCCACACCGGCTCCCACTCGCGCCGCGCCTCCTTGAGGCGCCCGAACCGCTTGCGCAGCCGGGCGAGCGGCTCCGTTTTCTGTTTTTGTTCCATCTCAGGCTATTCTCCCAGCAGCGTTTTGCCCCGTCGCCCGCCCGAAAGGCCGCCCGAAAGGCCGCCCGAAAGACCGCTCGAAAGACCGCGGGCGCTCGTGCGGATCGTGCCCAGCCGGCCGCGCCGGCGCCGGCGCAGGGCCTCGAGCCGCGCCTTGCGCTTCTCCTCGTCGGGGTCGGGCGCTTCCAGAACCGGCAACGGGGGCGGCGGAGGCGGCGGGGGCGGGGAACCGAACAGGCCGGACATGGCATTCTCCACAGGCAGCGGCGCGCCCCGGCCCCCCTTCCCCGGACAAATCGGGACAAATCGGGTGGCCGGGGACAGGCTTTCGAGAGATTTGGGAAAGCGCCCGTGGGCCGCGGCGGGCACACTTCGGGCGTTGACGGGGCCGATATAGGGAGCCGGACTCGGCCTGTCAAGGAATTATTTTCAAAAAATACGATTTTTTTTATGAAACCGTTGTAAATACCTAGTTCCAGCCCTGCGTTATGCCGGAAAACCGGCGCCTTCCTCGCATCGGCCGGCGGCGCCGCCCCTCGTCCGGCGCCCCTCGTCCGCCGCCCGTTGGGTCAGCCGCCGGTAGAGCTGGCACGGCGTCCAGACCAGGGGCGCGCGCAGACCGAGCGCCCGCTTGACCGCCTCGACGCAGGTGAACGGGCCGGGCGGCGCGCAGCGCAGCGGGGTCGGCGCCAGCGCGGCGGTCACGCATCTCAGGCCCCGGGCCTCGTAGAAGGCGCGCAGGTCGAAATCGGCCGGCACGTCCTGCACCGCCACCTCGGTGCGGTGGGACAGCGGGTCCAGGGTGATCCAGTGCCGCCCGTCGTTGAAGGCGATGAAGCAGTGGCGGAAGCCCTCCTTCAGCCAGCCGAGCCACCAGATATCGGAATTGCCGGAGAAGACGACGAGGGCCTCCCGGTAGAGCGGCGGCGCGGCCCCGACTCCGGAAACCGCCTGCGAAGGGCGGGCATTCATGCGACGATGCCCTTGCGCCGCCACACGGTGGTCAGCAGGTCGAGCGCCTCGTCCCACAGGCGCGCCGCCTTCCGCTCGCCGCGCGCCCGGCGGTCGGGCGCGAGCAGGCGGCGGCCATAGCCGGCGAGCACCCGCAAATGCGGCGGCTTCAGCCGGCCGGACGCGCCCATCCGCTCGGCCGAGACGATCAGGTCGTCCGGCGAGCAGGGCCGCTCCTGCAGCCCCAGCCCGGCGACGAAGCGGGCGCCGTCCTCCCGGGCGACCAGGCAGCTCATCGCCCAGAACCAGGCCTCTTCGGCGGTATCGAACGGTTCGGCGGCGTCGGCTGCCGTGCGGTCGGACTTGTGGGCGAATTTCGGTTTTTTCATCGGTCGGCCTCCTCCAGCGACCGCCGCCATATATTCTGTATTTGTTCGATTAACAAGGGTATTTTTCTTAAAAATTTGTAAAGAGGCGCGGAAACGCCGGCTTTCGTTCCAAATTTGCTTGATTTTCTGGATTTACGGCAGACATTATATAATGTTTCCTACACAGTATTCCCCACACGGGGCGGTCCGGCGGACGACCGCCCGGCGGTGCAGCGCGCAGGCGCGGCCCGGCCGGGCCCCGCCGGCTTCCGCATAGTCCTTCGGGAGGCAGGAGCATGTTGACCCACAACGACGTCTGGGACGCGATCGACCGGCTGGCGAAGAAATACGGCATGTCGGCGTCCGGGCTGGCGCGGCGCGCCGGACTCGATCCGACGACCTTCAACAAGAGCAAGCGGATCATGCCGAACGGCCGGCAGCGCTGGCCCTCGACCGAGAGCGTCTCGAAGATCCTCAAGGCGACCGGCGCGTCGGTCGAGGAATTCACGGTGCTGCTCTACGGCGAGGACGGCCCGGTGCCGGTGCGGCGGATCCCGCTGATCGGCCATGCCCAGGCCGGCGACGAGGGCTTCTTCGACGATGCCGGCTACCCGACCGGCGCCGGCTGGGACGAGGTGGATTTCCCCGACCTCGGCGACGCGCACGCCTATGCGCTCGAGATTTCCGGCGACAGCATGGAGCCCGTCTATCGCGACGGCGACCGCATCGTGGTTTCGCCGGGCGCCAGCGTGCGCCGCGGCGACCGGGTCGTCGTCCGCACCGCCGCCGGCGAGGTCATGGCCAAGGAGGTCCAGCGCATGACGGCGAGCCGGGTCGAGCTGCTGTCGATCAACCGCGCGCACGACGACCGCAGCCTGGAGCGCGAGGAGATCGAGTTCATCCACCGGATCGTCTGGGCGAGCCAGTAGCGGCGGGGCATCCTGACAGTTCTGGGCCGACCGTATGCGCTACGGATATTGAAGTATCTTCAAAATACGCTCATCCTTGCGGCATGAAGACGACCGTCGATATTCCCGATCGCGAGCTTGAGGATGCCATCCGGTTCACCAAGGCCCGGACCAAGCGCGAGGCCGTGGTCGGCGCCATCGCAGACTTCAACCGCCGCATGCGCATGGCCGAACTCGCCGGCTATGCCGGAACCTGCGAGAATTTGATGACGCCGGAAGAACTTCAGGCCCGACGCCGCGGCGCCTGATCCTCGATCCCGATCGACACGTCGAGTTGGATTCACATGCTTCGGCCGAACGGCGACCCGGTCGTACGGGATCGCGTCATAGCGGCGCTCGCCATCGGTGACGCCTGTTGGTGTCCCCCGGTGCAACTCGAACTGTGGAACGGCGCCCGCGGCCAGCAGGAGCGGAAGGTGCTCCAGCACTTCGCAAACGCGCTTCCGGAGCTTGCCGCGGACGAAGGCGTCTGGCTGGAAGCCTACAATCTGGCCCGGCGGGCGCGGGCGCGGGGCGTGACGGTGCCCGCCGCCGATGTGCTCATTGCCGCTTGCGCACGGTATCATGGCGCCACTCTCGAGACGGCGGATAGCGACTTCAGGCTTCTGGAATCGATCGATAGCTGACCGGCGCACCGACGGCGCCGGCGATCGGACTCGCCTTGCCCGGATGGCGGGTGCTAGGGTGCCGGCCCCTCGTTACGGCCCCCTCGATACGGCGCCGGCGCGCCCGGTCGGGAGGGAAAGGAGAACCGAAAATATTTGCTCCGCCCATCCCGGGCAGCCCCGGACCGGATCCGGGGCGTATGGGGGGGGCGGCCTCGAATTGCGGATACGACATGCCCCAGAACATTCAGAAGGACCCGTCCGGCACGGCCTGGACCTGGTATGACGGCGAGTGGCACGACAAGCCGGTCAAGATCATGGACGCCGTCGGCCCCGGCTCCTGGCTGGCCTCCAGCGTCTTCGACGGCGCGCGCTATTTCGACGGCGTCGCCCCCGATCTGGACCTGCACTGCCGGCGCGTCGTCGATTCGGCGGCGCAATTCGGCCTCAAGGCGATCAAGTCGGCCGAGGAGATCGCCGCCCTGGCGTGGGAGGGCATCGAACGGTTCGCGCCGGACCGCGCGCTCTATATCCGGCCGATGTTCTTTGCCGGCGCCGGCTTCGTCATCCCCGATCCGGACAGCACCGAATTCGCGCTGGTGCTGGAGGTCATGGACCTGCCCGAGCCGACCGGATTTTCCGCCTGCCTCACCCGGTTCCGCCGGCCGTCGCCCGAAACGGCGCCGACCGAGGCCAAGGCGGGGGCGCTGTACCCGAACGTGGCGCGCTGCCTCGCCGAGGCCGTCGACAAGGGCTTCGGCAACGCCATCGTGCTCGACGGCAACGGCAACGTCGCCGAGTTCGCCACCGCCAACCTGTTCCTGGTGCGCGACGGGGTTGCGGTCACGCCGGTCGCCAACGGCACCTTCCTCGCCGGCATCACCCGGCTGCGGGTCATCGCGCTGTTGCGCGAGGCCGGCATCGCGGTGGAGGAACGGCGGGTCACCTTCGAGGAAGTGAAGGCCGCCGACGAGGTCTTCTCCACCGGCAACTACGGCAAGGTGCTGCCCTGCACCCGGGTCGAAGACCGGGACATGCAGCCCGGCCCGGTCTACCGCCAGGCGCGCCAGCTCTATTTCGACTGGGCGCGCCGCCAGCCCTCGCCCCTGCGCCCGGCCGGCTGAGGCGGCCGTCTACCGGCATATGTAAAGAAAAGGCCCGGAGCGGCGCTCCGGGCCTCTTTTGCGCGTCCGGGGGAGGGGGTACGGCCGCGCGGAGGGGTCGGGAATATTCAGGCGGCGGGGCGGAACGCCTCGTTCACCTTGGCCCAGCGGGCCTGCAGCGGCTCGGAGACCTCGTTCGCCAGGCTGGCGGACATTTCCGAGATTTTCGTCGACTCGGCGACCATCCTGTCGAACGCGCTGCGCACCGATTCGGTCTGCTTCTGGACGAGCTCCGGATAGGACTTGACGGCGAGCATGTCCTTGGCCGCGGCGGCGGCGTCCGCCATGGCGGCCTGGTTGAACGCGGCCAGCTCCTCGGCCATCGATTCGGCGCCCTTCTTGGCGATCTCGCTGGCGGCGAACAGGGCGTCCAGATTGCCCTTGTTCCAGTCGGCGACCTCGTCGATCTTCGGGGCCATGGTCGGCCACACCTTGGCGTACTGCTCCTTGGCGGCGGCGTAGAACTTGTCGACATTCTCGCTCAGCGCGTCGGCGCCGGCCTTGTAGGCCTTGTCGACATTCTCCTTGCCGGCCTTGAAGGCTTTCTCGGCGTTTTCCTGGCTGGACTTGACGGCGGCTTCGATCTGCTCGACGCCGGCTTTGGCGAAGTCCTTGGCTTCGGCTTTCCTGGCTGTTTTGGCGGTCATGGTCCTGTCTTCCTTTTGGGGTCTTCCTGTTCGGGTTTTCGGGTGCGGCGCACCGGTCTGTTACGGGTCTGTTACGGGTCTGCTACGGGCCTGTTGCGGTGCAGCAGGATCGTTGTGCGCTGCATCATGCACGCCGACATATATGCCGCGCCGCAACATTGTCAAGAAATTTTTTGTGCAGCGCACAAATTCCGGTTCCGGCCAGATTTCTCCGGGCTAGGTTTCTCCGGGCCGTCAGTTTCCGGTGTAGAAGTCCGGGAACCGGGATTTGACGACCGGGCCGTCGCTCGCCATGGCGTGGCAGGTGTCGATCGCCAGCGGCTTGCGCTTCGGCTTGTCGGGATCGGGCGCCGGTTTGCCTTTGACCCGTCGCTTCGCGACATGGGTCTGGTAGGCCACGGTGCCGAGCTGGGCGAGCATCTCGACGAGATGGGTACAGCCCTTGCGCCCGCCGACCCGCTGGCGGACCTCGCGCATCCAGCCGACGCCGATGCGGATGCCGGCCAGCGCGCCGAAGGCCGGGGTTATGCCCGGGCAAATCTCGTAGGGGTGGTGGTCGGTCGAGGCCTCGCAGGCGCGAATGACCAGATCGTCGTCGACCGTCAGCCGGATCCACATGTCGTGGACCGGCGTCTCCGGCTCGACCCAGCCGCGGAAGCCGCCGTCGAAGCCGTAGCTCTTGTTGTCCGTCAGACGGCCTTCGATATCCCACAGCCCGTCGTCGCGGATGTAGCCGCGCATCTCGATGACGCGGGTGTGGAGGGGCTCGCGGGCGGCGGGTTCGGAAAGCGGCATGGCGGGCTCGGTCGGTTGCGGCAGGGGCCGGTTGTGCGCCGGTTGTGCGCCTGTTGTGCGACGGGGCCGCGCCCGCCGCCACCGTAGAGTTTGTCGCGACCGGCGCTCAGGCGCCGCCGGGCGCGCTCCCCGATTCGTCCAGCTGCAGCGGCCCGGCCGGCGGGCCGGTACCGCCGCCGGCCCGCGCCGAACCTGCCCGTCGCGCCGCAATATTCCGGTACACGGCCGGATTCTCTTCGGTCTCCCCAATATTGGGGAGGCACAAGAGCCTCGCGACGGCCTAGGATTGCAGGCCCGGCTTCGCGCCGCGCCGGGCAGGTTCTCGCCAGCGGGGGCCTGGTAGCGACGACGCCGGAGATCGAAGAGAACCATCTGAATCGGGACAGGCAAATGCTGGCAGAATCGACGGGCTTCGGGCCACCGGCGCGCCGGCAACCGACGGCGCTCCCATGATCGAAGACGGGTCGTTCGAGCGCATTCTCGCCGCGTTGCACAAGGCGGCGCTCGACCCTGCCGACTGGTCAGGCGCTGCCGGGCTGGTCGACGAAGCCCTCGGCACGCACGGCAGCACCCTGGCGTGCGGCGACGGGGAGACGGACGAGGACTTCCGGCTCTACTTCATGTGGACCTGCCTGCGCGGACAACGGCGCCAGGACCTCGAGCGCATCTGGCTGGAGACCTACCTCCACCTGGACGAAGGGGTGCCCCGCCTGCGGCGTCTCCCCTTCAACCGGCTGATTCCCGTCACCGACCTTTACACCGAGGCGGAGCAGAAGACGTCGGCGGCGTATAACGTGCTGCGGACCCTCGGCCGTGCCGGGAACGGGATCGACGTGCGCCTGCCCGGGCCCGACGGCTTGCGCATCATGTGGCAGGTCAACGACCCGGTGGACGGCGAGGGCTGGTCGTCCTGGCAACTCGACCGGATCCGGCGTCTCCTGCCCCATATCCGCCAGACCGTGCACGTCCGGCAGACGCTGGCCGGCGCCGGCGCCCTGGGCGCGACGCTGACGGACATGCTCGAGGCCAGCGGACTGGGCGTCGTACAGCTCGACGCGCGCGGGCGGATCGCGGCGGCGAACGACCGTGCCCGCGACCTGCTCCGGGCCGGCAACGGCCTGTTCGACAGGGACGGGTTCCTGTCCGCCCGCGCGCGGCGGGACAATGACGGTCTCCAAAGGCTTCTGGGCCGTGCCCTGCCCCCGTCGGGGGCTCAGGCCGCCGGCGGCTCGACGATCGTGAGACGCCCGGGCGCCCTGCCGCCGCTGGTGCTGCACGTCAACCCGGTGGGCGGTCAGGAGACGGATCGCCCGGTCTGGCCGGTGGCGGCGATCGTGCTGGTCGTCGACCCGGCGGGCGGGGCCAGTGTCGACCCCGCCGTGGCTGCGGCGGCCCTCGGCCTTACGGGAATGGAAAGCCGGGTGGCGGTGCGGCTGGCCCGGGGCATGAGCGTCAAGGAAATCGCCGCGGCGACGGGCCGGAAAGAAAGCACGATCCGCACGCATGTGAAGCACATGTTCGCCAACCATCTAGTAAATGTCAACGCTGGTCTACACCTGTCGGCACCTGTCTATGAACTTTGCTGGTAATATCCTGCATTTCTGCTGATTTTAGTCTCGACATGCCCGCCAGAGGCCGACTGGCGTACGCTCCTCTGCTCTTTATCGTGTTGACTACAGTGTTGCCAATCGGGGCGCTCTGTGCCAGGCTCGGTCCATGAACAATTCCAACTCCGCAAAACGCGTGGCCCGGGTGAAGCTCACCCTCACCAAGCGCACCATCGAGGCCCTGGAGCCGGCCGACAATTCCTGGATCGCATGGGACGACAAACTGGTCGGCTTCGGCTGCCGCGTCCAGCCCTCCGGCACCAGGTCCTTCATCGTCAACTACCGCCCCGGCGACGGCGGGCGCCGGGCGCCCAACCGGCGCGTCGTCATCGGACGCTTCGGCCGCATGACCGTAGACCAGGCGCGCCGGAAGGCGCAGGACCTGCTCGGCCGGGTCGCCCGGGGCGAGGACCCGGCGGAGGCGCGGGCCGCGGCGCGCGGCGTGCCGACGCTGGCCGAGGCCTTCGAGACCTACATGAAGGCCAATCCGAACCGGGCCGCCAACACCGTCCGGCTCTACCGCCAGAACCTGCGGGTCAATCTCGGCGACTGGGTGAAGCGTCCGCTCGACGCCATCTCCCGGCAGGACGTGGAGGACCGGTTCAACCGGATCACCGGGAAGCACGGCTGGTCGGCGGCGAACCAGACGATGTCGATGCTGCGCTCGATCTACCGCCGGCCCTGCGTCGACCATGACGGCCTGCGCAACCCGGTCGAGCAGTGGCTGGCGGCGGGCGGGCGCTTCAACCCCAAGCGGCGGCGGCGGATATCGGGTCCGGCCGAGGTGCTGCCGCGCTGGCGCGCGGGCATCGAGGCGGTCGGGCTGGAACCGGCGATCCGCGACATCTTCCTGATCGGGATGTACACCGGCATGCGCCGGGGCGAGATCCTGTCGCTGCGCTGGGAGCGGGTCGACCTGGAGCGACGCGTGCTCAGGGTCGAGGAGACCAAGACGGGGGAGCCCCTGGAGCTTCCGATCACCCGGCAGCTCGCCGCCATCTTCGGGCGTCTCCGTTCGGATTGCGGCGGCGAGGCCGCGCCGTCGGAGGGCTGGCTGTTTCCGTCGCCCAAGAAGGCCCGGTCGGGCCATGTCGCCAACCTTGCGCCCTTCTATGCCGGCATCACCGAGGCCGCCGGGACGCGCTTCTGGTTCCACGGGCTGCGCAACGCCTTCATCACGGTGGCGGAGCGCGAACTGATGCTGCCGCGCTCGCTGACCAAGCGGCTGGTCAACCATGCCCGGCCGTCCGACGTGACCGAGGGCTATGCCGCCGACTGGACCGTGGAGCAGTTGCGCGAGCCCGCCCAGCGGGTCGCCGACCGGATCGATGAACTGATGGCCGTTCCCGTGTCCCTTCCGGGTGTGGCCCGCGCCGCCTGAGGCGGGGCGGAAGTCTTTGGCCCAAGATCCGACGCTGCGCAGGATGGCGATGGTTGAACCACAGGCACGAGATAGAACACCCAGCCGCCTTCGCCGGCGATCGCTTAGGCGATGCGCAACGCCGTGAAGGTCTTGCTGGTGCCGCAGGCCATGATCAACTTGCCGCGGTCGCGGTCTGCAAATCCCTTCAACACGTCGTCGAAGGTCCGTCTCTGGTGAGGCCGCAGACTGAACGGCGCGCGCCGAAAAGCCAAGTCTTCGAGTTTTTCGCGAACCAGGTCCGTCCAGTCGAACTGTCGGCTCGCAAGATCGCCGAAGCGGAGCACGGAACACGCGGGCTTCTGCCCGGGGATGGTCTTGACCGCATTCATCCTCCGTTCGTCTCCGGTATTGATGACGATTCGTGCGGTGAACGGATCGCTTGCCGACGCAGCGATGAAGGAGGCGAGTTCGGCCTTCGAAATCCTCGTGCCCGGTGCGTAGTACTTGCACTGAATGGCGCAATGGCCGCCGCTCCGCTCCTCGGCAACGAGATCGATGCCGGTGTCGGCACCGTCGAAATCATGTCGGGTGGCAGCCCATTCGGACCACAATTCCACTTGGGAGAACCGGTCCCGGTAGAGCGGATCCTGCTCGAAATACGCCTTCATCAACCGCTCGAACAAACGGCCCTTCTCGGCCTCCGTCCCGGCGATCGACCGAATGTGGTCAAGGATGCACTGGAAGCCGTCACTCATTCAAAGATCCCGTTCATGCAGCGGCAGGAACCGGATTGGGGGGTGGTACATGTCCGCTTCTCGATTGTCCGCAGTTTGTTAAGTACCTAAGCCTTCTGTGGTGTCATGTAAGGAACTTGTTTGACCGTCTGATTGAACGGAGTTCTGCAACGCCGTTCGGGCGGACGATGCCTTCAACATGCTTCCGATAGTCGGTCACCGAGCAGTCTCATGCTTCCCTGGAATGACGGCGGTGACTGCCGGCAAACAACCCTCCACCCTTGTGCAGGGTGCTGCCGATCGCGAGCGGTCCTGCTTGCGCTGTAGCGAACGTAAGCCTTAGTTGGCCCGATAGACCGCCCTGCGGTCCGCGCCGCACCGACAGAACCTCGACCACGTTCGGCTCCGGCCAGCCGATGCGGGCCAACTCGGCAAAGGCATCCGCCTTCAGCGCTTCTTCGTCCGCCAATCGGCGGCGATGTCGCGTCACGCGATAGTCGGAAACGCTCTCCCACACCCGTGAAGGCGCGAACAAGGGGTCGCTGTCCGGGTCCAGCACTGCGGGCGCAAGGACCAGACGTCCGGCAAAGCCTGCGCGCAGCACGTTCATGCCTTCGAGCGCATGTTCGAGCCTAGCATGGTCGCCGGCAATCTCCCGCCACTTCAAACCGCTGCGCTGCAGCAGGTTCGGCGCGACGAAGAGAAGGCGTCCATGCGGCAGGTCGGGCACGACCGCGACATGGCGGTGGGAGCCGTCGCGGGCTGGACGGCCGTCGTCCTCGTGGCCGCTCACATAGCGGGGAACGGACTGGCCGCGCGGCAGCGCGGCCTGCATTCGGGCCAGCATGGCCCGGCGCGCGGCGCGGGCGACGAGGGCCGAGTCCGCATGCTCGGCAAGACCCGCCTCGATCGCGAACGCCAGCACGCCCGGCATCGGATCGACCGGTTGCATCAGACCGAGGCCGAGATAACGTCCGTCGCCCAGCAGCAATGGTCCGCCTAGCCGCGCGGCGAAGGTCAGCGAAACATGCCACAGCACTTCCTTGGGAAAGCGTGTGCCCCTGGCGAAGGACTCGGCCCGTTCGCCGCGACTGTCGAACGGCTCACGCTGCACGCGCACCGAACTCGGCGACATTCCGACCTCCGCGTGGCGAAGGGCCTGGCGCACGGCGTGAACGGCACGGGCCTCCTCGCGCACACGCTCGGCAGCATCTTTGGCCTCGTCCCTTGTACGCGCGGGATCGATCCGCCGTCGCCTTGCAGTCGAGAGTGCGAGCGGGGTCACGCTGCGCCAGCATCGTCCACTGCGCTCATAGCGCTCCACCATGGCGTCATCGTCCACGGGCTGCAACTCGGCGAGGATCACGCCGTCAGCGTCGGTCCAGGCGACCTGCGCGAAGGCCCAGGCAACGTCGTCCGCGCGCAGCGGGCAGGTTTGCGGCACACGGACTGCGAGGCGCCGGATCGTCATGTCGGCATGGGGATGGCCGATTGACGGTATAGGTGCGATCCTCACCCGCGCGGCCTTGTCCGTTTCCGTCGCACCGCGGCCGACCAGATAGCGTTCGATTTCGTCGGCCCGCGCCGGCATCGCTTCGCACAATCTTGCTGCGGCCCGGTCGCGCGCCGCGGCAACAAGCGCTGCCGCTTCGCTGAGCCGCCGCGGGGCGAAGTCGCCCCAGGCCTCAGCCCCCCGCAACGCAAAGACCAACTGCGTGGGCGGTGCATTGTATGCGACGCTCGCAAGGAGCGGCTTGGCTGGCTGGACAAAGACGCGAACCGACTTGCGGTTGCTGCCGCCGCGGCGAAAGCGGGTGCGCGTGCCCTCGAAGCGGGCTGCGAGGCTCCGCCCGGTTCCCGGCTGTGGGCAGAGCAAGGTGTTACCCGCGCCGTCGCCCGTCGACGGGCGGTAGACGATGCCGCCGTGTTCGGAGAGTCGTTCCTGCGCCTCATGCGCGTCGAGCACGGCGGCTTGCGCCCAGGCCATGTCGACGCCGCGGCCGAGTTGGTAGAGATGCTCCGCCAGTTCGCACAGCGCTGTAGCCCGCGCGTCGTCGCCGTCAAAGGACCAGCAGTAGAGCACCGGCGCGGCGTCATCGAACAGGATGGGACGAACGGTCTTGCCTACGCGGACGGTAGCCACCGCATCCTCAATGTCTGAGGCGTTCTTTCGCGACAGCGCGGCATCGAGATCGTTGTTGGGCACGAATCCGGTGTAGCCCTGGCCCGGCGCGCCGCGCGGGGCTGCGACCGCCGGGGGCGGCAGCTGTTCCAGCCACTCCAGCGCATCTCTCGCTGCGTCCGGTACCGTCGCTCCCAAGGCTGCACCCGCCATCAGCGCCTGATACAGCCGTGCCGGCGCGGGAGGCCAGTCACCGGTGCCGTGATAGCGGCCTTGATGAAACCTCACAGCGACGAGAAGTGCGCGTTCCATGGCTCAGGTCTTCTTCGTGGCGTCGGCCTTGGCCAGGTCCTTGTCGAAGGGAACGGTACGGCTCTCGCGCACACCGAACGCCGCGGCCACTTCCTGCGCGAAGGTGAGGGCAGCGTCTGCATTCAGCGCCACCATTTCCCGCGCGCCGTCGCGGGCGACCGCCGTCCACGAGGCCTGGACATCGAGGTCGGGGGTCAGCAGACAGCCTTGGCGCAGGAAGCCGTCGATTGGCGCTGTGGCTGCAACCAGCGCGAGCCCGAGCACATAGCGCCGCAGCGACGGCGCATCGTCGCCGCTCAGGCGGCGCAGCGCCACCAGATTGACGGTGACGGTGCGGCGGATTTCGCCATGAACCACGATCCCGCCGTGTTCGCGGGTAGCAGGGACGTGCACGAAGCCGCGCTGCGCGAGCGGACTCTTCGTGTTTCCTTCCTGCTTTTGCTTCTCGGCATCGCTGAACACCTCCAGCGCGGCATAGTCGACCGGCGGGTTGTACTGCGCGGATCGCGTGAGGTCGTCGACGTCCCAAGCGCGGATGATCGACTGCACGATGCGCGGTAGCTTGGCCTGCGTGTCGCGCGAGTCCCAGACGCCGAATACCAGCGAGGTCGGTGCTATCCGCGCGATGGCCGCGGCATCGCCCGTATCGTGGAAGATGGTGAAGGCGTCGTGGGCCTCCCCGGCGAGCGTCGTGGAGCGGATGAGCGCATCGCCCAGCCGGTGTCCGGCCTGCAGCATGGAGATCGACCTGTCGTTGCCGTAGGTGATCGTCACTTGCGGCACCAAGGCAGCGTAGGGCTCCTCCTCGAAGATCGGCTCCATGCGGTTGGCTTGGGCTCCCACGCTGTCGATGGTCGCGACCCTGGTGCCGTCTGAGAGGTCGTCAATGTTGTAGCCGATGCCCGCATAGGTCGGCGGAAAGATCACGGCGTCGCCGCCTTCCACCGGCAACAGGGTCTGCCGCAGCGTCAGCGCGACGGGGCCGGCGCGGTCGTTGGCGCAGCGCTCGGCAAAGGCGGTATTGAACTCGGTCATGACGGCGGTGTCTCCTCGATAACGTCGGTGATGCAGCGGGCCTGGCCCTCCTGCCCGGGCCAGTCCAGCCGCATGGCAAACAGGCGGAACGGCATCCCCGGAAAAGGCGGCTTCTCTGCGCCGAGGGCCGCGCGCAGAAAGATCGGGTCGTATAGCTCGTCGTCCGCCATGCCGGCGACGCCATAGCTGTATTCCAGCCTGTGTCGCCGCACGGGCCGGGCATTGGTCAGGCCGATGGCCGCCAGCAGCTCGACGATCGGATACCCCCTCATCACCATGTCGTCATGGGCGTTGGGCGAGAAGCCGGCATCAATCGGTACATAATCGCGCCGCCAGTCGAAACGGAAACTGCTGCTCTGCTCAGCGCTTAGCGAGAACGGATCGCAGGCATGGTCGACCGCCCGGCCGCGAATCAGGTCGAGAGCATCGCGCGCCAGACCCGCTCCCGGATAGCCGCCGGCGCCGGCCCAGAACTTCACTCTGTCGCGCCCAGCGCCATCCGAGTTTCCCCAATGATCTATTGCAATGCTATTGCTGCTGCCGTCGCTCAGGCGCGCCGGCAGGACGTCGGGGCCCGTATCCCGGAACGGAAACGCGCCGGAGGCATCCTTGCCCGTCTCGATCTTCCACTTGCCAGTGCTATGGGCAGATCCCACAGGCGCGACGGAAGTGACCGTGGCCTCGTCCAGAAAGCGCAGGATGCGCACGACCGGATCATCGCTGCCGCACGCTGCGAGGCGAAAGCGCAAATCGGCGGAGTTCCGCCAGTCGAAGCTGCCGCGGGCCTCGCCGAGCAAGACGTCGGCGGCTTCGAGGAAACCGAGACAGGCGAACACCTGGCCGGGGTTGGTGAGGTCGACGGGAATCGATGCTTCGGCCATCATGAGGCATCCTCGTTGAGGTTGGGGCACCGCGATGCGGCTTGGTCGGCAGCGCGCAGCAGTGCCTCCCACCAGGCGAGGCCCCAGGGCCCCCACTTTCGCTGTAGGCGCGCAAAGCGCATGGCGATCGCGTGGGCGACAGCTTCTGCCTCGCTTGGCGGCAGATCGTCGTAGCCTTCGACGCCAATGGCAGGCCTGGCATGACCGTGATGCGCGGCGATCAGGTGCAGCGCCAACTCAAAACGCGGGTCGTCGCGGTCTAGGCCATCGAGGCCGTTCCTTTCGGCGTCGACCGCCGACTTGAGCTCGTGCCTGTAACCGTTCAGCAGATGCTGATTCGGCGGACCCATCGTCTTAGCGTAGGGGCCGCCCTCCCGAGCCGCGTTGAAAGCTCGTTGCCAGCGCTGGGCGTCCTTGCCGTCGTCGTGGTGACGGGCGGCGGCGGCCAACATAGCCCTGTCCTCCGGGTCGAGGTCCAGCGCAGCGGCGATTCGGTCCGCCTCCTCCCCCGCCCGCCGCTGATGCTCTTCAAGCCGCTGCGCCTTGCGGGCCACCGCCCGAGCGTCCTCGCTTTCGCCCTCGCCGTGTCGCTTGCGGACGACCAGCTCGGACACGGCCTCGCCTTCCGCCGTTTCGCCATAGGGCACCACCAGCACGTCCTGCCAGTCGTCGGCACCGCGTTCGGAGTCGCTCTGCAGCGCTTCCCGGTGGTCCGCTGGCCGCGCCTCCACCGTGAGGGTCCGCAGGGGTGCACCCGAATCGTCGCGCCTCTCGACCCAGTTGTCGTCATCGATGGTGGGGGGCTGCTCATCGGTGCCGTCGTTCAGCAGGCCGTGCCTGATCCCGCCGAGGCGAGCGTCCACCACTAGGCGTTTGCCGGCGAGGAGGTCTCGAAGCTCCTTCGGCGAGCGCCCGTCGATGGCCGCCAGACTCAAAGCGACTTCCCGCCGGTCGGGCCGGTTGGCGCCGTCGAGCAGGAAGGCAATGGGGCCCTTCTCGGTCAGCGGCGCCCGCAGATCCTTGCGTTCACCCGTTTTCTCTCCGTCGTCCGCACTGTTGTTGTAGAGAGCGGCCGGCGAGGATGCTGCCTTTTTCAATTCTGCCAGATGCTTGCGCGCCCGCCTTTTGAACCACTCCACCACGTGCCCAGTTTCGGTCTCCAGAAGCTCCGCCGTCCGAGGGGGCGCTTCCTTGAAGAAGGCCTGGACCTCCCGCGCCGCCTGCACTCGCACTGCGCCACCGTCCGCCGAAAACCGCAGCGGCAGGTACTGACGCCAGATCACTGTGGTCTGCGGCTCGTCGTCCTCCACCCATCCGCGCAGCCATGGGGCGATTTCAGGCCGGCCGGCATAATCCTCCAGCGAGGTCATTGCCCAGGCATCCACCAAGGGGCGGGTGAGCGCCGGGTAGAGCGGCATGCGCGTGGTGGCGGCGGCGATCCGCGCGCGTCGGGACGGGTCGGCGGCGAAGTCCGCCAATGCGCCGGGACCGGCTTGGCGTCCGCCTGCCTCGTCTGGCGCCAGTGTGTCGAGAAGGCATCGCACGGTCTTGTGGCGGGCGATGTTAACCTCGTCCGCCTTCTTCCCGCCCGGCAGGCCCTGGTCGATCACCTGCACCGTCGCGCTGCCCTTGCCATAGCGATTGACGCGGCCGAGCCTCTGCACCATTCGTTCCCAAGCGACTAGGTCGCAGACCATGTCGTCGCAGTCGAGATCGATCCCCACCTCGCCGGCCGAGGTCGCGACGAGGAACACGGGGACTTGTCGAGCGGTTTTGGCCTCGCCGATCAGGCCGTGCTCTTCCAGTTTCTCGGCGGCGTTCTTCCGTTCGTGCACCCGTCGTCCCCCGACGAACAGGACCACCGCGGCCTCGGGCACTTCCTTCTTTGCCCGCACTTCTAGAAGCTTCGCCACTTTCTCCGCGTCCTTACGGTGGTCGCAATATATGGTGACGCGCAGCATCTCCCCGGCGGTTGCGGCCCTGGCCTGCATCAGACCCCATGCCCGCTCGGCCAGCAAATCGGCCAGCCCGGCGCCCGCTTCGAGGTCCTCGACTTTCAGGCTCTTGCGCGCCTCCAGCCGCGTGCGGATGGTCTCGTTCTCCTTGTCGTCGTCCTTGAGGCCGAACGGTTCCAAATCCGGATTGTGTACCAGCGTGGCCGACAGGGGCAGCACGCGGAACGGCGGCGGAAATCCGTTGGTCGTTGCCGAGCCGGCGAAATATCCGTATGCCGCCTCGGTGCCGTCCGCTGTAGGCCGACGCTGTCCCTCTTCAATGGCCCGGAGAAGGCGCTCGAAGGGGCGGGAGAGGTGCGCCTCGTCCAGCATCACCAAGGTGTCGCAGCCCAGCAGCGCGGCTGAGTAGGGCCGCATGCGGAGGGATACCCCATAGCCCTCGAAAAGGAGCCGCGAGCCCACCATGTCCACGGTGCCGACGATGATCGCCGGCGCCGCCGGGTCGGCCATCCACGCGCGGTTGTTCGCGTGTTGTCCGCGCAGAGTGGAGATCGGCAACGAGCGCAATCGCTCCGCCATGCCACCGCATTTCGGATCCGGCTCGTACAGGCAGAGGCCGCGCCGCACTGGCTCGAGTCTCTCGTCCTCCCTCAGCCTATACTGAAGTTTTTCGGCGAATGCGGTCGCCTGATCGACAACGGCGCGCCGGTCGACAACGTAGACGAGGCGCCGGGGCAGCGCCGCGCCCGCCGCGCGCGCCAGCAGCCAGATCGCCATGATCGCGGTCTTGCCGAGCCCGGTCGGGATATTCACCGCCGAGGGCAGCGCGCCGCACGAGAAATGCTTCTCGAACAGCCGCCGTTGCCACGGAAACGGGCGATTTCCGGTCAGTGTCTTGAATTCGCGGTCAAATTCCATGTCGCAGTTTGTTACCCGCCTAGTCCCCGTCGCCGGCATGATGGACACGCCGTCGCTTGGTTGCTATCATGTGGATGAAAGGTAGTATAATTCTGATCTCTCCATGGTGCTGGGCTTCGTACTGGTTCTTGCTTGGTTGGAATGGAGCCGATTTGCTGCGGGCACGCCTTTCAAACTGCCTCACACAAGTGGCTCTCCTCGCCCCCAGCGCGTCGGCTAGCCGCGCTGGGGGCTCAAGACTCTGAACACGTCACTCTCCATCATGTGGTCACTCTAACTGGCAAGGTTCGAACGGTCAAGAATGTTTTTCTTGCGTGAACATACTATACCAGCTAAACGTAGATAAGGTGGCTACTTCATTGAAGCGCTGGCATGGCAAGTCCTCGCAATGCGCGCACATACCTCCTCCGGGCTGCATCTGCAGCCCGGCCTCATTGAGCCGGGTCATGTGCAGCGAAGCTATCGCCAAGCATGCTTACGGAAGACGCCCGAAGCAGCAGAGATAGGCGTCCTCGGGTGACCGCCAACCAGCTCGAACTCCATCTCCCGGCGCCGGCTGCGACCGGCGAGCAACCGCTGGTCCCGGCGAGGATGGTGAACGAATTCGTATATTGCCCGCGCCTCGCCTATCTCATGTGGGGTCAGGCCGAATGGGCGGAGACCGGCGATACTGTGGACGGGCGGCGGGTGCATACTCGGGTCGACCGACCCAACAAGCCGTTGCCCGATCCGGAAGCTCTGGAACGCGACGATACCAAGGTTGTCAGCCGTTCCCTGACGCTCTCGTCCGAGAAGCTCGGCGTGATCGCGAAGATCGACGTCGCCGAGGCCGAAGACGGCGCGGTTACGCCGGTCGACTACAAGCGAGGCAAGCGGCCGCATGTGGCGAAGGGCGCCTACGAGCCGGAGCGTGTGCAGGTCTGCCTTCAGGCGCTGCTGCTCGAAGAGCACGGCTACAGGGTCGAGGAAGGCGCCATCTGGTACGCCGAAAGCCGCGAGCGCGTCCGGATCGTCCTCGACGACGAACTCCGGCTCGCCGCGCGGGAGGCGGTGAGCCGGCTTCGCTTGACGGTCGCCCACG
>VXNK01000025.1 GCA_009840595.1 Rhodospirillaceae bacterium | reverse complement strand
CAGACCAATCGAAATCAGCCTGCGGCGAGCTGATATTCTCACACTCTGTGCTGGCGCGCCGGATCCGGGCCGGAGCGCCGTAACGCGCCGGCCGGGGCCGGTTCAGCCGGCGGCGATGTCGTCGAGCAGCGCCGCGTACATGTCCCGCGCCGCGGCGCCGAAACAGGCGAAAACGATCCGCTCCGGGGGGCTGCCGCTTTCGAGATGGCGTCTCGCCTCGGTAAGCGCGACGCGGGTCGCCCGGTCCAGCGGATAGCCGTAGACGCCGGTGCTGATCGCGGGAAAGGCGATGGACGCGATGTCCCGATCGGCGGCGATCTCGAAGCAGCGGCGATAGCAGCGCGCCAGCAGCCCCGGCTCGCCGCGGTCGCCGCCCTGCCAGACCGGGCCGACCGTGTGGATCACATAGCGGGCCGGAAGATCGTAACCGCCGGTCAGTTTGGCATCGCCCGTATCGCAACCGCCCAGCGTGCGGCATTCCTCGAGCAGTTGCGGCCCGGCGGCCCGGTGGATCGCGCCGTCGACCCCGCCGCCGCCGAGCAGTGCCGTGTTGGCCGCGTTGACGATGGCGTCGACGCGCAACGTGGTGATGTCGCCTTCGAAAATCTCGATCCGGTCGCGCATTCGGCTGCTTCGGCTCTCTCGGTCGGGGAACGGCGGGCAGGTTGCGGGGGCGCCGGCTACACCGCCACCACGTCCGCGCCGCCCTCGTACAGCCGCTCCACCAGCGCCGCCCGCGCACTTCAGGCGCGTTCGAACACCACCGTTTGGGCGGTGAGATTCAGGTTCCGCGTTCGCCACCCCGCCTCTTGCCATGCGCGGCTTTGTATCGGGCCGGCGCCGCTTTTCTGGTTGCTCCACCATGCTTGGTGGCGGCGGGCCGAAGCCGGCAGAGCGAAGCCCAGAATGGCTTCGATTTCACGGAACGAGGCGCGCCATTCGGTTGCTTCAAGAGCGGTCAGGTGATGAAAAAGCGGCTCGTACTTGCCGATCGCGCTCCGGCTGCGAGACGAAGCGCGTGAGACGGCGCCGGCGGGCTGCTCATGCGTCTGTCCTGCCTCTCTCCGCTCGCCGACGGCTTCCCCGGAGGCCGGCGCCGCAGGAGGAGGACCGGTTCGCGCATCGTCCGCACTACGCTGGTCCTCATAGATTTTTTCGATGACATCGGCGTGTCGGACGGCGCCGACCGCGGCCGATACCTCCCGCATGGCGTCGAGATACCGCAGGGCCTCCCGGCCGGACATCTCGCCGGAAAAATGCGCCACACGGTTGCGCGCGTCCAATGCGAGCGACAGGAAACTTCGGGCCCGCCTCAGCTTCGCATCGCCCTTGAACATTTCGCTCCAGCGGTCGATCACGGTGCTTAGAAGCGCATAGGCGTCGAGGCTCTCGTCGGGTTCGCCGCCCCGTGCGCGCTTGGCAAAGCTGCGCCAGTGCCGGCCGTAGCGGCGTTCCATGCGCGTGGCGACATAGGGGTCAAGTCCTCTCCGCAGCGCTTCGAGACCCAGTTCCACTCTTTGTTTAGCTTCGAGGGCCGCCGCCGGCGTGCTTGGCCCAGTCATTTCTCCGTCTCCATATCCACCAGTTCTATCCGTGCCCGTAGCGGCGGGAGGCGCGGCGTCAATTGCGTGCGCCGACTCAATCGGCCATGGACGCCCCGGACCCGCAATACCTGGCCCGGCAGAGGGAAGCTGGTGCCGGGAGCGGTCTGGATCGACAAGGTGGCGACGGCGGAATGGGTCACTGGCAAAGGCTACAGTCCGCAGAAGCGGCGTTCAAGCAAGCGCCTCGTTCAGCTACTGCTGGACTCCGGCGAGTCGACGTTTCCGTAAATGGCAGCCCTGAGTTCCGACGCAAATATTCTGCGAAATTCCTTTCGCTCCCAATCCGTCAAGTCCCTACCGAGGCGATTTCTCAGGCGCGCCAACGTCGGGCGGTCGATTTCGGGTGGAATCAGATCTCTGTTCGTGTCCAAATACCTGACGATACGCTCAACGTCTGGCGTTTCCAGCGATGCTATAGTGGATTTCGTTTCCGCCTCCGCATCCGCGCCGAACCCGGTCGATTGGGCCAGCCCGACATCTCTTGCGCGCGACGGCAAGGAGTGGGCGCGAACGGGCTCGGGTGTCGCCGCGTTTACCTCCATCCATTGGCTAACAGTGCGCTTGTCCCACTCGCGGTGCGTATCGGACTCTTGTATCAGATCGGGAGATTGGGAGGCGCTCGCCGGCTTAATTCCAAGCAGATGAAGCCTGACGCCGAAAGTCTGTGCGACCTGAACACCGATTCTGATGTCCTCATCGCCCGAAAGAATCAGGGCATCGCTGATTGCTCGATTCCGTGCCAACTCGATAAGGTCTGTAACGATCAGGGAATCCACACCCTTCTGTTGTCCCTGATTGTTGACCATCCCGAGGCGGAGCTTGACGTCGGAGGCATAGGAAATTTCATTCTGTTCGGGCGTGGGGCGATTAGCGCGAGGCAGGCCATCATACCAATAGATCCTTAGCAGACGCGTTCCTGGAGCTGCCTGTTCTGCCTCCTCGGCCAGCCGCTTCAGGACATCCTTGACGGATAGCCTAATCGTTTCCCGCCGCTGTTTCTGACCGGTAAGCAGGGCTGACCCTTGGGCATAGAGATAGCCTGCATCCACAAATACGGCGATTTGCACCGATCCGTCCTTCCCCAAAATGTAATGGGGCGCCCGAAGGCGCCCCTAAATAGGTGGCGGGCGACGTTTCGTATCTGCCGCCCGACAGGTTGCAAATAGTGGTTGATCTCCTGCAAGTCAACCATCTGAGGCGCGCCGCGTTTTCGGCCTACACCGTCACCACGTCCGCGCCGCCGCCCTCGTACAGCCGTTCGACCAGTTCCGCCCGCGCGGTCAGGATGGCGCGCTGGTTGAGGTAGCCCTTGTCGGTGATCTCGCCGGCGTCGATGTCCGGCGGCGCGGTCATCAGCAGGACGCGCGCGATGCGCTGGCTGGAGCCGGGATGCTCGCGGTTGTATGCGGCGATCTTTTCCCGCAAAGCATCGTGCACCGCCGGATGGGCCACGATTTCCGCCGGCGACAGGCCCCCGGCGTCCGGTCCGATCTCCGCCTTGCAGGCGTCGATGTTGGCGAAGCCGAGCAGGCCGACCTCGTCGCGGTCCTCGCCGGTCACCGCGGCGTCCGAGACCAGCGGGCCGAGGAAGGAGAGCGCGTCGAGGCGCAGCACGCCGGTCGCGACCCAGGTGCCGGTCAGCAATTTGAAATTCTCCGCCACCCGGCCGTCGAAGCTGAGGCCCTGCATCGGGTCCGCCTCGTCGACCCATTTCACGGCGTCGCCGATCCGGTAAAATCCCTCCGCGTCAAACGCCTCGGCGGTCCTTTCCGGGTTGCGGTAGTAGCCGGGCGCGATGTTCGGGCCGCGGAAGCGGATCTCCGTCTTGCCGCCGGCCGGCGCCAGCTTGGCCTCCAGCCCCGGCATCGGCAGGCCGACGTTGCCCGACCGGCCGGACGGCCAATAGGCCTTGACTGCCGGCGGCCCGGTCTCGGTCGATCCCAGCGAGGTCATCATCGGGATGCGCGCGCCGCGCACCCGGATCGACAGCGCCTCGATGCGGTCCCACAGCGCCTGGGGCAGGCCGGCCCCGGCGTAGAACAGATACTGGCAGTCGCCCAGGACATGTTCGGCGAAGGCGGGATCGGCCTCGAGCGCCGGGACCAGCAGGTCGTAGGCGCGCGCGACGTTCATATACTGGTTGATCTTGACTTCGCGCAGGTTGCGCAAGGTGGCCTCGAACCGGCCGGGCACCGGCTTGCCCTCGTCCATCCAGTAGGTGCCGCCGAAGCGCAGGATCGTGTTGAAGTTGAAATTCGCCGCGAAGGTGTGGTTCCAGGGCAGCCAGTCGCAGATTACCGGCGGTTCGTCGTGGAGGAACGGCCAGACCTGGCCCGTCTGGGTGGCCGACGAACACATCAGGCGCTGGGTGTTGATGACGCCCTTGGGCAGGCCGGTGCTGCCCGACGTCAGCAGGATCTTGCCGATGCTGTCGCCGGTCACCGTGGCGTAGGCGCGCTCGACCGCCTCGCCGGCCCCGGCCGCCAGCAGGTCGTCGAACGGGATGGCGCCGGCGATGGCCTCGACATTGCGCGTCGCCACGATCGTCGCCGGCGGATTGACCGCCTCCAGCGCCGGTTTGAACAGCGCCGCATCCTCGACATAGACCAGGCTCGGGGTGAAGCTGTCGCAGGCGTGGCGGACCTTGGCGAAATCCTTCGACATCAGCGAATAGGCCGGCGAGACCGGCATCGCCGGAATGCCGACCTGCATCGCGCCGAGCTGCAGGACCGCAAAGTTCAGGCTGTTGTCGCTCAGGATGGCGACCGGGTTGTCGCCGTTGTGGCCGTTGTCGAGCAGCCATTGCGAGACCCGGTCCGCCCTGTCCCGCGCCGCGGCATAGGAGAGATGCACCCAGTCGCCGGCCTCGTTGCGCTGGGCGAGGAAGGTCCGGTCCGGAATGCGCGCGGCCTGCCGGCGCAGGTCGTCCGACACCTGGACCGGATAGGGCTCCAGCGGCGTCGGGTTGCGCAGGACGGTCTCGCCGTTGTCCCGCCGCTCGATCTCCAGCGCGCGCTCGGGGAGCCGGAGCGGCGTGAAGGGCCAGTCCTTGGTCCAGCCGGTCGACGGGTCCCTGTCTGGAATCGGGTCGGGGATCGGTCGGGCGTCGCTCATCGGGCCTGCGCTACCTCCACGACGACCGCCATCGCGCTGTCGCCGGCGGCGCAGCCGGTGAACAGGCCGCGTCCGCCGCCGCGCTGCACCAGCTCCTCGACCAGCTCGATCACCAGGCGCATGCCGGTCGGGCCGTTCGGATGGCCGAAGATCAGCGAGCAGCCGTAATTGTTCATCGCGTTGACATCGTAGCCGGTCTCCCGGGCGAACACGACGTCGTTGACGGCGAACGGGTTATGGGTCTTGACGGCGTCGATGTCGTCGAGGGTCAGGCCGGCCATGTCGAGCGCCTTCTGCGCCGCCGGCACCGGGGCGTGGGGCATGTAGTGCGGTTTCGTCCGGGCGAGGCCGAAGCCGAGCACCGCGATGTCGATCGACGGGTCCTTCGACAGTTCGCGCGCCCTGTCCGGCGTCGCCAGGACGATGGCGGCGTTGCCGTCCGCCGGATGGGTCTGGCCGCCGAAGGTGACCGTGCCGTCTTCCTGGACGGGCTTCAGCCGCGCCAGCCCTTCGCGGGTCGAGGGCCGTACGCCCTCGTCGCCGTCGATGGCGCCCACCGTCTTGCGGAACCGCTTGTCCGGCACCTCGAAGGGCAGCTTCATGTAGCCTTTCTGGAAGGCGCGGTCGTTTTCCAGCGCCATTTCGTACTGCTCCCAGCGCCGGAAAACCACGTCGTGCTGTTCTTCGGTCGAGACCTGCCAGTCGCGCGCGCAGTTTTCCGCCGTGCCGACCATCGGCGGGCCGCCCAGCGGGTCGCTGGCGAAGCCGTCGAGCGGCCAGCGCTCGATATCCGGCGTGCCGCCGGGGTTGGACGGGCTCGGATAGCTCAGCACGGGGCCGTTGGACGTCCGGTCCATCGCGATGCAGAGCGAGGCACTGCCCAGGCCGCGCTCGATCTCGAGGGACGCGGTCTGAAGCGCTCGCGCGCCGGTGGCGCAGGCCTGGGAGACCTGGATGCCGGGCACGGCCTCGTTGCCGATCATCTTCATCAGCCAGGGCAGGCCGTAGAAGCTCGCTTCCTGGGGCGTCGTGATGCCCATGACGGCGTGGTCGAAGCCCTGCGGGTCGATGTCCCGCTCGGCCAGCGCCTCCTTTGCGACATGGGCGGCGAATTTGATCGAATGGAGATCGGCAAAGCTGTTCTGCCATTTGGAGAACGGCGTGCTCCAGTAACCGCCATAGGGGATGCGGACTGTCTCGATCGCGGCCATAAGGCGGCTCCCGTTTCGGATTTCCGGACGACGGCGTGAGTGTACACACGGCCGGGAAACGGTCCAGAGGGGACGGCGCAATGCGGTCCATGCGCATCGGGGCGGCGAGAGGCGCGGGCATCCCGCCCCCTTCGGGTATGCGGGTCGGCCGCCTGGGTCGCGGTCTTGCTGCGGTCAGGGCAGCGGGCAGGTCGGGTCCGTCACCGCGGTAAATCTGGCCAGCCGGGTCAGAATGCCGTTGAAGGAGCGCGCCGGGCCCGCTGCGCCGTAGAGTTCGGGCATGGTCCTGGGATTGTCGTTGCCGAACCAGACGCCGATGACCAGGTCGGCGGTGTAGCCCATGAACCACGCATCGGTGAACTCGTCGCCGGTGCCGGTTTTGCCCGCGACATAGACCTTTGCCGGCGGCCCGCATTCGGCCGCGTCGCCCGGGTTGCGCTCGCGCCGGTCCCGGACGGCCTGCGACACGCCCTGCGCGGCGGGCCGGCCGGTGCCGTGCCGGACCACGTCGAGCAGCATGGCGTTCAGGTCGCTGACATGGCGCGGGTCGAATATCCGGGGCGGCGTCCGGTCTTCGCGCTGCCACACGACGTCGCCCGATTCGCGCAGGATTGCGAGCATGGCGTAGGGCGTCGCCCGCCGCCCGCCGTTGGCGAGCACCCCGTAGGCGCCCATCATCTCGATCAGCGGCACGCCGCTCTGCCCCAGCGCGAGTCCCCATTTCCTCTTGAGGTAGCGCGTCTTGAGGCCGAGCCGCCGCAACACGTCGATCAAACGGTCGAACCCGACTTGCTGCCGCAGCAGATGCACCGCGGCCGTGTTGATCGACTTCACGAGGCCGTCGCGCATCGGGACCTTGCGCCGGTACACCGTACCGTCGTGATTGGTCGGCTCGTAGCGCGTCCCGCCGGTGATCGGAATGCTGACCGGACGCGCGTCGATCATCCGGTCCGGGCGCAGCCCGCGCTCGAGCGCCGCCAGGTAGAGGAACGGCTTGAACGCCGAGGCCGGCGGGCGCGGAAAGAGATTTTCCGTGCGCTTTGCCCGGTTGGTGCCGCGCGATTTCTGATCGTCGCCGGCGCCGCCGACCATGGCGAGAACCCTGCCGTCGGGACGCATGACGACGACCGCGCCTTGCCCGACCGGGATTCCCTTGTCCCGCCAGCGCCGGATTTCCCTCCTGAGTTCGACCCTGGCGTAGATGTGCGCCTCGGCGTTCAGGGCGGTGACGACCTTGTATTTTCCGTCGGGCCGGCCCCGAAGGGCCTTTCTCGCGTCGGGCTCTATCCACATCCACAGATGCCCGAGATAGGGCTTGTTGGGACGGACCGCGCCGCGCCGCGGGCGGAACCCGGCGCTAAGGGTTGCGCCGGCCGGCGCGAAGCCCTGCTGCTTCATGAGTTCCAGAATCAGCCGGGCGCGCTCCAGGGCTCCCGCCCGGTCGTCGGAATAGTTCCATCTGGACGGTTTCTTGATCGCCGCTGCCAGTAAGACTGCCTCGCCGAGCGACAGGTCTTTCGCATGTTTCCCGAAGTAATATCGGGAGGCCGTTTCTGCGCCGTAGGTGTTGTTCCCGAGGTAGACGCGGTTGGCGTAGAACTCCAGAATCTCTTCATTTTCCAAAAAGAATTCCATCTTGAGCGCCCAGACGAACTCGACGATCTTGCGCCAGATGCTGCGGTATTCGCTGGACAGCAGGTTCCGGGCGAGTTGCTGCGGTACCGTGCTGTTGCCGGCGCACTCCCGTGTCCGCAAGCCGGTCGTTCTTGCCAGATAGCAGAGCGTTGCCTCGCCGAATTTGAAAGCGATGTAGGGCAGCCGATAGGCTGTCGACCGGTCGAACTTGTTGTCCTCGCTGGCGATCACCGCGTTGAAGAAATCTTCCGAAATATTCTCGCGGCTGTAATTCAGGCTGTAGTCGTACCGGTTGCCGATCAGCCGCAGACGGATGCGGGACCCGCCGTCTCCTTGCGCCGGAACCGTCGTCTTCTCGACGTGATAGTGGACCGAGCGCGCAATCTGCCGGGTCTGCTCGGCGTCGGGGAGGAGAAACCAGACGTAGAGGACCGGAACGGCAGGCGCCGCTATCGCGACGGCCATCGACGCGGCGACGGCGCGGAGCCGGATTTTTCGCCGCCCGGCCCGGCCCGATGTCCGGCCCGCGGGGCGGCGGCCTTTGCCTCTCTCCGCAGCGTTCGACGCCGGCCGGCGCGGTTTGCGGGCTTGCTTCCCGCCGGGCTCGACGGCGGAAAGGAACGCGATCGTCGCCTCGCGAAACGCCAGTTCGGCCGGCTTGCCGCGGCCCTCCCGCGCCAGTTCGTCGAGCCGGTTCAATCGCCGGTTCCGGCCCGCTTCGGCCGACAGGGTGGCGATCTGGCCGAGAAAGGCGGCTGCCGCCAGCGCGAACAGCGACGACGCAACGACAAGCGCGTGCAGCGGGTTCGGAAACAGGGCGCCGGCCAGTATCGAGGCCGGCAGGTGCGCCAGCCAGACCGCCAGAAACATCTTGGCGGCCGGCTGCATACGCCAGTGGTACCGGTGGAAAGGGCCGCGATTCCTGGCCAGATGGCCCGCCAGCGCAATCGCGGCCAGGGCCGGCGCGCCCATCGCCGCGTGCACGATTGCAGCTTCGAGCCAGCCCTCCAGCGCCCGGCCCGACCCCGGCCACAGGGCCCATTCCGGCAGGGCCCCCGCCGGCGCCTCGGCTGGAAAGGCATCGGACCGGTCGTGGAACGCCCGCGCCGCCAGCATTGGCCAGGACGCGGCGAAGCCGATCGCGAAGGCCAGCCGGCCGGGCCGCCGGAAATGCCGGCCGAGCGGCGCGAGGATGAAGGGGTGGCGAAGCGGCCCCCGGGTCCGGTCGAGCGGCACGGGAAGCACCCAGACCCGGAAGACGACAAGCGCGATCAGGTGCCAGAGGCACGCGGAGACCAGGATCGATACCCAGACCGCAAAGGGCACGTCGGGAAGCGAGACTCCCCCCGGCGCCGGAAGCAGGGTCCCGATGTCCTGCGCCGTTGGGAGCCCGGGCAACGCCGGCGCCTGTCCGGCCAGGAACGTGAACGCCTGCCAGTACAGTTCCGCCGCGGCATCCAGCCGGTCCACCGCGATAGAGACGATGGAAACGACAAGCGCTGTTCCGCAAACGAATCCGGCAAGGCTGCTCAGTTCGGCGCCGGCGCTCCGCCGGTCAGGGGTATTGTCGACGGGGGCATTGTCCATGATCGATTGCCGCCGCGGCAGAATGGAATTCGGTCCAAGGGTCTACGGACTCTTAATGACGAATGCCCGATCCGCCCGATCCGAATATCGCGCGTTCGACCGGGGCGCCGGCGGCAAAATACGTCGAACGCCGGTCGGCAATCCGGAAAGGGGGCATGCTTCCAACGGGACGCGAAAATTCCCTGTTTCGACCATATACCGGCTCCATTTACGGGTATCCCGGATGCCGGCGCGATTGTACACACGGCCCCGGAGGGTCCGGAGGGGGTGACGTGACGCAGCCCAAGTGCAGGACGGCCGGGACGGGCAGCGGGCGGGGGCGATGACGGCTCTCACCGGACGGACCGGGCGCATCCTGGCCGGCGCCGTGCTGCTCAACCTGATGACCGGCTCGCTCTATGCCTGGAGCCTGTTCATTGCGCCCGCCCAGGAAGCGCTGGACGTCGGGCGGGCGGCGGTCAGCAGCATCTTCGCGGTCGCCACCGTCGCCTTCGCCGCCACCATGTTCCTGGCGCCGGTGCTGGTGCGGCCGGGTACGGCGCTGACACCGGCACTCGTCACAACGGCGCTGGCTGCCGGGGGGCTGCTTGTCTCCGGCATGGCCGAAAGCCTGTGGGGCGTGATCCTGGGCTACGGCGTGCTGTTCGGCTTCGCCAGCGGCATCGCCTACAGTGCCGCCCTGCAAGCCGCGGTCGGGGCGCTGGAAAGCCGCCGCGGCCTGGCCACCGGCATCGCGGTATCGTCCTACGCGCTGGGCGCCGTCGTCTTCGCGCCGCTGTTCCGCATCGGCCCCGAACGCTGGGGCGTGTGGGACACCTTCCTGATCACGGCGGCGATCTTCGCGGCCATGGGGACCGCCGGCGCGCTCCTGATCGCTCCGGCGCAGATCCCGCGCCCCGACGACCAAGAGGGCGGCGAGAAGATATCCGGCCCGTTCTGGCGCCTGTGGCTCTGCTTTTTCTGCGGCTGCACGGCCGGTCTGATGGCGCTCGGCCACGCTGCCGCCATCGTCAACGCCTACGACCTGGTCGCGCCGGCCGCCGCGCTCGGCACCGGCCTGATCACGGCGGCGAACGGCGCCGGGCGGCTCGCCTCCGGCTTCGCCACCGACTATCTGCGGCCGCGCACCGTCCTCCTCCTCGCCAAGGTGCTGGCCGCGGCCGTGCTCGGCGCGCTCGCGATCTTCGGCTCGGCGCCGCTGGTCTATATCGTCCTCACGCTGATCGGCTTCGCCTATGGCAGCATGGCGAGCGGCTATCCGGCGGCGACGGTGCAGTATTACGGTCCGGCCAACCTCGGCCGGGTCTACGGCCGGCTGTTCAGCGCCTGGGGCGTCGCCGGCCTGACCGCGCCCCTGATCGCCGGCGCCCTGTTCGACTGGACCGGCACCTATACCCTGGCGCTCGCCGTCGCGGCCGGGGCGGCGGTCCTGGGGATCGTCTTCCTGTGGACCGTCCCGCCGCCGCCGGATGCGCGGGAGGGCACAATTTAAGGGACTTATAGACTAGAGTAACAATTCGCTTGATTCCATCCTCCGGGACACTTACATTAAAGTAACAATTTCCGGAGGCGATCATGGCTGGTAAGAGCTACCGCAAGGGTCTGACGCTGGCCCAGCTGCTCAAGAAATTCCCGGACGACAAAGCGGCGCGCAAGTGGTTCGAGGAAGCGCGCTGGCCGAACGGCCCGGAGTGTCCGTATTGCGGTTCGAACAATGTGCAGTCGGATATCAAGCACCCGACCATGACGCACCGCTGCCGGACCGGTCCGAAGCGGCGCATGTTCTCCCTGAAGACCGGCACCGTCATGCAGGGATCGCCTCTCGGCTATCAGGTCTGGGCCATCGCCATCTACCAGATGACGACGAACCTCAAGAGCGTTTCGTCAATGAAGCTGCACCGGGACCTCGGAATCTCGCAAAAGAGCGCCTGGTTCCTCGCCCACAGACTGCGGGAAGCCTACAAGGCGGACGACATGCTGTATTCTGGACCGGCCGAGGTCGATGAATCGTATTTCGGCGGCCGGGAAGCAAACAAGCACGCCAGCAAGAAGATGCGTGCCGGCCGGGGCGCGGTCGGCAAGGTTGCCGTCGCCGGCGTGCGCGATCGCCAGACCAACCGCGTCAGCGCTGCCGTGGTCGAGAACACGGACAGCCAGACCCTGCACAACTTCATCGAGAACCGGGTTGTCGACGGGGCAAAGGTCTTCACCGACGATCACCGGGCCTACCGGGGCATGATCTACCACAAGCATGGGGCAGTCCGACATTCTGCCGGAGAGTATGTTCGCGGCGAAGTTCACACACAGGGAAGCGAGGCGTTCTGGTCCATGCTCAAGCGGGCGCACAAGGGCACGTTCCACAAGATCAGCCCGAAGCATATGGCTAGATACATCACGGAATTCACGGGCCGCCACAACAACCGCGAGGCCGAAACCGAATCGCAGATGGTCAAGCTGGTAAGGGGAATGCGCGGGCGCCGGTTGAAATACGACGACCTGATCGCAGATAACGGATTGGACAACGGCGCGCGAAGCGCGTAAACGATACTCGCCCCGGAAGGTTTGGTAGCTGAAGCGGGGCGAATTTATCAGGAAAGTCGCGGCACTCCCTGCCCGCAATATGGCAGGGAGTATTTGCCGTGGTCAACCCTTCAACAACACATTCAGAGGAGGCTGGTACTGTTGTATCAGACCCTTCTCCAGTTTCTTCCGGGCCTTCGCGTCCCGGACAACCATCGCATGAATGTGGGTCGCTCCCAGTAGCTCCGCCTCCGGCCAATCTTCGTGATTGGGAAGACGGTCTGAGAAATGCTCTGTCTCGCCAATGTAGTAGGCGCGCCATTGAGGATTTCCTTACCGGCCTGACACCAGACCAGCGAAAACATATAGACCGCCAACTTCGTTCCAATCGGTAATTTCAGGGTCGTACACGGTGAACTCGTGTTCGAGCCAAACCGCCTTATCGCTCATGAGAATCCTCTTTCTCGTGAGTGTTGAACCCCGCCCGGCGGCATCCGGGCGGGGTTCGTCCTTTTACTGTTTTTGCGCCCCAAATCCAGCGACGAGGTCCGTCCGCCGCAGCGTGCCACCCATCTTTTGCTGGTTCGGGCCGAAGAACGCGCCCGTGGTCTTGACGAGATCGACGCTCGGGACGTGGGCGACATTAGCACCTTCCAGAGATGGCAAGCCGCTCGGAAATGACACGCATCGCCCAGCGTGGCAACCGGCCGTCGATAGACAACAGCCCCAAGCCGATTATTGCCGCACCGGCGAGCTCGTACACGAGGATCGGTTCGGCAAGGAACATGTTGCCAAGCAGCAGCGCCGTCACCGGCATCAACAGAGTGACGAGCATCACGTTGCTGGCACCGGCACGGGTGAGGATTTCGAAGAACACCACGTATGCGATGGCCGTTCCGAACAGGGCGAGACCGCCCAGCGCCATCCAGACCTCCGTGCTGGGCATCGGCAAGGTCCACGGCCGGTCGACGATTGCGGCCACCACCGTCATGATGAGGGCCGAGGACAAAAGCTGGCAGGTCGCCGACATCAGCGGCGGAACTTCGGCAAGGTGCCGGCGCCCCCACAGCGCGGCAAATCCGTAGCTGAGCGCTGCCGCGAGGCAAAGTCCGATGCCCAGGAGCCGGGCATCCTCCATGTCCGCGCCCGGCCGACTGATGAGCACGACGCCGCCGACGCCCAGCAGAACGCCGACCACCCTGTTCATCGTCAGTCTCTCTTCCCGGAAGGACGCCATCACCAGGGCGGTGAACAACGGTGTCATGCCGTTGATGATTGTTGCCAGGCCGACGCTGACCATGGTCTGGCCGGCGGCGGTAAAGCTGAACGGCACCGCATTATTGATCAACCCCATGACGAGAAACGGCGTCCACGCGGATAGCCTGCGTGGCAGGGAGTGGCCGAGGAACAGGGTCAGACCGAGGAGAATCGCCGCGGCGATCCCGACGCGGGCAAGGACAACGGTCAGCGGCGGCAACTCGACCACCGCGACGCCGACGAAGAAGAAGGCGCCGCCCCATAGCACGGACAGCAGCACCAGCAGACCCCATTCCGTGAGGTTCATGGTTTTGGGTTGTTGCACAGGAGACCTCGGTTGCACTCGCCGCAAAGTCGACATCGGCAAGTTCACATGGCCGAGTCAGGATCGTCTTCCCGATTCTTGTTCCCGCTACCCCAAGGCAGGGAATCATCGTAAGGCACGACGGTTGCTGCTGGGAGTCAGGCGCGGTAGGGTGCTGCGGTTCGATGGAGAGACAGGACACCTGACAATGGCTCCGAAGCAGAAGCCCAAAGCGAAAGCGCAAAATCCCCGCGTCCGGCTCAAGCCGTCGTCCTATCAGCCGAGCAAGGCGGAACTGGAAGAGGATGTGCGGATCGACGCCACGCCCGAAGCGCTTCTGGCGGCCGTCGTGCGCAATGTTGAGGTCGAAATCGACAAGGAAGCATGAAACAGCGGGAAACCGCCGATTGTTACTCTAGTCTATAAGTCCCCAATTTAAAGTGCCGCTCGAACAAACACCCTGCCGGGAAAACGATTGAATTTTGCCGACGTCGTCGATAAATTTGGCGCATGACCCCCGAGTTCGTAGCAATCCTCATTCTTGCCGGCATTCTCGGACCGCTCCAGATCGCGATCCTCGGCTGCCTTTGGAGTCTCGCAGGCCGCGTCGGCAAGGTCGAAGGATTGCTCGAAGCCCTGGCCGCCGGGCAAAAGCGCGAATAGGCCGCGCCGGCGGCTTTCGGCGGCGCGCCGCTGGTCTATATTGACCTGACGCTGATCGGCTTCGCCTATGGCAGATGGCGGACCGACGAAGGGGCAGGGAGATGGCCGACCGAAAATTTCTGCTGGCCGCGGTTTGCGCCGGGCTGGTGCTGCTCGGCGCCGGCGCGGCGCGGGCGGACTACGAGGCGGGCCAGCGCGCCTGGGATGCCGGGCGTCATGCCGAAGCCGTGGCGCAGTGGCGCGCCGCGGCGCGGGCGGACGACAGCCGCGCGATGCTGGGGCTGGGCCGGGCCCATATCTGGGGGCTGGGCGCGCGGCAGGACTATGTTGAGGCGTACAAGTGGCTCGATCTCGCCGCCGGACGGGGCAACGCCACGGCGGCGGCCAGGCGCGATGCGCTGGCGATCGAAATGACGGCGCGCGAACGGGCGGAGGCCCGCAGGCTGGCCGGGGCGTGGCGGCCCGCCGGGAAGCCGGCGGCGGAGAAAGCAGCGAAAAAGAAACCGGCGGCGGCGCCGAAATCGGCGAAACGGAAACCGGCTTCGGAGCGGCCAGCGGCGAAGCGGAAGCCGGCGAAACGGAAACCGGCGCCGGTGAGGAAAGCAGCGAAACGGAAACCGGTTTCGGCGCAGAAAGCCGCGAAACCGAAACCCGCGGCCGGCAAGCAAGCCCGGCAAACGGCCGAACAGAAGCGTCTCGACCTGCTGTGGCCGGCAGGCAAAGAGTTCCAGGATTGCGATTTCTGCCCGCAGATGGTCGTCGTCCCGGCCGGCAGCTTTACGATGGGCGGCGAAGCCGCCGCGCCGCGCCATCGCGTCACCATCCCGCGGCGCTTCGCGGTGAGCAAATACGAGATCACCTTCGCGGAATGGGACGCCTGCGTGAACGCAGGCGGTTGCCGCGGCCACCGGGCGGGCGACCGCAACTGGGGCCGGGGCCGGCGCCCGGCGATCTTTATCGACTGGCGCGACGCGCGAGCCTATGTCCGGTGGCTGCGGAAGTTTCTCGGCCAGCCCTATCGGCTGCTCTCGGAGGCGGAATGGGAATATGCGGCGCGTGCCGGCACGCAGACCGCCTACCCCTGGGGCGCTGCGGCGGGCCGGGAGCGGGCGAACTGCAGAGGTTGCGGCGGCCACTGGGACGGCAGGAAGACGGCCTCGGTGGGGTCCCATCCGCCCAACGCTTTCGGACTGCACGATATGAACGGCAACGTCCGCGAATGGGTGCAGGATTGCTGGCACGCCAGCCATCGCGGCGCCCCCGCGGACGGCAGCGCCCGGACGGCAGGCGTCGACTGCCGCAAGCGCGTGCTGCGCGGCGGTTCGTGGAGGGACATACCGTGGGATATCCGCAGCGCCAGCCGCCAGTCCGCCGGGTGGAAGGACCGCAACAGCAAGACCGGCTTCCGGATCGCCCTGACCCTCGAACCCTGACCCTCGAATCCTGACCCTCGAACCTTAAGGCGCCTTCCTGCGGCCCGGCCCGGCCGGCCCGGTCCGAACGATCAAAACGCAAAGGCGCAGGAGTCCGACGGGACGCGGACGGTCTGGAAATAGACCGGTGTTTCGTCGTGGGCGACGGCGCGGGCACGCAGCTCCAGGACCGGCGCGGCCGGCGCGTTCCCCGAAGCTGGGCCCGGCGTATCGCTTGCGCAGAGGCCGCGGACTTCCGTGCTCGCCCGGGCGGTCGCGACGCCGAATTCGTCCTGGAGGAAGCTGCGGATGTTGACCGCGTGCAGCTCTTCCGGCGCCATCTCCAGCAGCCGCGGCGCAGTCCGCGCGCGCAGCACCATGCGCCCGGCGACCGCCGCGCCGTTGGACATGGTGAGCGCGCGGCGGATCCGGACATAGCTGTCGTCCGGGCCGAGAAAGGCGGACCACACGGGCGCCAGCGGATCGTCCGGTGCGGCGCTGCCCTCGTCGCCATTGCCCTCGTCGCCGTTGCCCATCTCGCCGCCGGCGATCTCGTCGATCCGGATGCGCTCCGCCTCGACCGTCAGGCGCCGGCCGCTGTCGCGGTCGACGATGCGGAAATGCCAGATCGCGCTCGAAAAGCTGTCGCCGAGCGCGACCCGGCTGCCGTAGCCGCTGCGGCGCACGATCTCGCCGCGCTGCTGGAGTTGCTGGAGCGCCGCCTGCACGGTGCCGACGCTGACGCCGAAGATTTCGGCCAGCCGCTTCTCCGGCGGCAGCAGGTCGCCGTCCTTGAGCACGCCGTCGCGCATCGCCTGGGCCACCGCGAGGCGGACGGCGCTGCGCTTGGTGCGCGCCGCCGGATCCGCCGCGCCGTCGAGATAGGCGGCCAGGGCGCGCTCGACCGGGTCGGCGAGGGGCGGCCCGTCAGGCACGGCGCAGCGCCCGGAGCAGGACGAACAGGGTGAGCGCCAGAAAGATCAGGGCGATCGGGCTGCCGAGGAAGGCGGTCAGGTCCGACTGGTGCAGGCGCAGGGACTGGCGCACCGAATTTTCCAGCATGCCGCCGAGCAGGAAGCCGATCACCATGCAGACGATCGGGAAGCCGAGGCGCTGGAACGCCAGGCCGAGGCAGGCGAAGGCGAGCATCACGCCGACGCCGAAGATCGACTGGTTGGGCAGGTAGACGCCGACGATGCACATGACCAGGACCGGCGGCAGGATGACCGCGCGCGGCGTCCGGGCGATCCGCGCCCAGAGCGGGATGCCGATCCGCCCGATGATCAGGTGGACGCCGTTGGCCATCAGCATCGAGGCGAACAGGGCGTAGACCAGCTCGCCGTGGTTGGTCAGCATGAAGGGGCCGGGCACGATGCCGTGGATGATGAAGGCGCCGATCAGCAGGGCTGCCGCGATGTTGCCCGGAATGCCGAGCGCGATGGTCGGCACCAGGTTGGCGCCGACGACGGCGCTGTTCGCCGCCTCGGTCGCGATGATGCCCTGCGGGTTGCCCCGGCCGAAGCTCTGCGGTTCCTTCGAGGCCCGCCGCGCCGCGCCGTAGCTCAGGAAAGCGGCGAGGGTGACGCCGAGGCCCGGCAGCATGCCGACGCCGGAGCCGATCAGCGCCGAGCGCCCGATGGTCTTCCAGTGGCCGAAGAATTCGCGTGCCGGCAGGCGGGTCTCGATCCGGGCGTATTCCTCGACGCTGAGGCGCTTCTCGCCCCTGGCCCGCCATAACTCGAACAGCTGGCCGAGCACCGAGGCCATGGCGAGCGAGCCGACGGCGAGGGAGAACAGGGGGAAGCCGTCGTAGAGCTCGACCTCGTCGAACACCATGCGCTGGGAGCCGTCGACCGGGTCGAGGCCGACGGTCGACAGGAACACGCCGAATGCGATGGCGATCAGGCCCTTGATCGGCGAATCGCCGGAGATGCCGGAGAGCAGGGCGAAGGCGAACAGCAGCACGGCGGTGTATTCGAGCGGGCCGAACTCCAGCGCGATCGCGGCAAAGGGGACGACGAGCACGATCAGCAGGAGATCGGAAATCGTGTCCCCCGTGACCGAGGAGAACAGCGCGAACTTGAGCGCGCGCTGGGACTCGCCGCGCTTGGCCATCGGATGGCCGTCGAGCGCCGTCGCCGCGGCTTCCGGCGTGCCGGGGGAATTGAGCAGGATGGCGGGTATCGCGCCGCCGGACGTGCCCCCCTTGTTGACGCCGACCAGGAAGGCGATGGCGGCGAGCGGCGACATGTAGAAGGTGATCGGGATCAGAACGGCGAGCGCGGTCACGCTGCCGAGCCCGGGGATCACGCCGATGACGATGCCGAGCGTGATGCCGGCGGCGATGAACAGCAGGTTGGTCACCGTCAGCGCATTGCCGAAGCCGGCGATCAGCTGCTCGATCACGACCGCGCTCCGCCGTTACCGCCGGCGCCGGGTCACGGGAGCACGACGCCGAACAACAGGTCGGCGCCGAACCAGGTCGCGGCGGTCACGCCGGCGATGACGAGCCCGATGATCCACCAGCGCCGCTCGCCGCCGGCGAGCAGGCCGGCCAGCATCACGGCCGGCGCGACGACGAGGTATCCGGCCGCGCCGAGCGCCCAGGCGACGAGCAGGCCGCCTGCGGCCAGGATCGCGATTTCGGCGAGGACCGCGCCGCCGCCGGTTTCCGGCCGGATTTCGCGCAGTTTCGGGAAGCGGATCAGCCGGTGGCCGACCAGTAGCGCCGACAGGACGAGCAGCGCACCCGCCGCCACCTGCGGGAAGAAGCCCGGCGCAACCTCCAGATCGCTGGTGGATTCCCCGGTGTGATTCGGGATCAGCCAGAGCAGCGCGAGCAGCGCCGCAGCAAACAGCACCGCGCCGGCGGCGAGTTCCTGCCGCGGGCCGGGGCCGACTGACGGGTCCGCCGACGGCGGGGCGCCGTCCGGCGCCGGGCCGGCGCCGGACTCCGCCTCGCCTTGCCGGCCGGTCACTTCGCGCCGGCGGCGATCACCTGTTTCAGGCCGGCGACGGTCTTCTCGATGTCCGCGGTCAGCGCCTTGTGGCCGACGAACTTGGCCGGGAACTTCAGCTTGGTGGTCAGAAGATCGACGAAGGCCTTGTCTTTCACGGCCTTGGCGATCGCCCCTTCGATCTTCGTCACCAGCGCCGCGTCAAGGCCCTTGGGCCCCACGATGACGGCCTGGCTCGGCATCGCCACACCGTATTGCTCGCCGATGGACGGAATGTCGGGCGAGGCCACGAGCCGGGTCGCGTTAAACGACAGCAGCACCTTCATCTTGCCGGCAAACCGGTTGTGGATGCCGCCGCTCCAGGCGAAATCGACCTTGCCGCCGAGCAGGAACGGCACCATCTCGCCGCCGCCCTTGGTGGGGATGCCGGTCCATTTCACGCCTTCCTTCGTCGCGATATACTCGACGAAGGCCCGGGTCATCGCGCCTTGGTCGGCATAGTTGAGCCGCTTTTTCTTGGCGTGGGCGATCAGCTCCTTCAGCGTGTTGTAGGGCGCGTCCTGCCGGGCGACCAGCGCCTGCTGATAGTTCGTGATCTGGCCGATATAGGTGAAGCTGTCGAGATCGAACTCGACCTTCTGCCGGAGCGGCGGCCAGAGCAGGGAAACCGCCGCCGCGAACAGCAGGGTGTAGCCGTCCGCCTTCTTCTTGGCGACTTCGGTCGCGCCGACCGCACCGCCCGCGCCCGGCCGGGTCCGCACGATCACGCGCGTGCCAAGCTCCTTGCCCAGCGCCTTGGAGAAGACCCGGCCCATGGTCTCGGTGCTGCCGCCGGCCCGGTAGGGAATGACCAGCGTAACCGGCTTGCTCGGATAGTCCGCCGCGACGGCCGGAACGGCCAGGCTGGAAGCCACGATGGCCGGCACGACCGCGCCGCCGACTGCCATGATCGCCAGACGGGATTTTGGATGATGCGGCATGATTTTCCTCCCACGAAAACTGTTCTGCACAACCCCCGAAAAACTATATAGCTTTCAGCCAGGTGTCGAGTCGGTTCGGCGCGGCGGGAGAACCGAACTGTCCCGGGCGAAGCGCCGTAATGTGCCGCACGGCCGGCCGGACGAAGGAGGACTGGAAGCATGCGCACCAACACGCTCGACGGGCCGGTGCCGGAACATCTGGTGGGCGAGGCCTGGCCGGCGGTCCAGCCCGGCGCGGACCCGGTGCTGCTCGGCCATGCGAAGCTGGAGCCCGCCGACCCGGTGGCCGCGCGCTCGGCACAGACCTTCACGCTGACCTATACAGTCGGCCGCTACGGCCTGGACGATACCGGCGCGATCCGCGTGGCGTTCCGGGCGATGACCGATTTCGGCCGCCTCCAGGTCGACGATCCGGCCGCGCCCGGCTACGTCTCCGCGCAGACCGACGGCAATGCGCGTATCGTGCTCGATTATGCCGGCTTCGGCGTCGCCTCCCGGCCGCGCTGGCGGGCGCTGACCGCCCGGGTCCGCGGCGGCTATCTGCGCGAGGGCGACACGATCACCATCGTCTTCGGCGATACCTCGGGCGGGTCGCCGGGCATGAAGATGCAGACCTTCGTGGAGGGCGGCTTCGAGTTCAAGGTGCTGGCCGACGTGTGCGCCTCCGGCCATTTCACGCCGATCGTCGATACGCCGAGCGTCGCCATCGTGCCGGGCCCGCCTGCGGTCTGGCGCGCCGTCCTCTCCTCCCTGCGCCGGCCGGGCGAGCCCTTCCGTTTCGGCCTCAAGGCCGAGGATGCCTGGGGCAACCCGACGCCGCTGGCGGAGGGCGATTTCCTCTTCGAGACGACATTGCCGGTCAACGGCCTGCCGGAGCGCTACCGCTACAACACGGGCAACCGCTCGGTCGTGTTCGACAATCTGACGGTCGACCGGCCCGGCCTGCTGCGCATTACGGTGCGCGATACGGACGGCGCGGTTGTGGCGGAAAGCCATCCGATGGTCGTACGCGACGGGCCCTACAGCGGCTACTGGGGCGACCTGCACGGCCAGAGCGGCGAGAGCATCGGCGTCACCACCGCCGAGCAGTACTTCGATTTCGCGCGCAACAAGGCGGTGCTCGACGTCACCAGCCACCAGGCCAACGATTTCCAGGTCAACAACGCCTTCTGGGCCCATATCAACACTCTGACCGCGCGCCACGACGAGCCGGGCACGTTCGTGACCTTTCCGGGCTACGAATGGTCGGGCAACACGGCGGTCGGCGGCGACCGCAACGTCTATTTCCGGCAGGAAGGCCGGCAGATCCGCCGGTCCTCCCATGCGCTGCTGGTCGACCGCTCGGACCTCGATACCGATGCGCCGAACGCCCGCCTGCTGTTCGAGGCGCTCGAGGGCGAGGACTGCTTCGTCTACGCCCATGTCGGCGGGCGCTACGCCGATACCGCCTTCGCCCACGATCCGCGCGTCGAAAAGGCGATGGAGATTCATTCCGCCTGGGGCACCTTCGAATGGCTGCTTACCGACGGCTTCGCGCTCGGCCACCGCTGCGGCGTGGTGTGCAATAGCGATGGCCACAAGGGCCGGCCCGGCGCGAGCTATCCCGGCGCGTCGATGTTCGGCGCCTATGGCGGGCTGACCTGCTTCCTGGCCGAAGAGCTGAGCCGCGACGGCATCATGGACGCGGTGCGCCGGCGCCACACCTACGGCACGACCGGCACCCGGATGCACATGGACGTGCAGGTGGCTCTTGCGGGCGGCGGCACCCTGTTCGACCGGGATCCCAACGTGTATCCCGACACCGAAACCCGCCGCGTCGACTCCGCGATGATGGGCGATATCGTGCAGACGGCAGACCGCGAGGCGGCGCTCAGCTTCCACGTTATCGCCCAGACGCCGATCGAGCGCATCGAGGTGCGCAACGGCAAGGAGGTGGTGCAGACCCTGCGCCCCTACACGGCGGACGACCTGGGCAACCGGCTGCGGGTGCTGTGGAGCGGCGCCGAGTATCGCGGCCGCGGCCGGGACAGCGCGTGGAGCGGCGAGGCCCGGTTCAGCGACGCAAAGATCGACCGGCTGGCGAAGATCAATGTCTGGAACCATGAGCGCCGGCTGGAAACCGAGGGCGACGGCAAGGTCGTCTTCGAGGCCATCACCACCGGCAACTACGGCGGCTTCGATGTCTGGCTGGACGGCGACGCCGGTGCGGTGGAAATCGAAACCAACCGCGGCACCCTGGCGGCGGCGCTCGGCGGGATCGGGCTGGAGGATACCGTACTCGAGGCCGGCGGGCTGGAGCGGCGGGTCAAGGTTTTCCGGCTGCCGGAAGCCCTGAGCGTGCGCGAGATGCGGGAGACGGTGACGATCCCGCTGTCGGACGGCGGCGACAACCCGCTGTGGATCAGCGTCTACACCGAAGACGGCTTCCAGGCCTGGAACAGCCCGGTCTTCGCCTTCCGCTAGGGCGGACGAATTTGCCCTCTGGAATTTGCTTCCGGGGGCGGCAAAATCAGAGCGAACGCCACGCATTGCCGGAGCCGGAAACATGGACGACGCCACCCGCACCGAACTGGAAGCCGCCGCCTTCCGCCGCCTGGTCGGCCATCTGCGCGCGCGCACCGACGTGCAGAATATCGACCTGATGAACCTGGCAGGCTTCTGCCGCAACTGCCTGAGCAACTGGTACAAGGACGCCGCCGACGAGAAAGGGCTCGACCTCGACAAGATGGCGGCGCGCGAGATCGTCTACGGCATGCCGTTTGCCGAATGGAAGGCGAAGTATCAGAGGGAAGCGACCGCGGAACAACAGGCCGCTTTCGAAGCGGCGCAGGCCGGCGCGGATCACTGACCGGCGTTACCGGAAACCGTTCAGGATCGCTTGGAACGGAAGGGATCGGGCAGCGGCTATTCGGCCGGATCGCTGTGCGTGCGCCCGGTAAAACCTTCGAACAGCCCTTCGAGTCGCGCCATCCGCTCGCGCAGATCGCCGATATCGCGTTGCAAACCGCTCACATCCCGCCGCAGCGAGTGAAGCGAGGGCAGGATCGTGGCGGCAAGGGCAACGCCTGTGCCGACGACAGCGATGATCTCAGGGCTCAGCATCTTTCTCCAGCCTGTTTGTTCACGATATAGCCCTTCGTGCTTCGGTGCAAGCCGAAAAGCCCTCCGTTGTGTCGTTTCGATCCGCCGGCGGCGACAATCCGCAGGACAGCGCCGCCGGACCCCGCTACGATCCGGGCATGACCGAAGCCACCGAAAAGCCTACTGTCGCGCGTAGCCTCGGCATCGTCACCGGCCTCGCGAAAGAGGCCGCCTGCCTGCGCCGGGCCGGCGCGGCGGAGCTTCTGATGGTCCGCGCTGCAGCCGGGCGGCCCGAAGAGGCCGCCGCCGCGGCGCGCGCCATGGCGGCGTACGGCGCTTCCGGCCTGGTCAGCTTCGGCGTCGCCGGCGGGCTCGACCCGTCGCTCGGCGCCGGCGTGATCGTCATCGCGTCCTCGGTGATCGGGCCGGACGGCGCCGCGATGCCGGCGCACGAACCCTGGGTCAAGGCCCTCCTGCGGGTCGACGGGGCCTTCGACAGCGGCGCGGTCTTCGGCAGCGACCGGCCGGTGATGACGGCGCTGGACAAGCGCCGGCTGTTCCGCCGCCACGGCGCCCTGGCCGTCGACATGGAAAGCCACGCCGTCGCGACGGCCGCCATGGACGCCGGGATACCCTTTGTCGCGATCCGCGCCATCGGCGATCCGGCCGGCCGGTCGGTGCCGCGCGCGGCGCTCGCCGGACTCATGCCCGACGGCCGGACGCGGGCACTGCCGGTGCTTGCCGGTCTGCTGCGCCGCCCGCGCGACTTTGCCGGCGTCTGGCGGCTCGCGAAGGAGACCAACCGGGCGCGCGCCGCCCGGCGCGCCGCGGTCGGGGCCGGCGCGCTCGACGTGCTGCGGTAATCGGGACCGGAATTCCGGACCGGGCTGCCCGAAGCCGGTCCAAAGCCGGTCCGCGCCGGCCGCCGCCTGCCGTCAGACGGCGGGGATCGTGTAGGCCCCGACGCCGACGATATAGGGGCCGACGCGGATGACGTAGGTCATCTTGGGCTGCATCGAGCGGGTACAGGGGCTGTACCAGTTGTAACGGACCCAGCCGCGCCCCGGCGGGGATGCGGCGACGCGGCGGATGCGGGCATAGGGGCCGCCGGCGCCGTACGGGCCGACGACATTGGCGCCGACATGTTCCGGCCAGCCGCCGCTGGCCAGCATGGTGCCGTGGAAATCGAAGACGAACACATAGAGATCGCCGGCGCCGAAGCCGTGGGTCCGCCCGGTAAAGGCCGGCAGGGCCACGGCAGCGCCGCTCGATTTCAGGAAAGCGGCCGCCCGCTCCGCGTAAGCGTCCGGTCTGACCGCCCGAGCGGGATCAGGCGTCAGCTTGCCGATCT